>JBFGLT010000151.1:0-7638 GCA_041576015.1 Acidimicrobiales bacterium
CGAGCGGGAAGGAGGCGTTCTGCCTGGCCCCGACCGACGCCATCGACCTGACCCTCCCCTCGGCGGTGTGGCGGCCGACTCTGACCGGCCTGGCCGGATCGTGCGGTGTCTTCGGGGCACTGTGGATCCGCCAGATCCTCGAGGTCGGTTGGGGCGACACCTACAACCAATGGGTCCCCGGGCAGACGATCGATATCAGCTCGGTCCCCAACGGCGACTACCTGCTCCAGGTGACCGCCAATCCGGCCGGTCGCCTCAACGAGCTGCGCACCGACAACAACGTTGCGTCGCTGGCCGTCACCCTCGGTGGCGAGCCTAGGGCACGGACCGTCGCTCCGACCAGCCCCTGATCCGTGTTGCCAATGCTCAGACGTCGACGGGCGCTTCGACGCCCCGGACGTCGGCCAGCAGCGCCAGCGTCCAACACGCTCGAAGCTGCGCCTCAGCCGGGGTGTCGCTGCTGTCGACGACGGCGGACAAAACACCGAGACCCCACGAGCGAGCCCTGGCCGCCCACTGTTCGAGATCGGATTCCGAGGACGGGTGTCCACCTCGCTCGGCCAGCCGAATCAGTTGCGCCAGCAACCGCTCCGCCGCGTCGGGCGGTTGGTCCAGGCCATGGTCGGCCGTGGCCGCGTCGCCACGACCGGTTGGCGTGAAACCCGCCCCGACGGAGCCGAGCATCGACGCCAGCATCCCCCTTTGCGGTTTGGTCTCCGAGGGGACCCGGTCCAGCGCCACGACTTCGTCGGTGAAGACCGACACCGGCCACAGGGTCATCGCCCCACCCTTGACCCTGAGCCGGCCCACCACATGGCTGATGGCACCGGTCGGAGCAAGACGCTCCAGGTTCTCGATGATCCGGGAGCCGCCGGACAGATGGGGAACCGTCAGGTCGACACGGTGACCCCGGCTCCGGATCGACCACTCGAGCCGTTGACCGATCGGATCGAATCGGGTCGCGTCGTCTTGATCGTCCACGGGACACACCCGCCATCCGGCACCTGGCCGACCCAGCAGCCTGCTGCCCGACTCCGGCGGACTGCCGTCCCAGGAAAGGGAATCGAAATCGGTGGCGGTCAGCGCGGGACCGGTTTCGGCGGTCACCGAGGGGGACGACGAGAGTTTCAGGTCGCTGCTGGCCTGAGCGGAGAACAACGTGACCCGCCGCCCGGTGAGAGCGGCCACCGAGCCGACGCCGGTCCAGCCGACCGAGGTCTGGAGTTGCCGCCCGCCAACCCGGTGGGGCCGGGCCACCGTGTAGGTGCGGTGGGCGGACTCCATCAGCACGCCCGTCGATCCGGCGAAGCGGGCGTCCCCCCAGGAGTAGTCGCCGACCGCGGCCAGGTCGAGTCGACCCACTGTTTCGTAGCGGGATCGGGCCTCCCCCGCCAGTCCGACAGGGATTGGCCGGCCCGACGTCAGCGCCCGTTCGATGGACTCGCCGACCGTCCAGATCTCGGCCACCTGCCCGAACAGGGTGCGGGTGTCGCCCTCGGGGGATCGGTCCTGCAGGGCCGCCAGTTGATCCGACGCCCGTTCGGCCAGGACGGAGAGCCGGTACAGCTTGGCGCCCCGAGCCGATGCGGCCAGGGAGTCGAGTTGCTCCCGCTCACCGTCGCCGAGGTGAAGTAGGCCGACTCGCACCAAGGTGAGGCAAAGCTCGCCGGCCCGACGCACGACCGCCAGCCGCTCCGCCGGCAACTCATTGACCGGACGGTTGGAGGTCGACTCGAGGCGTGGCGGTTCCAGTCCGGCGTCGAGTCGGAGCGCCAGCACCGCCAGCAGCACCACCCGTCGATCGTGGCGGGTCGAGGGTTTGACGACGGCACCGGCCGGGTCCGGACCAAGGAATCGAACCGAACCGTGTGGCGTCGGCAGGTCGACGGCAAGCGAGGTACCTCGTCTGATCGTCAAGAGTGCGGTATCGAGCGACACGACACGTTCGAGTGCCCATCGCAGCTCGGTCCTGGTGCCGATCGCGGTCAGGGCGTCGTCGGACAGTGCGAGGAGAGTCTTCTCGATCGAGTCGACGTCGAGGTCGGCCGCGAGCCCGGAGGCGCCGCCGGCATCGTCGTCACCGTCGGCAGCGGGTGTGGCGCCGAGATCGGCGTCGCGTAATGACACGATGGCAGCGATGAGATGCTGGCACACCCCGTTGGTCGAGCAGTCGCAGCGGCCCTGCACCAAGGGCGTGTCCGGACCGAATTCGACCGACCAGTCGACCCCGGCCACGGTGACCGCTCCACTCGAGTCCTCCGATATGGCAGGTTCCGGGGTCGCCAGCTTTGCCGCCCGACGCAGCAGGCCCTTGTTGGCCACGTGGATCAGGGACTCGTCGTCGTAGCGGCGAGCCTCGGCGGCGGCAGCCACCAAGCTCAACGCGCCCTCGCTGCGGCCGTCATGGCACCAGTCACTGCATGACCTCGGCGGCCCATTGGGCGAAGTGCTTCGGCGTCATCGCCGCCACCGGCATGCCGAGCGCCGCCACCTTCTCGGCGATGGCACGGTCGAAGGCGGGACCGGCGCCGTCGTCGAGGGCGGCCAGGCCCATGGTGGTCACACCCGCCTCGATCAGACGACCGATGGCCTGGAGCAGGCGGGCCGACGAACCGCCCTCGTAGAAGTCGGTGATGAGCGCGAAGATGGTGCGGCTCGGATTGGCGACGAGTTGTTCGCAGTACGTGACCGCCTGACCGATGTCGGTGCCGCCACCGAGGCGAACCGACATCAGCGTTTCGACCGGGTCGTCGCTCACGTCGGTCAGATCGACGACAGAGGTGTCGAAGACCACGAGCCGAACCATCACACCGGGCAGTCCGGCCAGGATCCCGGCCAGCACCGCACTGTGGATCACCGAACCGATCATCGAGCCCGACTGGTCGACGCACAAGATGATGTCCCACGGGTGGCGGATCCGGGTGCGGTTGAAGAACACCACATCCTCGATCAACAGGCGCTTCCGGTCCGGATCCCAGGTTCCGAGATTGGTCTCGATCGTTCGCACGGCGTCGACCACCCCGGACACCCGCCTCGTTCGGCTCTGCCGGTTGACCCTGCCGGTCACCGCCGCCAACACTTCGGAGCGCAGTCGTTCCGTCAGCTCTTCCACCACGGCGCGGATGAGCCGCCGGACCGGCTCCAGCACCTCGGCCGGCAGCGCCTGCCGCATCGACAGCAGGAGTTTCATCGTGTCGAGATCCGGTTGCACCCGCTCCAGCGCGTCGGGGCTCGTCAAGACCTCGGTGAGACCGAACCGGTCGACGGCCTCCACGGTGAGTTCCTGGATCACGTCGTCGGGGAAGAGCCGCCCCAGCTCCTCCATCCAGGCCACCACGTGCGGTGCGGAAGCCTCCAGGCCTGCGCTGCGTTCTCCAGCCGGATCGCCCCTCAACCCGCGCTCGGCGTACAACCGGTCGTAGAGGAAGCCGAGGGCCGAATCCATGTCGGCCATCGCCCCCGCCGGTTGGGGAAGCCGTCGCGACGAGTACCGGCCCAACACCAGCCGCCATCGCTGCTCGAGATCCGTCATCGGGCCACCTCGACATCGTGATCGGCGGCGATCAGCCAGTGACCCAGATCGTCGGCTTCGAGCTGAGCGGTGACCTCGGTTCCGAGGAGTTCGTTGGCCAGCACCTCGTGGGCCTCGATCCCGATCACGTTGACGTTGGGCGAGAGGCCGGTGTCGACCCGAATGATCTCGGCCACCCGATCGGTCTCCTGTGGTGTCAGTGCGGCAAAGGCCGAACGCAGACCGGGGACACGACGAACGAAGGCCGCCTGATCCATGACCGACAACAGCGATGACAGCACGGCGATCAAGCCGTCGACCTCCCATAAAACCTCCCGGGCCACGGTCAGCAGACCCGCCAGGAACGGGGCGCCCACGCCGGGATCGGTCATCGGGTCCAGGTGGCCTCGTACCAAGCCGATCAACGAGTCGTCGTCGAGTCGCTGCCCCCGCCACTCGAGGCCGGCGATGGCGCCCCGCAGCCGGCCCGGTTCAACCCGGTCCCGCTGCTCGGCAACCATCGCCCAGAACAGCTCCGGGTCGAGGTCGTCCCAGGTCTCGGCGGCCAGCAGTTGATACAGCGAGACCAGCGCAGCGACGAGATCGGGCTGGGCGTCGGGCGGCGTGGCGTGCAGGCGTCCTCCCAGCTGGCACGCCCGAGCGTAGAGCTGGGCCGCCAGATCGGGCAGGGTCGACAGGGATCGCCCACCCAATGGTTCACGGCCCCGCCACAGCAGTTCGCACTCGGTCAGCGCGCCGACGACCGATGTCAGGTCCGGATCGACGGCCACCATGGCTCGAACTGCATCGATACCGTCGGTCACCACGTCATGAACCCCCCGTCGGGCCGCAGCCATGACCATCGCCATGACCGGCGCCGAACCGGAGTTGTCGTGGAGCAGCCGATCCAGCTCGAAGCGCGTGCGAGCGGCGACCGCTTCCGTGATCGACGATCCCCAGACGGCCGCCTCGGCCAGTGACGAGTCGGTGGCCGGGCCGAGCACGACCGTCCATCGCTCCCGGATGAGTTCCCGGCCGGCCGTCCGTTGGAACCGGAGGGGCGTGATGCACCGGCCGAACGACACCGACAGGGCGTCGAGACCATGGAGGAATCGGGAAAGTCGGCGGTCCCGCTCGCGGCGATAGACGTCGAGGTTGACGGTTCGCGGCTCGCTGGTGTCGACGTTCACCCCGAGCTCGTCGAGAAGCCGATCGAAGTCGGCGGCCAGCGGCGAGCGCGGTGTGCCGTCGGGAACCCGTCCCAATTCGAAGCCGGTGAGACGCCGGGCCGCAGCCAGCCGAACCGGGTTGCGGGGTGAATCCTCACCTTTGGTGAAGCAGGTGACCGCCGCGTCGACGAGGTCGTGGCGGGTCGGCACGGTGCGGCGTCGCAGCTGGGCCAGACGGCGACACGCGGCAACCGCGTCGATCAACGACGGCAGGCTCGGCTGTCCGCCTCCGAGTTCCGCCCGCAGGTCGGCGGCGATCTCGGCCAGCATGTCGATCGCCACGTCGCCCTGTTCGGCCGCGTCCGCACCGTGCTCCCACAACCGCTGGTACCACCGCGGATTCGGCATTCCGGCGGCGTAGCCCGACAGCGCCTCCAGCCGTTCGAATCCGTAGCGGATCAGACCATGGCCACTGCGCAGGATCGGGGCGTCGGCCAACGGCCCGGTTGTCGCCGCCGGCTCCTCCTGTTCACCGGGCCGCCCGCCGCCGGGACCGTCCGTCAGCAGCGCGTCGATCAGATCGGGTAGAACCACGGTGTGGAACGCACCGGTTACGACCAGCGTGGGACCCTCGGCGCCGGCCGCGCCGGCCTGGTGACGATCGACGATGAGCGACGCCATGGCCGCCTCCCGAGCCATCGTCCCGTCTCGGTGTAGTCGTTCGGGATCGGCGTCGGCCCGCGCGATCGCCGCATAGGTCAGTACGGTGGCCAGGGTGGTCGTCGGATCGGTTGAATTGGCCTCGACCATCTGATCCCACAGCTCGTTGTGATCCCGGCAACCGAGCCGGCGGGCGGTTTCGGTGAGGCTGTCGCTGAATCGGTAGTACCGCTCGTCGGTCGACCCAGGGCCGCCGCCTGCCCCGGATTGATCGGCCTCGAAGCGGGTCAGATCGAACCGGGCCAGCTCAACGTGATCGAGGTCGACGAACCCGAGGTCGGCCCCCAACCGCCTGCCCTCCCTCAGGGCGACGAGCTCCGGCGAGTAGTCGCACAGCGGGAAGTAGGAGCCGGCACGCAGGGACGACCGTGCCCCGGACGCGCTGTCCGGCTCGTCTCCATCGTGGTCGGCGGGCTCATCGCCCGATCCGGCATCGATCGGAGCGAACGTGGCGTGGGCGTAGACGGCAAGCGGCATCCTGGCCGTCGGGTCCACGAGGAGCTCGATCACATCGTCGAACGACGGCGGCCCCTCGACAAGCACCAGCGACGGCCGGTGTCGTTCCATGATTTCCATCAACGCCCGGCTGCAGGCCGGGCTGTGGTGGCGGATCGGCACGTGGATGATCGGAGGTTCGAGCAGCCCGACCACGATCGATCGATATCGGTCGACCGCCGGGGCGCCGATCGGTGGCTGTGAATGATCAGCCGAGCTCACCACGGACGTCCCACAGGTCGCGCCACGGACCCTTTCGGTTCTTCACCACGACGTTCAGGTAGTGCTGAAGCTTCGCCTGGTCGTCCGGGTTGTCCTTGAGCACGGTCCCGATGAGCTGGCGGCCGATCTGGCGGCCGTTCGTGCACCCATCGCCCAGGTAGGCGGCCTCCAGGCAGGAGGCGTAGCTGACGGCAACGGCCTCGGCGGTCGACATCACCGCTGTCGGACGTTCCACGACCACCCCCTCGGCGCTGGTCCCGGTACGGAGTTCGTTGAAGACGCTGACGAGAAGCTCGATGACCTCGGGCGGTTGCTCCACTTCCACGCCGGCCTCGGCCAGCAGCTGTTCGGTCTGCGAGACGATCAACTGGCGCTCCAGTGCCGGGTCGGCGATGGGTCGTACCGTCTCGAAGTTGAACCGGCGTTTCAGCGCCGAGGACATCTCGTGCACCCCCCGGTCACGGAGGTTGGCCGTTGCGATCACATTGAATCCCCGCCGGGCGCCGACGAAGCCGGCCTCACCCAGCTGGGGGATCGTGAGGTATTTGTCGGAGAGCACGGAGATGAGCGTGTCCTGAACCTCGGCCTGCATCCGGGTGATCTCCTCCACCCGAACCAGCGATCCGCTCGCCATCCCGGCCAGCACCGGGCCCGGCACCAGCGCATCCTCGCTCGGGCCGTTGGCGATCAGCATCGCGTAGTTCCAGCTGTAGAGCACCTGATCCTCGGTGCTGCCTGCGGTGCCCTGGGCGGTGAGGGTGGAGTTGCCGCTGACAGCGGCCGCGAACAGCTCCGACAGCATCGACTTGGCGGTGCCCGGCTCGCCCACCAGCAGCAGCCCCCGGTTGCCCATCAGGGTGACGAGACAACGGTCGACCAGGGCGTCGTCGCCGTAGTACTTGCGGCTGATGCCGTTGGCCTCGTCACCGAGCACGAAGGTGCGCACCGCCCGCGGGCTGAGCCGCCAGCCCTCGGGCCTCGGACCCCGATCACGGTCGGCCAGTGTCGCCAGCTCCTCGGCGAAGCGACGCTCCGCCGGTTGTTGCACATCGGTCACTGCTCGTTCCCTTCCGGTTGTCTCGGGATGCCGTTGACGGTCAGGATTCGGACCTCGGCGACCATCTCCGACAGCATCACCGTCGGCACCTCGGTCAGCGGCACCGGCGCCATTCGGTCCTCCGGTTCGCCGAACGGCACGAAGGTCAGCGAACCGAGTCCGACGTCGGCGTCGTCATCGTAGTGCCTGATCGAGATCCCCGTCCGCAACGCCAATGCGGCCGTCAGACCCGCAATCGGGTTCGGTTTGATCACGTTGTGGAGATACCCCTCGAAGCCGTCGACGTTACCGTTCTGCCAGCCCAGCGCCGTCCACCCCCGCCGCAGGTTCCCCTCCTTCACAACGACGTCTGTGAACTCGTCGACGCCAACCCCGAGGGCATCGGCGCGCGGGTAGACCTGGCGACGGAGCTGGGGGAACGGCGGTTGCACGTCGTAGTCGGCCAGGTGATTCGACCAGGCACG
>JBFGLT010000152.1:0-7532 GCA_041576015.1 Acidimicrobiales bacterium
ATGACTGGCCGCCGATCCAGGAGCGGATTCTCGCCGCCGACATCCTCGGCCTGGGAACGCCGATCTGGCTCGGCGTCAAGAGCAGTCTGGCCACGCTGGCCATCGAGCGAATGTATGCCCACAGCGGCGAGAGGAACGAAAAAGGGCAGTACTTGTACTACGGCAAGACGGCAGGGTGCGTCGTGACCGGCAACGAGGACGGCGTCAAGGCCGTCGCCATGGAGACGCTGTATGCGTTCCAGCACATCGGTTTCTGGATTCCCCCGCAGGCCGACTGTGGATGGATCGGCGAGGCCGGGCCCGGACCCAGCTACGGCGACCAACCCGACGGCGGCGGCCCGCCTATCGGATACGACAACGACTTCACCAACCGCAACACGACCATCATGACCTGGAACCTCATGCACGCCGCCCGCGTCCTGCGCGACATCGGCGGCTTTCCGGCCAAGGGGAACGTGGCCATGGACTGGCAGAGCGTCACCAACGCCGGCATGTTCTGACCACACCACCTCGGCAGTCCTGGCGAATCTTTTTTCACCACCGAGGTTTCGCCGCCCCCGAACCGGGGAAGGCCATCATCACCAGCGGACGCCTGACCCCCTTCTCCCTCAGGGCATCCGCCCACGACGGCCCGGCCCCTCCCCCTCCGGGCCGTCGTCGCGTCCGGGCCTCGTCGACATCGCCTTGTCACCGTGTCCAAGCGGCCCGGCCGCCGGGATTGCCGTCGTGCTCAGCGCAGCGGGCATGCTGGAGCGATGAGCAGCGAGAAGGTCCTCACCTCGGTCAACCCCCACGACGGCACGACGATCGAGGAATATCGCCAGCACACCTCGACCGAGGTCGAGGGGTACCTTGCCCAGACCGCCGCCGTGCAGCCCCGGTGGGCTCGCCGATCGATCTCCGAGCGGGCGAAAATCCTCCACCGGGCCGCCGACGGTCTGCGGGAACGATCCGACGAGCTCGCTGAACTCATGGCCAGCGAGATGGGCAAGCCCCTCGCCGGCGGTCGATCCGAGGTAGAGAAGTGCGCGTGGGCCTGTGAGTACTACGCCGACAACGCAGCCGGGATGCTGGCTGATGTCGAGCGGCCCTCGGCCCACTCGGCCGCCTGGACCGTGTACCGTCCGCTGGGGACCGTGCTGGCGGTGATGCCATGGAATTTCCCGCTGTGGCAGGTATTCCGCTTTGCCGCCCCCACGCTGATGGCCGGGAATGCCGGGATGCTCAAGCACGCCTCCAACGTGAGCGGGTGTGCCCTGGCGATCCAGGAGATCTTCGCCGAGGCCGGCCTCGACGAAGGCGTGTTCCGGACACTCTTGATGTCCTCGGATCGGATCGAGGGACTCGTCGCCGACCGGCGGATCGCCGCGGTCACCCTCACCGGCAGCGAACCGGCGGGTCGAGCGGTCGCTCGGGCGGCGGGTCAGAACCTGAAGCCGTCGGTGCTCGAGCTCGGCGGCAGCGATCCCTACGTCGTGCTGAGCGACGCCGACGTGGAGGAGACAGCGCAGATCTGCGCCACGAGCCGATTGCTCAACTCCGGGCAGAGCTGCATCGCCGCCAAGCGGTTCATCGTGGTCGCCGACGTCTACGACCAGTTCATGGACCACTTCGTCGGCGCCATGCAGTCGGCGACCGTCGGCGATCCCCTCGCCGAGGGCACCGATGTGGGTCCTCAGGCACGGCGGGATCTGCGGGACGACCTCCACGACCAGGTCAAACGCTCCCTCGCCGGCGGAGCCGAGCTGGTCATCGGGGGCATCGTTCCCGACGGAGAGGGCGCCTACTACCCAGTCACTGTGCTCGACAACGTCAGACCGGGAATGGCCGCCTTCGACACCGAGCTGTTCGGGCCCGTCGCCGCCGTCACCCGAGCCCGAGACGAGGAGGAGGCGATCGAGCTGGCCAACACCACCGAATTCGGGCTGGGCGGCGCCGTGTTCACCGCCGACACGGCCCGGGGTCGACGCCTCGCCGCCGACCGGGTGAACACCGGGAATTGCTTCGTCAATGCCATGGTGGCATCCGACCCGCGTCTCCCCTTCGGAGGTATCGGGATCTCGGGCTACGGGCGCGAGCTGTCCGAGATGGGGATCCGGGCCTTCGTCAACGCCAAGACGGTCGCCGTCGCCTGACCGCGTTCACTCCCACAGGCCGGTGCCATCCCATCGATGGCGCGCATCGAAGCGAGCAGGGCTCAGACGGCGCCGTCGAGCATCGCACCGACCCCGTCGGCGGGGCCATCGGCCAGGTGCTCGGGAATGATTCTGACGTCGACATCCTGGAGGAGCGCCGACCGGATGAGACCGTCGGGTGCACTCACCGGCACCCACCCCTCGCCCGGATCGCCGGCGGACCGGAGCTCGGGTCCGGAGGCCGAGGCCAGCACCCGCGCATCGGGATCGAGCCCGAGGCCGACCAGCAGCCGCCGCACCCGACCGGCCGACAGGGCGTCGACCACAGCGGTGAGCCCCTGGGCCACCGAATCATGGGACTGGAGAAACCGGAACATCCGGATGGCCTCCACCATCTCGGTGGCGGCCCGATCGGCGACCGCTCGAACCGACTGGTCGGCCAAATCCCCGGCCGGGTCGAGCGCAGCAACAGCAACCGACGGACCGAAACCTTCGGCCAGCCGGTCGATGACCGCTTGGACCAGGCCGTCGGGCAGAGCGAGCAGCACCATCTCGACCGATGCCGGCGTATGCGCGAGGATCGCCTCGGCAACCTCGATCGGATCGGTCGACGCGAGAGGGACCGTCGTCGCCGAACCTTCCTGCTCGGGAGGCACATGGATGAGGTGGATCGTCGCCTCCTCGTCGAGATCGTCGCGTGCGTCCAGGTTCGACGCGACGACGACATGGTCGAGCGTCCGGTGCATGGTCTCGACCAGGGGCACGAGCACGGGGAGCGAAGCGAGGACGACCAGATCGTCCCTTGGAGGATCAGCCAGCGGCACCGAGAGCGCCTCTTCGCCCTCCCGCTGAAACCAGGCCAGACCGGCCGCATCGGCCCCCCGGGCGAACGACACGGCTTCGACCAGGCCATCCCTGTCGAACCAGACCGGTGTGTCGACGGCCCCGACGGCGACGGCGGCCACGGCGTCGGCAGGCTGCCGGCCGTCCACCGAGACGTAGACCGAGAGCGTCGGAGCCAGCGGGCGCAGGTAGGTTGCCAGATCGGTCAGATCCATGGTGTTCGGTCTCCCCGTCTCAGCGTTCCAGGAAACGATTCAGCTCGGCACGGAAGGTGGCCGCTCGACGCAGCTTGAGGTCTTCGTAGCCGCGCACCTCCATGGGCAGGGCAGCGATCCGACGCGCCTCGGCCACGTCGAGCCGTCCGTTGGTCAGGTCGGCCAGGACGGCGCCGATCGCGGCGGCGTACTCCTCGATCATCGCCCGCTCGACGACCCGTACCTCGGCCCGGCCGAACGGGTCGAGCCTGGTGCCGCGGAGTCGCTTGCCCTTGGCCAGAGCCTTCATCACCGGGACACCGACCGAGGTCGGGATCTGGATCTTGTCCTCCATCCCGATGGCCTTCAGCATCGGTGGGTGCAGACGCCAGGTGACCTTCGGGTCCTCACCACCGACCGCCTCGGCGGCGGCCCGAGCCTCTGGCCCGATCAGCAGCCGGGCCACCTCGTACTCGTCCTTGTAGGCGAGCAGTTTGTGGTACCCGCGAGCCACCGCCTCGGTGAGCTCGAGGTCGCCATGGCCCGCCGCCCGTTCGACCAGGTCGAGGAACCGGGCGGCGTAGGCGGCGTTCTGATAGGCGATGAGATCGGCGGTCAACATCTCGAGCACGCCGCCCAACTCGGGCGGAAGCGCATCGACCCGTCGCCGGAGTCTCCCCGGCAGTGGCTCGGTGATGACCTCGGGGGCAGCCGCAACCGTGATGTCGGCCCGTTGAAGCACGAGATCGGGATCGACGATCCAGAGTCGGCCGTGGCGGAACGCCGCAATGTTGGCCTCGACGGCGACGCCGTTCAGTTCGATGGCCTCCTCCAGCAGTGAGGCCGGCACCGGCAGCGCGCCGGCCTGCACCGCCACGCCGATCAGGAAGATGTTGGCGGTCGCTGCGCTCCCGAGAAGGCCCTCGGTGATCGCCCCGGCGTTCACGAACCGGTTGTGCTCCGAGCGCGTACGCTGGGCCGCCCGCTGCTCGAGAACCGACTCCGCCGGGTAGGCGATCTCGGGATGGCCCACCATCGAGCCCGTCGGGGTCTCGGTGGAGGAGGCGATCATGATCGTGCGATCGGGGTCGGCGACGGCCAGCGACCGATCGCTGGTCGCCGCCAGCAGATCGAAGCCGAGAATCACGTCAGCACCCCGTTCGCCGATGAGGTTGGACGGGGCTGCGCCGTTGCGGCGCAGGCGGAGATCGCCGGTCACCTGGCCGGCCTTCTGGCTGAGACCGGTCTGGTCGAGCCCGCGCACGTCCCAGCCGTCCAGCATCGCCGCCGTCGCCACCACCTGGGAGGCGGTGACAACGCCGGTTCCACCGATCCCCACCATGCGAATGTCGACCGACGTCGGGTCGACGACGGTGGGCGGATCGGGAAGTTCTCCGACGGCATCGGGACGATGGGCGGTTCCGGTGGTCTCGGGCACCTCGACGGTCATGAAGCTGGGACAGTCACCCTCCATGCAGGAGAAGTCGAAGTTGCAGGTGGTCTGGTCGATGGTCGTCTTGATCCCGAGGGGGGTGTCGACGGGCTGAACCGACAGGCAGTTGGAAACCTCGCCGCAGTCCCCACAGGCCTCGCAGATGCGATGGTTGATCACCACGCGGAATCCGGGTGTGGCGAGTTTGCCCCTCTTTCGGAGTCGCCGTGTCTGAGCTGCACAGGCCTGGTCGTGGATCAGCACCGTCACCCCGGGGACGGTGCTCAGGTACTCCTGCGCCTCGACGATCCGATCACGGCTCCACACCTTGGTTCGGCCGCCGGGACCATCGGGCAGCGAGACGCCCTTGTACCGCTCGACATCGTCGGCGGTGATCAGCACCTCCTTCACGCCGTGGGCGTACAGGATGGTGGCGATCTCGGGCACGCCGACGCTCCCCTGGGCGTCCTGGCCACCGGTCATGGCCACGGTCCCGTTGTATAGAAGTTTGTAGGTGCTGTTGACCCCGGCGGCGATGGACGCCTGGATCGCCAGCTGGCCGGAGTGGAAGAAGGTGCCGTCGCCCAGGTTCTGGAGGAAATGGTTCCGGTCGACGAAAGGAGCCATCCCGATCCATTGCACGCCCTCGGCACCCATGGCGCCGACTCCGGCCGACTCGCCGACTTTGTCCTCGTCCATGAGGAGCACCATGCCGTGGCATCCGATTCCGGCGCCGATCAGGGAACCTTCGGGCACCTTGGTGCTGCGGTTGTGGGGGCAGCCCGAGCAGAAGTACGGGGTCCGTTGCACGTTGACCGGGATGAGCTGGCGGTCCCGTATCGGCGGCGGAGGCGGCGCCAGCCGGTCCGCGAGACGAGCGCTCAACCGTTCCCGAAGTCCCTCGATCATGGCATCGGCATCGAGAATGCCGAAGTCTCGCATCAGCGGCCGGCCGTCGTCGTGCTGCTTTCCGACGACGCGCGGCTGGTGCTCCGAGCCATACAGAGCGTTGGTGACGAGCCACTCCAGGGTCGGGTTCTTCTCCTCGACCACGACGACCTCGTCGAGTCCGCGGGCGAAGCGTCGGATGTTGACCGGATCGATCGACAGGGGCATCTGCATCTGGATGAGCCGGATTCCGGCGCGGCCGATCTCCTCCAGCGAGTCCAGACCGAGGCGGCGCAGGGCTTCGAGGAGCTCGTGGTAGGTGTATCCGGAGGCCACCATGCCGATCCAGGCGTCGGGTGGATCGACCGTGACACGGTTGAGCTGGTTGGCCGTGGCGTACCGCTGTGCGATGATCATGCGGACCTCACGGAACTCCCGCTCGATCTCCAGCGTGTACGGCGTCAACAGCTTTCCGGTGGGATGGGGGACGTACTGGGCGCCGCTGGGATCGCCGGGAATCGTGAGATCGGGTACCAGCGGCACGACCCGCTCGAACCCGAGGTCGATCGTGCCACTCCCGTCGGCCACGGCCGTCACGATCTTCATCGAGCTCCACAATCCACAGAGCCGGCTCAACGCGACGGCGTGCCTGCCGAGATCGACCACCTCCTGGACGTCACCGGGATAGAAGATCGGCATGTGGAGGTCGTAGATCGCCGCATCCGAGCTCGACGGAAGGGTCGAGCTCTTGGCGTTGGGATCGTCGCCGACGAGGGCGATGGCCCCGCCGTGGCGGGAGGTGCCGGCGAACACGGCGTGACGCAGGGCGTCGCTGGCCCGATCGAGGCCGGGCGCCTTGCCGTACCAGATCCCCAGGACGCCGTCGTAGATGAAATCGGGCTGTTCTGCCGCCAGCTGGCTCCCCATCACCGCCGCCGCCCCCAACTCCTCGTTGACTCCCGGACGGCACACGATCGGCAGATCGGGCACCGCCCGCGCCGCTCTGGCGACCTCCTGGTCGTAGCCGCCCAGCGGCGATCCCGGATACCCGGACACGAAGGCGGCGGTGTTCAACCCGTTGGCGCGGTCGATGCGCAACTGTTCGACCGGCAGGCGCGCCAGGGCCTGGATTCCGGTGAGGAACACCCGACCCTCATCCCGGGTATAGCGGTCGGTCAGGTTGTAATTCGTGACGGCCGTCATATGACTAGCCTGGCAGATAGGCGGAAACAGGACAACGCAGGCGAACTATATTCGGATTCATGCCAGCTTCTCGACCATTGTCACGAGCCGATCGCCGAATACTGGAGCTGCTCCAGTCAGATGGTCGGACGACCAAGAGGGCCCTGGCCGGGGCGGTCGGCCTGGCACCGTCGACCACGCTCGATCGCGTCCGTGAACTCGAGGCCCGAGGCGTCATCACCGGCTATCACGCCGAGGTGAAGCCCGAAGCGCTCGGTCGTTCGATGCAGGCCTTCGTCGCCATCCGCATCCGGCCAAAGACCGAGCAGATCGTCGATGCCCTCGTCGCCCGGCTGTGGGCGCTCCCCGAGACGATGGGGGTGTTCCTCGTCAGCGGGGCTGACGACCTGATGGTCCACCTCGGAGTTCGGGACACCCAGAACCTGCGCAAGCTGGTCCTGGAGAACATCGCCAATGCCGACGGCGTCGTCGACGAGACCACCTCGCTCATCTTTGACTACCGGCGCAAGAAGGTCCTCCAACCTCTCGCCGACGACGTCGATGCTTCCCCGCCCGGGGGCCGACGGTGACTCACCCCACCGGGGGAACGAGGCCGGCGGTGTTCTGCATCAGGGTCCACAGCCGCTGAACGTGCTGAGCCTCGGTGGGTATGGCACCGATGGACACCCGCACCATCCACCGGCCTTCGTACTGGGCCGGTGTGAGGTAGGCCTCTCCGCTGTCGTTGATCGCAGCCACCCAGGCGAGCGTGTGCGCGTCCAGTTCGGCGCCGTCGAGCCCCGGCGGTTGGTGTCGCAGGCACACGGTCTGGAGCGTGCGCGGCGCCACCAGCGTCCA
>JBFGLT010000153.1:0-7214 GCA_041576015.1 Acidimicrobiales bacterium
CAGCCCGGTAGCCCGGCGAAGGCATCGTGCGCGTCGACGTGCAGCACATAGTTCACCGCCAGTTCCCTCCGAACCACCAGTTCCTCGACAAAGGACTCGACGTGCTGGCGCGGAGCGTCGGAACGGCGAGCCTGTCGGGCAACCTCGACCGGCGAGATCTGACCGAAATGGAGATACGGCGACAGCTTTGACGAGCTGTGATCGAGGTCGTACCGGTTCCGCAGGTTGTCGTAATCGGGCAGGACCCGGTCGAGAAAGGAAGCGAGTCGGTCCTTGGCGGCGGTGGTTCCTCCCGGCCAGCCGTCGACCGGGGCGGGGTGATCGCTGACGCCGCAGGACTCGAGTGCTCCGGAGATGTCGGTGAGGTCGACCGCCTCGATGCCGGTCGCGGTGCGCGACAGCGAGATAGCGTCCTCGGACCCGGCGGCACTTCGCCGGTCGAGTGCCACGGTGCCCAGTTCGACGATGAAGTCGTCGAGCCGGTCGAGAATCTTGGGCCGGATCGTACGGGCGGCCGTCTCGAGCTTGTCCGAGACCAGCGACGGAGGAACGACCACGTCGGTGTCGATCTCGTACACCGGGACGTCGACGGCGGTGACGACATCCTCCCGCCACGATCGCTGCAACGGCAGATAGCCGCCGTCCATCACGACTGCGCCCGTCCGGTGCGCCAGTGCCCCGACCACATCGGCGGGCGCGCCCCGGAGCACCTCGAAGGCGATCCCCCGGCGCGTGAGAGCCGGCGCAACCTCGGCCAGCCCCTGGAGCATGAACGTATAGTGACGGGCCGCTGCATCGGGGTAGGCGGCGACGAGGCAGAACACCACCGCCAGCGGCCGGTCGCTGTCGTTGGCCAACCGGATGGCGAACTCGAGCGCCGGGTTGGACTCCGCTCGCTGCGCCTGCTGCATCCAGTAAAGGACGAAGCCATCGCCGACCGCGCCGGCGCGCCATTCGTGGATCCTGGCGGCGTCGATCACGGTGGTCGCCATCACCAATCCCTACCCGTGGTCCCGGCACCCGAAACGACGTTTGGCCGGCCGGGGGGCCGGGCATGCCGGGCGGTGTACTCAACCCAAGGAGAATGACCACGATGGGGCACCACACCGTTCCCGGACTCGAAGCCGACAACGCCGCCACGACCGCAGATCTGCTCCAGCAGCGCCTGACCGGAATGCTCGATCTGCAGTTGACGCTCAAGCACATCCACTGGAATGTCGTCGGCCCCAACTTCATCGCCGTGCACGAGATGTTGGACGACCAGGTCGAACCCGTCCGTGAGATGTCCGACGAGATCGCCGAACGGATCGCCATCCTCGGGTTCGAACCGGTCGGAACGCCCGGGTACGTCGTCAAGGACCGCACCTGGGACGACTACCCCATCAACCGGGGTAGCGTTCCCGAGCATCTCAAAGCGCTGGACTCGGTGTATGACGGCATCATCGCCGACCACCGGACAGCCGCCGCCACCGCCGCCGAGCTCGACCCCGTGACCGAGGACCTCCTCGTCGGTCAGACCGGCAAGCTCGAGATGTTCCAATGGTTCGTTCGATCCCACACCGAGAGCACCAGCTGAGGCGATCAGGCGCCGCTGGTTGCGGTCGGTCACACCGGCCGCAACTGCTCGCGCAGCTGGCCGAGGGTCCGGCGCAGCAGACGGCTCACGTGCATCTGGCTGACGCCGATCGCATCGGCGATCTCCTGCTGGCTGAGCTCTTCGAAGAACCGGAGCTCGAGGATCGTCCGCTCCCGATCGGGGAGATCCTCCATGAGCCGGCGCACAGCCAGACGGATGTCGACCAGAGCTTCGCCCGAATCGTCAGTGGTCAACGTGTCGCCGAGGGTGCGGGCGTCCCCATCACCGGCGGGCCGCTCGAGGCTCTCGGCCCGAAACCCGGTGGCCTGAACATCGAGTGCCTCGATGACGACGTCGGTGTCCAGGCCCGTCTCCGCCGCGATCTGACCGACCGTCGGTGAGCGACCCAGTTCCCCGGACAGCCGGTCGGCAGCCCTGCGGACCTCGATCGACAGTTCCTTGAGGCTCCGCGGCACTCGCACCGCCCACATCTTGTCCCGAAAATAGCGCTTGAGCTCACCGTCGATCGTGCGTCCGGCAAAGGTCGAGAATTTGACCCCGACGTCCGGGTCGAACCGCTCGACGGCGCCGACGAGCGCGAGGTGGGCGACCTGCCGGAGATCTTCCGCCTCAGCGCCTCGGTTTCGGTAGCGGTTGGCGAAGTATTCCGCCAGCGGCGCATAGGACTCGACGATCTCGTTGCGCACCGCCGGATCGCGTTCCACACGCCAGCGGTTGAACAATTCGTCCCGCCTGTCCTCCCTTGTCACAGGTCGACGGCGCCAGTCTTGACGAATTTGATCGTCCGCCGCTCGCCGTCGACCGCCACCTCGACCTCGTCGACCGTGGCTCCCAGGATGGCACCGGCCAGGTCATCGATCGAGTCGTCGGCCGGTCCAGGGGGACGCCGTTCGGCGTCGAACTCCACTCTGCCCGGTCGGGCACGCACGACAATCGAGACCGTGCCGAGGCCGTCTTCGTCGTGCAGCAGCCAGTTGACCCCCTCGGTCACGGCCAGCCGCAGATCGTCGAGCGCGTCGACGTCGAATCCATTTACACCGGCCATCGTGGTCACGTTCACGCGGCAGAGTGCCAGATAGCCCGACGTTGCCGGGAAGCTGACGGTGACCTCATCGAACTCGGTAGTTGTTTCCACGCTCGGCGTCGCTCCTTGTGTCGTTGCCGAACGGTACCACCCCGATTTGGCGTCACCGCCGACCCGCCAAACGTGGATCCTGCGCGCTGCGATCGGTGTTTGCCAACCGCGCAACGGGGAATGACAAGACCATGACATCGAGGAGCAGCCACGATCAGGGCGTCGACCACGCAGTCGAGGATCGCATCCGCGACCTGGAATCCCAGGGTGTGGACGCCAAGGACATCCACGTGCACAACCCGAACCGGGGAACGGTGGAGGAGACCGTGCGGACCGGGACCTCCCAGCTCGGCCGGCCTTTGGGTCGCGCCCTCGGCGGTCTGATCGCCGGCGTTGTCGTCGGGTCGCTGGTCGGTGCGGCAATCGGCGCAGTCGTCGACCTGCTGGTGCCCGTCCTGCTCCTCGGTGCGATCGCCGGAGCCCTTCTCGGTGGTCTGAACGCTCTCTATGCGCGTCTCCCGATGAGCTCTACGGCGTTCGACGCCGACGGCGCCGACGCCGCCCGAATCGAAGTCCACAGGAACGCTCGGCCGCAGTCCTAAGGCGCAGAAGTCTTCCCGGAGGGCGACCATCGCGCCCGACGCCACAGCGAGCAGTCTTCCCGACCGCGGTCTAGAATCGAGTACCTGCAGACTGTGGTCACTTCAGCGCAGGGGAGGTAGGTGCGTCATGGAGATCAGGGCCAAGGAAGGCGATCGCTGGGAGCTGGCTGTCGATGGCGAGGTCGATGCGGACAACTGCGATGAGCTTCTCGCTGCAGTGCTCGACTCCACACCCCAGTCCGGTCCGCTCTATCTCGACCTGTCCGAACTGGCATTCATCGATTCCTCGGGGATCAGCGCCCTGTTGAAGATCAAGTCCGAGCTCGAAACCCGTGGGCACACACTCCAGTTGCAGGCTCCCACCGAGTCGGTCCATCGGGTGCTCGAGATCACCGGTCTGCTGGAAGCCTTCGGCTTGCAGCGCACGGGCACGTGATCAGGACGATCCCGAGCCTCCCGCATACCAAACGTCGGCCCCGCGATCGAGCCACACGCCCACGATCGTTTGGGAACCGGTCACGTTCACCTCACCACCACTGGTCAGTGCCGACACGATGCGCAAGCCCCGACCGGCGGGGCTGTTGAAGTCGGAGCGAGCCGAGCGGGCGACCAAGAGATCCAGCGGCACCGGCGGCTTCATGCCGGTGAGCTCCCAGGAGCCGTCGTTGGTCACCGTGCACACCACTCGGGGCACCGACGACGCGTAGGTCTGGCGACCCGACGACAGGTGCATCGCCAAGGTCACGTGACCGCGGACCGGCGATGCGTTGATGGCGTTGGCCACCAGCTCAGTCACGACGACGTCCCAACTGCCGGCTGGTTCCTCGACGGCGTCGAGCCAGGCTCGAACCACGCCCCTTGCGCCACGTAGAAGGGCGGTTGTCGCCGGAAGGCGAAGTGCAAGCGTCATGTGATCGAGCGACGGGTCGGCCGACCCGGCCAGGGTGGCCGTCGGCGACAACAGATCAATACGCTCTGTCCACGTAGCCATACGTGGTGCTTACCACAACTTCCCCGTACCAAAACCGACGCTCACCAGGTTTCGATCCGGGCGGCCTGGGTACGCCTCGGAGGTGAGACTCCCCCGCTTCCTTGGCGTCCGTCGTCCCGACGCATCACATTCCGACCCCGCTGAGCTGTCCGGCCAGGCGGCCGGCCCGACGATAGAAACCCGCTCGGCGGCCGACGCCGGCGCCGAGCTCCCGGGCGCTCAGCTCGAACGCTACCGATGGTGACAGCACCGAGAGTGGCAGTCGTCGGCGGCGGCACGGCGGGGGCTCACGTCATCGCCGGCCTCCTGCACGAGGGATTCTCGCTGACGCTGATCGAGCCGACCGGTCACCACCAGTTCCTCACCCGCCTGGCGGCGGTTGCCGGCGGCACCGCCCCGGTCTCCGACGCCGCAGTTCCGCTGACCGACCTGTTCGACGTCAGGGTGATCTACGAGCCGATGGTCTCGTTCGACGACGGCTCGGTCTCCCTGGCCGATGGTTCGACGGTCGACGCCGAGATCATCGTCGTCGCCGCCGGAGCCCAGCCGACCGCTCCACCGATCGAGGGCATCGAAGTGGCCAACTCCCTGCGCTCGGCCGGCGATGCCATCCGCATTCGTCAATCGCTGGAACATCCCCGTGGGCTGGCCGTGGTGGGCGGAGGACCGACCGGTGTGCAACTGGCCGGAGCGGTATCGGTCGCCCATCCCGACGTGGAGGTGACCGTGATCGAGGCCCAACAGCGGCTCCTGCCGGCGTTCGGCCGGTCGCTCGGCGAGCGGGCCCGGCACATTCTGGCCGCTCGGGGCGTCGACGTTCGGCTCAACGCTGCCGTCTCGGGGTTTGACGCCGACGCTGTCCGGCTCGACGATGGGAGCTCCGTGCCCGGGGTGCCAGTGTGGGCCGGTGGCTTCGAGGCGGTCATGGATGATCTCGGACCTACCACGACGGTCGGTTGTCGCTGGAGGCCGACGGCCGAGTCCAAGGTTTCGAGGCCGTGTTCGCAGCCGGGGACGCGGCGGCGCACATCGACCCGGATGGACAGATCAGCCCGATGTCGGCCCAGATCGCCGTACAAGCCGCACAGCAGGTCGCCCGGAACATCCGCCGCCTGTCCTCGGGCCAGCCCACTTCCCCCCTGCGGCTACGCGACCGGGGTTGGGTCGTGGATCTCGGCGGGGGCGTGGGAGTCGCCGAGCTCTTCGGCGTCCCCCTGGCCGCTCCCGCCGTCGATCGGCTCCCGCCCGTCATTCACACCGCCATCGACCTGCGCAATCTGTGGCAGTTGGGCGGCATCGACGCAGTCCGCCGCCTGCATCCCGGCGCACGCCGATCGCTCGACGTCGGCATCCTCTGCCGGGCTGCCGGCGCCGTCGCCTGAACCATCCCGCCGGATTTACCCTTTCCACCGTCGCTGTGCGAGGCACGGGCGACTGAGCGCCTCGTCAGCCGAGGATTCGCTCCATCGCCTGCACAGTCGCGGCTGTCCGGAGGTCGACACCGGCCTCGCTCGCCCGCTCCCAGACCCCGGCGGAGGCCGACGCCAGCCGGTCCTCGAAGCGTTTGGCGATGACGTCGTCACCATCACGATCGTCCGGGTCGGTCATCTCTTCAAAGCTGGCCGAGACGCCGCCGCTGTTGGCGAGGATGTCGGGGACGACCGTGACTCCTCGATCGGCGAGAGCGCACGCTCCGCTCCAGGTGCACGGGCCGTTGGCTCCCTCGAGAACGACCGAGGCGGCGACCGATCCGGCCAGCTCCTCGTCGATGACGCCATGGAGCGCCGCCGGGATCAGCAGATCGCAGTCGGAGGTCAGCACGTCCGTCGAGTCCATCGATCCGTCACTGATCGTGCCCTCCGACTCTTTTCGTTCGTCGAGTTCGGACAGGTCGAGGCCGTCGGGGTCGTGCACCCCGCCTCCGCTGTCACTGATGGCGACCAGGACATGGCCGCGGTCGATCAGCCGCTGGGCGATTCCGCGTCCGACCGACCCATACCCCTGCACGGCGAAGCGAATCGAGTCGCCGAGCGCGAGGCGGTCACGAAGCTCGGCGAACACGACCTCGAGCCCGCGAGCCGTTGCACCGTTGCGAAAACCCAGCCCTCCGTCGTCGATCGGCTTCCCTGTCGCCGGCGTCCCTGAAGTCCGCCCCGTCGTCTCCCGCCACGAGCGGTGAAGCGCCCCCATTTCGAGCTCGCCCGTGCCGACGTCGGGTCCGAGGACATCGATGTCAGGTCCGATGACCGGAGCCCAACGCCGGGCGATCTCCTCGAAGATCTGCTGCCGTTGCCCGGCGTCCAGGCCCGCTGCCGGCAACACGACGCCTCCCTTGCCCCCACCGAGGGGGAGACCAACGGTTGCCGTCTTGAGCGTCATGAACAGCGCAAGCGCATCCACCTCATCGCGATCGACGTCCTCGGACATCCGCATACCGCCCTTGGCCGGTCCGCACGACGTGGAGTGCTGCACCCTCAACACCCTGATCACCGACTGATCCGGTCGAGGGTCGTCAATCCACGAATCGATCACCCGTTCGGGCGACAGGAACCGGTTTCGATCGACATCGGAGAGCCCCAGCTGTTCGGCCGCTCGGTCGACCTGGCGGTAGGCGACCTCCAGCATCGAACCGGACGAGGGGGTGGTGACGGGGCTGCAGGGTATCGAAGGCATGAGATGGGGAATACCCCCCCGACAGCCCGGTGAAACCGTGTTTCGTCGGGCGTCGCAACGGGCAGGCCCACCTCATGGCAACCAAGGATCACGGACCGTCGATTAAAGATGACGAGCAGTACGAGGCGCTGCGCCGGGAGGGAATGAGCAAGGAGCGAGCCGCCCGGATCGCCAACACCGATCGCTCGGTCACCGCTGAACGAGGTGGCTCCTCACCGCCCTACGAAGAGTGGACGGTCGAGGAACTACGCAAACGAGCGCGCCAGCTCGACGTCG
>JBFGLT010000154.1:0-7089 GCA_041576015.1 Acidimicrobiales bacterium
AGCGGGTCGCCGCCGAGGCGATGAACGCCGGGCGTGTGCCCGAACTGCGAGCCGGGCGTGGCTCACGAATCGACGCCCAGCAGCTGGCCGAGGCGGCTCGGGTGGTGATCGGAGCCATCGGAGGTGGTCAGAAGCCCGGCCCTGCGACGCCGGAGGCGATGGGACGCTGGGTCATGCCCGGCGATATCTGGAGATCACCCTCGATCGACTTCCGAGCCCGCCTCAGAACGCGTTTTGAGCGGTAGCCCGGTGGTGAGCGGGTGATTCTCGGGCCACACTGACGCCGGTGACGACGACGCACGCGATACGGGTGACTGTGATCGGCCGCATCGGCGTCGAGGTCCCCGACGTCGGGTTTCGCAGCCTCCAACCGGCGCAGCGACAGCTGCTCTCCCTGCTGGTGGCGGCCGGGCCGGCCGGTCTCACTGCCGATCGGCTGGCCGACGAGATCTGGCCCGAGCGACTGCCGAGCTCGTGGCAGGCGGCGGTGCGGATGACCGTCTCCCGACTGCGCCGCAGCGCCGGCACGGACTTCGTGAAGCTGGAGGATGGCCGCTACCGATTGACGCTGGCGACCGCGCAGGTCGATGCCTGGTATGCGACGCAGTTGACCGCCCATCCGGACGTCACACTTGCCGGCGGCGATGCTGAGCGGCTCCATGAGCTGCTCGCTTCGGCAGACCTGTACCCGGGTGTCGAGCACACCCTCACGATCGAGGCGTCGCAGCGGGAACTCGAGCTGGCCCAGGTCGAGCTCATCGCCGGCGCCGTACGCGGCAGGGTCGTCCTCGAGCGCGACGTTCTCCGGGCGCTCTACCGGCGGGTGCTCGCCGCGCCCTACGACGAGGGGCAGGGACGCAACATCGCCGAGCTCCACGCCCTCGCTGGACACACCGGGCCAGCCGTGGAGCTGCTCGATGCGGTGCAATCCGGAGTGAACTCGACCTTCGGAGTCGAGCCGACCGACGAGACTCGAGCGCTGAGACGCCGAATCCGAGCCGGAGTGTTCCAGCGCCGCGCCGACGACCCGGCACCCGACCGATCCGACACATCGCTGGAGGAGCCGGTTCTCCCGGGAGAACTTCGCCTCGATCCTGACGTGCCGCTGTTGCGTCGGACGCTTGCCCATGACCTCGCTGCTCAGCTCGCTCCGGCCCAGGACGCAGTCGTCGTGCTCTCCGGCCCGCCGGGTTCGGGTTCGATTCCGGCGATCGCTCACACGATCAGGCTGCTGGGCCCGGCGAGCGGCGCCGTGCTTCATGGGCGCAGCACTCAAGGTGTGTCGGTCGCCTACGAACCGTTTCTCTCGTTCCTCCCGAAGTTGCGCCGACGCATCAGTGAACAGGGTCTGGCTCACATCGAGCAGACCGTCGTGTGGTCGGCGACCGCTGAGGAGCTGACCGAACTCGCCGGCTCCCGGCCCGTGACGCTGGTACTCACCCGAGCCCACGACATCGACTCCGCGTCGGCTGACCTGACCCGCTTCCTCGCTCGGTCCAGCCTGCCCTTCCCCCTCCGCCTCATCCTGGCCGGACGGAGCGAGGGCGGCTATCCGATTTTTTCACGTCTCGTGAACGACCTCGGCCAGCTCCCGTCGACGTCGATCAGACCACTCGACCCTCTCACGGTGGACGAGGTGGCAATCCTGGTCGCGTCGGTGTTCCCCCACGCGTCGTCGGCGGTCCTGCGCGGTCTGGCCGAGGAGATCTGTCACCATTCAGGCGGACTCCCCACGATCGCCCGGGCCATCCTAGAAACCCTCGATCCCACGACGCTGCGGTTGCCGGCAGCCGGCACCGGCCAGCGTCTGGATGTCTTCAGCGACCGGGTGGCCGCCCTCACCGAGCCCGCTCGCTCCGTGGGCATCGCCGCCGCCGTGCTGGGTTGGAACAGCTCACTGAACGACATCCAGCAGATGTGTGACCTCGACCCCGACGACCTGCTCGACGCCATCGAGGAGCTGTTGGACAGCGGGTTGTTCATCGAAACCGCCGGAATGGACCGCATCTCGTTCGCCAACCAGCTCGTCATGGACGAATTCACCGGTATCACCAGCGGGATTCGTGTCCGGCAGCTGCACATGAAGGCGCGAAACCTGACCGACGACCCGCACCGTCGCGCTCGTCACGACCTGCTAGCGGCGCCGACGGTGCCGGTGAGTGAGGCTCGTGCATCGCAGCTGCGGTCGGCCCGCCTCCTCCACGCTGCCACCTCCTACCGGGAGGCGGCCGCCGGGTTTCGCAGCGCTCAGGAGCTGCGGCCCGACATCCCGCTGGAGATCCCCGACGCAACCGCCTACGCCGATGCGGTGTCCCGAACCGGGGCGCTGGGCGAGGCGGCGTCGATTCGCAGCGACATCATCGCACGGTCCATCGCGTCGGGGGATTGGGAGGCGGTGCTGGACGCCGCAACCGTCGGTCTCCCCGAGGCCGAGTTGATCGATGGTGATCCCGAACGGTTCGCCCAGCTCTCGACCATTCCTGCGGACCGCCTTCCGCCGGGGCGACGCCTCGATCACGCCCTCCACCTGACTCGCCAGGCCTCTCTTCTCGGCCGCGAAAACGTCGCTCGGAAATGGGTCGCCAAGGCCGAATCGGAGGCCGGGACCGCCGACCAGCGGGCCGCGGTGGCGGTCGCCTGGCGTTTGGCCAACGAGGTCACCCTTCCCCCTTCCGACCGGCTTCCGGTGGTCGAAGCTGCACTGGCCGTCGATCTCGGCGACGAGGCCAGACTCCCGCTGCTCCAGCTGAAGGCTCTCGATCGATATCTCATCGGTGACATCGACGTCGCCCTTGCTGTGAACGACGAGTTCGCAGCGATCGCGTCCCGCCTCGCCAATCCGGTGCGCCAGTGGCACGCCCGGCTGTTCGAGTCGATGTCGCTGTTCACGATCGGCGACTGGGAGCAAGGTCGCCGAGTGGCCGACCGGGCCCTCGTCGAAGGACAGCGCTTTGGAATCACCGTCGCCGGGCCGACCCGGCTGGCTCAGGAGTTCTTCTTGTCGTGGGTGGCGGGAACACATGGGGAACTCGCCAAGGTGTTCGATACCACCCCGCCCGACGACGCCAACACGTTGTTGTTCCACGCCGGTCACGCTCTCGCTCTCGACGCAGCCGGCCACGAACGGCGCGCCATCGGGAAGGCCATCGTGGTCGCTCGTCGGGTGCTGGCCGCCCCGGCCGCTCACGGACTGGCGTCGGCTGCCCTCGTCACCCCCGTGCTGGCCAAGGCAGAGGCCGAGGAGGTCACCTCTCGAGTACGCCAGCTCATCCACCCGCATGCGGGCAGTGCGTTGATCGTGGGCGCCGGCGTGGCCAATCTCGGCCCAGTCGACCGGTACATCTGGCAGCTCGACGGGTCGTCGTCGCCGGAGAAGCTCGAGCACTGCGTCACCATCGCCGACCGGTTGCAGATGCCGCTCTGGCGACTTCGCACTCGTCTGGATCTGATGGCGCAGGCGCCGAGCACGGTCGAAGAAGCCGAGGTGATTCAAATCGCCGCCGGTACCGACCTCGAGCGCCTGCTGCCAGCGCGCCGTTGACGCCTCCTTCTACAACCTTGTGGGCGTCCGGTTTCGGACTGGTTGCGACCGTCGGTGACAATCGGCACGGCCCCGGTGGAGTACCGGAATCGGCGGCGGCTGAGCGGTGTGGAGATCGATGCGGCGGGGTCTCCACGTCCGCTCACCACATTGTCCGCAACGACGGGGGTCAGTAGCCGAGGGTGCGATCAACCTGTGTCGGTGGGGTCATTCCGGTCTCGAACGCCTGGAGGTTGTCGGCGAAGGACCGGGCGATCCGGGTGAGGTAGTCACGACTGAGTCCGGCGATGTGAGGGGTGATGAGGAGACCCTCGACATCCCATGCCGGATGGTGGGCCGGTAGCGGTTCGGTGCGGAACACATCGAGCGCCGCGCCGCTCAACTGGCCGCTCTCGAGGGCGGCGATCACCGCATCGAGGTAGGTGATGCCGCCGCGGGAGACGTCGACCAGCGTTGCGCCGCGACGCATCGCGTTGAGCTCCCGCGGCCCGATCATCCCAACGGTCTCGTCTGTGAGTGGGACGCATACGACGGCCACATCGGCATCGGACAGCACGTACTGTCGATCCGACGAGTGGGCCACCTGTTCGACCCCGTCGACGGAGTGACCCGAACGGCTGACACCCACCACCCGCATCCCCATCGACCGGGCTCGACGAGCCACGCTCCGGCCGATCGAGCCAAGCCCGATCACGCACATCGTCTGGTCGTCGATCGGTCGAGGAAACGTCTCCCGCCACTGGTGGTGGGACTGCTGACGAACTAGCTGAGGCACGTTGTAGGCCAGTGACAGCACCATCGCCATCACGAACTCCGGCAGGTGAGGTTCATGGGAGCCGCGCGAGCTGCACACGACCACGTGCTCGGCCAGGTCTGGCGCCGGCAACAGCGAATCGACACCGGATCCGGCGACATGGATCAGCCGGAGATTCTCAGCCCGAGCCCACCGGTTTCTCGGCGGGCGGCCGGTCAACAGCAGCTCGATCCGTGGGAGATGCTGGGTGAAGGCGCGAGCGTCGTCGAGACCGATGAAGCGGCGCCCCGGCAGGACCCGAGTCAACTCGTCGACCATCCGGTCGTTGTGACCGGGCAGGTAAAGGTGGATCGGGCTGTTCATCTTCGCTGGAACCTTCCGGGCTCGACTTCGGTCGCCTCGTTGCGCCGAAGCATGCGCTCGATGTGCAACGTGGCGGTTCGCCTCTCTACCGACTCGGCAAAAGGGATGTCCACGTGGGGACGGTAGACGAAACGGTGAGCGACCATCTCGTCGACGGTTCGGGGTTCGGTTAGGAACTCGAGCATGGCCTCGTGACGCCGCCCGATCACCTCGCCGAAGGTGGCTAGGCGCTCGAGGAACTCGGCGCGACCCTCGATCACGCCCTTGTGGTGATACGTCACGTAGAACCGGGCGTCTTCGCCTCGCAGCCGGACCAGGCTGTCCTCGAACTGGTCGAGATCACTCCAGGCGTCCCCATAGTAGGGACCAAACCCCGTGAGGTCGATGTCGGAGCAGAAGAACACGCCCCCTGAGATCCGGAACCCCGAGTGGCCGCGCGTGTGACCGGGGAGATGGACGGCCTCCACCGTGACTCCTCCGAGGTCGAACACCTCGCCGTCCCGGAAGCCGATCGCGTCGGGGCGGGGAACGAACGAGAACTGGTCGAGAACGGTCGGACGAAACTCGGCCCAGACGGCGTCGGGCAGCCCGTAGGTGGCGGCGAGCCCGTCGAGGCTCCGGACGCCGGGGAGATCCTCGTTGTGAACATGGAGGCGAGCGTCGGGAAACAGCCCGTTTCCGGCCATGTGGTCTTCGTGGGAGTGGGAGGTCAGGACGACGTCGACGGGCACGGGTGCCCCGCCGCGGGCGACCACGGTGATCGACGGATCGATGATGGCCGTGTCGGATGCGCCGGTCACGATCACCGAGTTGCCGGTCGGGTAGGCGCCGTTGTCGTCGCCCACCAGGACCCTCACGTGCTCGGTGAGAGCCCGTTCGGCGTCGTCCCATGGCACCACGCTGGCCATCGTCGGTGTCCTCCTTTCTCAGCGAGAGGGTATCGGAGGGACTCGATACGCTGCCGGTAGTGGACTCGTCGAACGCGCTGGCACCCGTCGAGATCGAGTGGCTGGCCACACCCCGTGGCTATCGACAGCCGCTGGTCCTCGTCGCCCTGCACGGGCTGTTCGACGCCGGCAAAGCTGCCACCAATGCTGCGGTGTGGATCCGGGAGCACTCCGACGCCCAGCTGATCGGGCGATTCGATCCCGAGGAGCTCTACGACTTCTCCGAATCCCGCCCGTTCACCGCCTTCGCCGACGACGGCAGCCGGTACATCGAGTGGCCGACGGTCAAACTCTACGGATGCCGGACTGGCGGCCCCCGCGATGTCATCGTCGTGGTCGGGATCGAGCCGCAGTTCCGCTGGACCGCTGTCGCCGATCAGATCGAATCGATCGTTCGGTTGACCGGAGCGAGCATGGTGGTGACGTTGGGGTCGACCCTGGCGATGACTCCCCACACTCGTCCGGCGCGGGTGGTGGGGAGCAGCGGTGATGTGGTTCTGGTGACCAGGATGCAACTCAAGAGACCCACCTACGAAGGGCCGACCGGTGTGGTCGGCGTGCTCAACCAGGTGCTGGAGGCCAGCGGGATACCCGTCCTTTCCCTGCGGGCCGAGGTGCCCCATTACGTTCCGGGTTCCCCGAGCCCGAAGGCGACACAGGCGTTGCTGCGGCGGTTCGAGCACCTGAGCCAGATCCCCACCCGATACGAAGACCTGGACGGTTGGGTCGCCGAGTGGCTTCGGCAGGTCGATGCGGCCGTCAACGCCGACGAGGAAAGCCGCGTCTACCTGTCTCAGCTCGAGGCGCGCGTCGATCAGGACGAGAATCGCCTCCCCAGCGGAGACGACGTGGCTGGCGAACTCGAGGCCTATCTGCGGGAACTCGACGGGGGTCCCGACGACTGATCGCCGCAGCGTGCCGCACGGCTGCGACCGGTACCGTACGGAGGGTGTTCTTTCCCTACCGGTTCGACCGGCGCTGGGCGCCGATGTTCAAGGTTCTCGGGGTCGGCGAGGACGACGGCGTCACTCTCACCGACGACGGCCGCCTGGTCGCCACGTATGGCCGGGCCAAGGTCGACACTGCGTTGGACAACGTGGACCACACCGATGTCACCGGGCCCCACCGCTGGTACACCGCCGTCGGGCTGCGGTTGAGCTTCGTCGACGACGGCATCACCTTCGGCACCAACCACCATCGCGGGCTCTGCATCGCCTTCAAGGAACCGGTCAAGCGTGTCATCGGACTTCGTGCCCACTCGGCCCTCTGGGTCAGCGTCGAGGATCCCGAAGGTCTGGCCTCTGCCATCGGCCGCTGAGCGACGCCGGAGCGACCCGGAGGCGAGCTGAGGCCATTCGAGGTTGTGCAAGGTTGCCGTCGCGCCAGCGAGGCAGCTCGTCCGATCCGGGGTGCGGAGCGGAGCGACGCCGGAGCGACCCGGAGGCGAGCGGAGGCCATCGTGACAGCAGACCGCATAGTTATAG
>JBFGLT010000155.1:0-6974 GCA_041576015.1 Acidimicrobiales bacterium
AAGTTCGCCGCACGCTTCTGGGATGACCCGACCCCGTTCGAAGTGGGTATCCCGGCAACCGCCGCCTGGTACCGACGTCGATAGACGGCGCGACGGGCCTTTCAGCCCGACTCGCCGAGAACCTCGGCCACCAGCGACCGAGCGGCATCCTGAACGGACCTCAAATGGTCCTCGCCGTGGAAGCTTTCGGCGTAGATCTTGTACACATCCTCGGTGCCCGAGGGACGGGCGGCGAACCAGGCGGAGTCGGTGACGACCTTGAGCCCACCGATCTTGGCGCCGTTGCCGGGTGCTTCGGTGAGGACGGCCCGGATCGGATCGCCGGCCAATTCCGAAGCGGTCACCTGGTCCGGTGAGAGAACACCGAGCTTTGCCTTGTCCGCCCGCGACGCTGGCGCGTCGATCCGCTCGTACACAGGCGCCCCGTAGCGTTCGGTCAGGGCGTGGTAGCGGGCGCTCGGCGCGGTGCCGGTCACCGCCAGGATCTCCGTCGCCAGCAGGGCGAGCAGAATCCCGTCCTTGTCGGTCGTCCACACCGACCCGTCACGCCGGAGAAAAGAGGCCCCTGCCGACTCCTCGCCACCGAAGCCGATCGAGCCGTCCCGCAGGCCCGGCACGAACCACTTGAAGCCGACGGGCACTTCGACGAGGTCGCGTCCCAGCGCGGCGGCGACCCGATCGATCATCGACGAAGACACCAGCGTCTTGCCGACTGCCGCCGTCGTCGGCCAGTCGGGACGGTGCTCGAAGAGGTACTCGATCGCCACTGCGAGGAAGTGGTTTGGGTTCATCAGGCCGGCGTCGGGCGTGACGATGCCGTGGCGGTCGGCGTCGGCGTCGTTGCCGGTCGCGATCTGATACTCGTCGGATCCACTGATGAGCGAGGCCATCGCATACGGCGACGAGCAATCCATGCGGATCTTGCCGTCCCAGTCCAGCGTCATGAATCGCCAGGTCGGGTCGACCTCCGGATTCACGACCGTCAGGTCGAGGTCGAAGCGGTCAGCGATGCGCGCCCAGTAGTCGACGCTGGCGCCCCCGAGCGGGTCGGCCCCGATGCGCACCCCGGCGGTTCGAATCACGTCCATCTCGAGCACGGTCGGGAGATCGTCGACGTAGGCGCCGCAGAAGTCGTAGCGGTGGGTCGTGTCGGCGTTGAGTGCCCGTCGAAGGGAGACCCTCGACACGCTTCGATTCCCGTCGCCGAGGAGCTCATTCGCTCGTCCGGCGATCCACCCGGTCGCATCGGTGTCAGCCGGGCCGCCGTGGGGCGGGTTGTACTTGAACCCGCCGTCTCGGGGTGGGTTGTGCGACGGGGTGACGACGATGCCGTCGGACATGCCGGAACCGGCGTGATGCCCGGCGTTGTGACGGAGGATGGCGTGCGACAGGGCCGGCGTCGGGGTGTACCGGTCGGCGCCGTCGATCTGCACCGTCACATCGTTTCCGGCGAGAACCTCCAGGGCGGTCGCCCACGCTGGCTCGGACAGGGCGTGGGTATCGCGCCCGAGGAACAGCGGTCCGTCGATCGACTGGGATGCGCGGTACTCACAGATGGCCTGGGTTGTCGCTGCGATGTGGGCTTCGTTGAACGATCCATCGAGGCTCGAGCCGCGATGGCCCGACGTGCCGAACGCGACGCGCTGCGCGGCATCGTCGAGATCGGGGCTGCGGGTGTAATAGGAGGACACCACGTGGGCAACGTCGATGAGGTCGCTGGTCGCTGCCGGCATACCGGCCCGCTCGTGCATCATGGGCCCAGTATGTCGGCAGGGCTGGCGTCCGGCGTCACGTTCCTGCGGTTTCTCGACGGCCCTCGGTGACGGGCTAGCTTCGTCGCCGTGCGTTCCCTCACCGACCTGGCCGGGGGTGCCCAGGATGCAGTCGTCGGCGCAGTGACCGGCCTCTTCTCCCACGGCCCGATGCCCCTCGAGAACACACGGGACTATCCCGGAGACGCTGGTCTACTCGGGCCTGACTCGGTTTCGTGGCGTGTGTTGGGCGACGCTGCGGTCTTCGCCGGTGGCATTCGGGCGCTTGTCACCCAATCCGCCCACCCGGAGGTGGCGGCCGGGGTCGAGGATCACTCCACGTACCGGGAGGACCCGCTCGGTCGGCTGTCCCGCACGTCTGTGTACGTCACCGAGACCACCTACGGTGCTATGCCCGAGGTCGAGGCGGCAGTGGAGGTGGTGCGCACGGCGCACCGTCCGGTCAAGGGAGTCTCGGAGCGAGATCGTCCGTACAGCGCCGGCCAGCCCGAGCTGGCGGCCTGGGTGCACAATGTGTTGACCGACTCGTTCCTCGCCTCGTACCAGGCGTTCGGACCTGAACCGCTGTCTCCTGAAGAAGCCGACCAGTTCGTGGCCGAGCAGACTCGGATCGGAACATTGCTCGGTGCAACACCCCTGCCCGAGACCGCCGAGGATCTCACCGGTTGGATCTGTGAGCACCCGGACCGGGCGCCGTCGGCGGCCCAGCGCAGCGCCATCGAGTTCCTCCGCAACCCGCCCCTGGCACCGCCGATCAAGGTCGGGTACCGGATCCTGTTCGAGGCTGCCGTCACCACCATCCCGACTGCGATCACCGAACAGCTGGAATTGAGATCTGGACGAATCGCCAGGCGGGTCGGGGAGATCGGCATCGACGGTCTCCGCTGGGCGCTCGGGTCCTCGCCCTCCTGGCAGCTGGCTCTGATTCGCTGCGGCGCTCGAGTTCCGCCTGGGCTGTTCCGCCAACCGGTGCCCGCGATCCCTGAGCGCAAAGCGAGTGAAAACTAGGTTGTGGTCTGACATCGTCGAAGTTTGGTGTCGAAGTCGACGGTGAGCGAGCCTGGTGTGATGACAGCACTCAGACACGACTGGACCGTCGACGAAGTCCTCGCCGTCATCGAGCGACCGTTCCACGACCTTCTCGCCGACGCCCACAACTGCCATCTGGAGCGATTCGAGGCCCACGAAATCGAGGCTGCCAAGCTTCTGTCGATCAAGACGGGCGGATGCCCCGAGGACTGCGCCTATTGCCCGCAGTCCGCTCAGCACAGCACGGGGCTGAAAGCGTCGCCGCTCATGGACACCGAAACGATCGCCGCCGCCGCCGCAGAGGCCAAGGCGGAGGGCGCAACCCGTTTCTGCATGGGTGCGGCATGGCGCTCGCCCTCGGACTCACAAGTCGACTCGGTCGCCAGGTCCGTCGAGGCCGTCGCCGAGCTCGGCCTGGAGACGTGCGTCACCCTCGGCATGTTGACCGAGGACCAAGCGACCACTCTGGCCGGCGCCGGACTCGACTTCTACAACCACAACCTCGACACCTCGCCCGATTTCTACGGCCAGATCATCACAACCCGCACCTATGCGGACCGCCTCGACACGCTGACCAACTGCCGCAAGGCAGGCATCCGGCTGTGCACCGGCGGAATCGTGGGGATGGGGGAGACCCGCCGGCAGCGTGCTGCGCTTCTCACCCAGCTCGCCACACTCGATCCCCATCCCGAAAGCGTGCCCATCAATCTGCTCATCCAGGTCCCGGGGACGCCCCTTCACGGCCTGCCGGACTTCCCTCCTCTGGAGCTCGTACGCACGATCGCGACGGCTCGCCTCATCATGCCTGCGTCGGTCGTCAGGCTCTCGGCCGGTCGGGCGTCGATGTCGGAGGAGCTCCATGCTCTCTGTTTTCACGCTGGAGCCAACAGCATCTTCCTCGGCGAACGACTCCTGACCGCCGGCAACAACGGGACTGACAGCGACAACCACATACTCCGACAGCTCGACGCCAGCCTGAAGACCTGAGCCGTCGGCGGGAGGGACTCATGCCGGGCCCACCCGGCGTGTCGTGGCGCGGACTAGGCCCTGCCCGAATGCCGGCGGTTTCGTTCCTTGGCGAGCGACTCGATCCAGTCGTCCTCGGCCTCGGGCCCGATGACCTCGAGGAGCTCGGTCAAGGTTTCCTGGAGCGACGCCCCGAGTCGGGTGGCCAGGTCGGTGGGCGGGAGACGGGAGGGCACGATCTCGGCAATACGCCGGTAGTACCACAGTGTGCCCATTCGTCCGGATCGAAATCTCGCGAAGACGCCGTCGCCGATCGCCTCGTACTCGGCCAGGATCGAGCGAAGGTTCGACAACTTGTCGGCGGCGCTGACCAGCGCGACCTCAGGGGACGCGTCTCGCAGTTGATCGATGTAGTCGAGCTTGCGTGTCCACCAATCGGGCTTGGCGGCAGGGTCGACCTCGAGGCTGTCCGAACAGGCACGCACGATGCCGGCCACCCGGTCCCCGAAACGGGAAGTGATCTCGACGAGCACCGGGGCCCCACCTCCGTCCTCGACCACGTCGTGGAGGAGAGCGGCGATGGCTTCGTCTTCGTCGGCGCCGTGTCGCATGGCGATCGAGCACACGTCGAGGATGTGCACGAGGTAGGGAAGGTCTGTTCCCTTGATCGAGCGGCCGTTGTGGACCGACCGAGCCATGTCGAACGCACCGGTCAGGCGTTCGGTCAGCAGGGGCGCAGCACACATGGCCGGTGTCCTACCAGCGCTCATTCGGCGAGAAACCGAGCGGACACATGGGCACGAATGGGTGTCACTCGATCGACAGCCCCGCGGAGGAAGCGTTGTCGAAATCGTCGTCGACGAGCACGACGTCGTGGCCGGCCCGATGCAGGAGGCTGGCTGCTATCGCTGCCCTGCTACCGCTCGCACAGTGCACCCACAGCTGCCCGGCCGGGACGTGATGCAGATGCTCGAGGAGCTGGTGGATGGGGATGTTGGTCGCCCGGCTGATGTGGGCGTCGTGGTACTCGTCGGCCCGACGGACGTCGACGACCGAGATGTCGCCTGGCTCGCCGGCAAGTTCGGCGAACGAGGCGACTCGATAGCCGCCCGTCGGATGGCCGGCACCGATGCGGTCCAGCGGGCCCACGGCGACGCCACTCGGACGGTCGATACCGATTCGCGCCAGCTCCCGCTGGGCGGTCTCGATGGTCCCGGGGTCGTCGGCGATGAGGGTGATACGGGATCCCCATGGGATCAGCCAGCCGACATAGGTGACGAAAGGGCCGTCGATCTCGAAGCCGGCCGACCCGAGCAGGTGACCGGCGGCGAAAGCTCGTCGGTCACGCAGATCGAGTACCCACTCGCCCGCTTCCAGCCGGCGGCGCAGGGTTGGCGGGTCCACGGAGGACGGCTTCCCGAGGTCGGGTTCGCCCACTCCCGCCCGATTGAGGAGCGCCATGTGGGCGTAGTAGGCCGGGTAGTCGGACAGCCCGCCGAGGAGCTGTTCGACGAACGCGTCGACGTCGTCGAAGCACAGGGCGAGGTTCTCGGCGGCCTCGTCAGCGATCGTGCCCGAGTCGCGGTCAGCGCCGCCTTGTGAGGAGCAGAAGCTCCCGAAGCCGTGGGTCGGGTAGACCTTCACTTCGGGCCGGAGCTCGATCACCAGTCGTCGTGCCGAGGCCCACTGAGCTCGCGTGAGCGTCTCGGTCGCTTCGTCGCCGACGAGGTCGGTGCGACCGACAGTTCCGTACAGCAGGGATCCACCGGTGAACACGGCCACGTCGTCGGATCCGTCGTTCAGGACGTACGCCAGGTGCCCGTGCGTGTGTCCGGGGGTGTGCACAGCCCTGACCAGCATCGAACCGACCGGCACCTCGTCACCATCTCGAAGCCCGTGCCAATCGAAGGTCAGATCGCTGTCGGCGGCGGCGACCAGCTCTGCCCCGATCCGCCGGCACAGGGCCAGCCCCCCGCTCACGTAGTCGTTGTGGACGTGGGTTTCGAACACGTGTGTGATGGTGACGCCGCCCCGGTCGGCGGCATCGAGGATGCGATCGATGTCCCGCTGAGGGTCGACGACGAGCGCGTCTGAGCCGTCGTGGGCGATGTAGCTGCGATCGCCGAGTCCGGGTGTTTCGATGGTGATGATTTCCACGGTCATGCCGACGCTGTACCCAGATCCGAACCGGATCGAGCCCGAATCACTCCATTGCGCGCAGCATGACGACCGGCTCTTTCTGTCACCGGACTCGGTCGACCTCGCCTCGTCGCACCTCCAGTCGGTAGGTGATGCCCCGCTCCGAGGTCGAGACCCGCTCGATCAGCCGCCGATCGTGGCTCACCAACAGCACCGTGCCGTCGAACAGGTCGAGCGCCGCCTCCAACTCCTCGATCGCCTCGAGATCGAGATGATTGCTCGGCTCGTCCAGCACCAGGAGGTTGCAGCCCCTGACGGCGAAGACGCCGAGAAGTGCCCTGGTCTGTTCGCCGAGCGAGAGCCGTTGCGTGGACCGCTGGATGTGCTCGCTTCCCAGGCAAAGCTTGGCTAGCTGGCTCCGGGCTTCCGCTTCGGTCGAGCCTGTCGCATCGACAAAGCCGGCAAGCAAGGTTGCCGCCTCGGCGAACGGCCGCCGTTGCTGATCGAGCTGGCCGACGATGGCATTCGCGGCGAGGTGATGCGTACCGTCGCAGACCGGCCGGCGGCCGAGCAGTGCGTCCAACAAGGTGGTCTTGCCCGAACCGTTGGCACCGGTGATCAACACCCGTTCTCCCCACGCGATTTCGAGATCAACGGGACCGAGGGTGTAGTCGCCCCTCCGGACCAGCGCTCGGTGAAGGGTCGCCACTCGTTCGGCACTTCGGGGGGCGGGGGACATGAGAAACCTCTGCAGGGAGCGCTCCGGGTCGGAGATCGAACGAGGACCAGGTTCTCAGCTCAGCACGTCGACCAGTCTACCGGTCCCGCCCAAGCGGGGACGGCGGATTCGGTGTGGAGTGCACGCATGCTCCGGCCGGGCGAGCCGAAGGGTGTAGTCTGACCACGGCGACCTCAGTGGTCCCGGCGGGCACCCACCCACCAATCCGCACTCGAGGGGGGCATCATGCGGAATCTCGTTTTCAGGCTCGGCCACGGCTTGGTCGCGCTGTCGCTCGCCTCGATCGCCGTGGTCCTGACGCCACCGTCGGGGGTGGGAGCGCTCGTGCC
>JBFGLT010000156.1:0-6924 GCA_041576015.1 Acidimicrobiales bacterium
CGCTCTTCGAACTCGCCCCGGTACTTGGCCCCGGCCAGCATGGCCGACATGTCGAGGGCGATGACCCGCCGGTTCCGAAGCGACTCGGGCACGTCGCCTTCAGCGATCCGCTGAGCCAGTCCCTCGACGATGGCGGTCTTCCCGACACCCGGTTCGCCGATCAGCACCGGGTTGTTCTTGGTCCGGCGGCTGAGTACCTGGATCACCCTGCGGATCTCGTCATCGCGACCGATCACCGGATCGAGTTTCCCGGCGCGAGCGTCGGCGGTCATGTCCCGGCCGTACTTGTCGAGGGCCTGGTACTGGCCCTCCGGGTTCTGGCTGGTGACGCGATGTGAACCGCGGACGTCCTGGAGGGCGGCCAGCAGGTCCTCCCGCTTGAGGCTTAGACGCTCGGCGGTCTTGCCGCCGGGGTCGGGGTTCGCCAGACCGAGGAGGAGATGCTCGGTCGACAGATACTCATCCCCGAGATCCTGACGGACGGCGTCGGCGTCGTCCATCACACGGCTGAACTGCCGGGAGAAGCGTGACTCGCTCCCGTAGGCCTTCGGTAGGTCGGCGAGCGCCGCTTCCAGCTCGTTCTTCAGCGCAGCCGGTTGGAGGCCCATCTTTGAGAGGATCGGGAGCACGACGCCCTCGGCCTGCCCGAGCAGGGCCCACAGGAGATGATCCGGTGTCACCTCGGGGTGCGCGTCGCTCTTGGCCCGGTCGATGGCCGTCGCCACCGCCTCCTGGGTCTTCAGTGTCCAATGATTCGGATCGTAGGTAGGCATGGTCGGATGTCCTCGCAGGGTTCAGAAGAATCGGCGCCGGTTGTACAGCGAGAGTTCCTGGTGCAACGGCACCAGATCTCGTCGGTGCTCCCGGTGCGCCTGACGAACGGCGCTGGCGGCCTCGGCCCGGAGCTCGTCGATGCGCCGGTTCTTGGCGGCCAGTTGTTCTTGTAACGACGCCACCTTGCGTTCGAGTTCCAGCACGATCTGGACCCCCGCCAGGTTCAAACCGGCGTCGGTCAGCTCGGCGATCCGGTTGAGGCGGTCGATGTCGGCCGGCGAGTACCGACGCGATCCGCCCCTGGTCCGGGCCGGCTCGACCAGACCCCTGCGTTCGTAGATGCGGAGGGTCTGGGGATGGACGCCGGCCAGTTCGGCGGCGACGCTGATGACATATACGGCTTTGGTGTGGTCGTCCACGGAGCGCACCTCCTTTTGGGCTCGCGGCTTCAATGGGCAGTGGAACCGAACAGGTGGTCACGAACACTCGGGTCGGCCAGGCCGGCCAGCGCGTCGCGCTGTTCGTCGGTGAGATCGGTCGGCACCACCACCTCGACGGTCACGAGGAGGTTGCCGGTGGTCTTGGCTGTCTTGACACCCTCGCCCTTGATGCGAAAGGTCCGTCCCGAGGGCGTGCCGGGTGGGATTCGCAGGGTCTTGGTGCGGCCGTCGATGGTCGGCACCTTGATGTCGGCACCGTTGGCCGCCTCGACCACGGTGATGGGGACGGTGATGGTGAGGTCGTTGTCGCGCCGGCCGAACAGCCGGTCCTGCCCGACCCGCAGCTCGACGACGAGATCGCCAGGTGGACCACCGTTGACGCCCGGAGCACCCCGACCGGGAATGCGGATCTTCTGACCGTCCATCACTCCGGGCGGGATCCGGACCTTCACCTGGCGGGGACGGCGGATCAGGCCGGTGCCCGAGCAGGTCGCGCACGGATTGGTCACGATCCGGCCGCGTCCGCGGCACAGATCGCACGGTTGGGACAGCGAGAACAGGCCCTGGTTGTCGTTGAGGACACCCCGGCCCTCGCATCTGTTGCACACCTGGGGTTCGGTGCCCGGCGCTGCCCCCGATCCGAAGCAGGTCGTGCACGGAGCGTCGGAGCTCAGGTGAACCGAGGTGGTGGCGCCCGCAACGGCGTCGGCGAAGCTGAGGGTGAGGGTGGCGGCGAGGTCCGGGCCCTTGCGGGGGCCGCCTCCGCCGGACCGGGCCGCCCCGCCCCCGAAGATCCCGCCCAGCAAGTCGGACAGGTCACCGACATCGAACGAGCGACCGCCACCGCTCCGGCTGGCGAACCCGCCCGGGTATCCGTCGCCGCCCCCGAAGGCCCGGCCGACCGGCCCAAGGCGGCGCACCTCGTCGTACTCGGCACGCTTTGTCGGGTCGCCGATCACGTCATAGGCGGCGGAGATCTCCTTGAACTTGGTCTCGGCCGCGCTGTCGCCCTTGTTGCGGTCGGGATGGTGCTTTCCGGCCAGCTTCCGGTAGGCCTTCTTGATGTCCTTCTCGGTCGCATCGGGGGCGACGCCAAGCACCTTGTAGTAGTCCTTCTCGAACCATTCGTGCTGTGGCGCCATCACCCCTCCCTTCCCGAGCTCGCAGCCACCGTCGTCGTCGTCCTAGCCCTTCACCCTGACCATGGCCGGGCGGAGCACCCGGCCCCTCCACAGATAGCCACTGCGAAGCACCTCGACCACGGTCGGCTGATCGACGTCGTCGGCCGGTTCGTGCATCACAGCCTCGTGGCGCTCAGGGTCAAAGGGTTGATCGGTCGGATCGGACCGCTCCAGTCCGTGGCGCTCCAGGGCGGCGATCAACTGACTCCGGATCGGGTTCACCTGGTCGACGCCGCTGGCGAGCGCGTTGTCGCACGCATCCAGGACGGGCAGGAGCTCGTTGACGATCCGGTCGTTGGCGCGCTCCCGCTCGTCGGCGGTCCGTTTGGCCACGGCCTTCTTGTAGTTCTCGAACTCGGCTTGCACCCGGCGAAGCGAGTCCAGATACTGATCCCGCTCGGTCGACACCGATTCGAGCGAGTTCACGAGGTCCTCGACCAAGAAGTCGTCGTCTGCGTCTCCCGCATCGATCGGTTCCGAGCCGGCCGTCGACGCTCCGGCGGAGGCCTCGGCCGGGTCCAGTTCGGCTTCGACACCGGCCGCCGGGGAGTCGGCGCCGGCTTCGCTGCCGACGCCGGTGTCCCCGGCCGCCACATCCTGGTCGTTGCTCACGACTGCTCGCCGTCCTCGTCGATGATCTCGGCATCGACCACATCATCGTCGTCGACCCCGGCGGCGTCACCGGCTCCGGGAGCCGACTCGGCCTGCTGGGCAGCCTGCTCGTAGAGCTTTGCCCCGATGTTCTGGCTGGCCGAGGCCAGCTTCTCGGTGGCGTCCTTGATCGCTTCCAGATCGGAGCCCTCGAGCGCCTTGCGGGCGTCGGCGATCAGCGTCTCGACGTTCGAGCGCTCCTCGGCCTCGAGCTTGTCGCCCTGGTCCTTGATGAGCTTCTCGGTCTGGTAGACGAGACCGTCGGCCTGGTTGCGCACCTCGGCTTCGTCCCGGCGTTGCCGGTCCTCCTCGGCATGGGCCTCGGCGTCTTTCACCATCCGGTCGATGTCGTCCTTGGAGAGGGTCGACTGGCCGGTGATCGTGATCGACTGCTGCTTTCCGGTCGCCCGGTCCTGGGCGCTCACGTTGACGATGCCGTTGGCATCGATGTCGAAGCTGACCTCGATCTGGGGTACACCTCGGGGTGCCGGGGGCAGATCGACCAGCTGAAACTTGCCGAGCGTCTTGTTGTAGCTGGCGATCTCCCGTTCTCCCTGCAGGACGTGGATCTCCACCGACGGCTGGTTGTCCTCGGCCGTGGTGAAAACTTCCGAGGCATGGGTCGGGATCGTGGTGTTTCGCTCGATCAGCTTGTGCATCACCCCACCCTTGGTCTCGATCCCGAGGCTCAGGGGCGTCACGTCGAGCAGAAGAATGTCCTTGACGTCGCCCCGAAGGACACCGGCCTGAATGGCGGCGCCGACGGCCACGACCTCATCGGGGTTGACCGACTTGTTGGCCTCCTTGCCGGTGAGTTGCTCGACCAGTTCGCTCACCGCCGGCATGCGGGTCGAACCGCCCACCATGACGACGTGGTCGATGTCACCCAGCTTGAGGCCGGCGTCACTGAGCGCCGCCTCGAATGGTTTCTTGACGCGGTCGAGCAGCTCAGCCGTGAGGTCCTGGAACTTGGCGCGAGTGAGACTCAGCTCGAGATGGAGCGGACCATCGGCGGTGGCGGTGATGAACGGCAGGTTGATGCTCGTCTGTTGCATCTGGCTGAGCTCGATCTTGGCCTTCTCCGCCGCTTCCTTGAGGCGTTGAGCGGCCATCTTGTCAGTCGAGAGATCGACTCCGCTGGAGTTCTTGAACTCGGTCACCATCCAGTCGATGACGGCCTGATCCCAGTCGTCGCCGCCGAGCTCGGTGTCGCCACTGGTGCTCTTCACCTCGAACACGCCGTCCCCGATCTCGAGGACCGACACGTCGAAGGTGCCACCGCCGAGATCGAAGACCAGGATCGTCTGGTCCTCGCCCTCCTTGTCGAGCCCGTAGGCGAGCGCCGCCGCAGTCGGCTCGTTGATGATGCGCAGCACTTCGAGGCCGGCGATCTGCCCAGCTTCCTTGGTGGCGGTCCGCTGCGCATCGTCGAAGTAGGCGGGCACGGTGATGACCGCCTGATTGACCGAGTCGCCGAGATAGGCCTCGGCGTCGCGCTTGAGCTTCATCAAGATGCGGGCGCTGATCTCCTGAGCGGTGTAGTTCTTTCCATCGACGTCGGCCCCCCAGTTCGTGCCCATGTGGCGCTTGACCGAGCGAATGGTGCGGTCGGGGTTGGTGATCGCCTGGCGTTTTGCGACCTCACCGACCAGTACCTCGCCCTCCTTGTTGAACGCGACGACCGACGGCGTGGTTCGAGAGCCCTCGGCGTTGGGGATGACCACCGGCTCTCCGGCCTCGAGGACCGAGACGACCGAGTTGGTGGTTCCGAGATCGATTCCTACGGCTTTGGGCATGGAGGGGACGCTCCTCGTGATAGACAGGTCGTGGTTGACAGGCTTGAGTTGACTCAATCATACAAAGTTGAGTCGTTCACCATCAACTTTTCTGAGCGCGATGTGTGTGACTGTCGTCCCACCTCGCCATCTTCCATCGAGTGGCGGTGAGGTCTGCGGAGCAGGCGATCGGCACAGTTACCCTCGTGCCCATGTCGACGCTCGTGCTCCTCCGCCACGGCCAGAGTCAGTGGAACCTGGAGAACCGCTTCACCGGCTGGTTCGACGTCGATGTGACCAGCGCCGGCGCCGATGAGGCGATCGCCGCCGGCCACACGATGACCACGGCCGGGCTGCTCCCCGACATCGTGCACACCAGCCTGCAGACGCGGGCGATCAAGACGGCCAACCTGGCGCTTCGCGAGCTCGATCGCTTGTGGATCCCGGTTCGCCGCCACTGGCGGTTGAACGAGCGCCACTACGGGGGGTTGACCGGGCTCAACAAGGCAGAAACGGCCGAGAAGTTCGGAGACGACCAGGTTCACATCTGGCGCCGCAGCTACACCACCCCGCCACCGGAGATGCCGGCGGATCATCCGGACAATCCGAATCGCGATCCGCGGTACGCCCACCTGCCGCCCGACGTCCTGCCGACCACCGAGTGCCTGGCCGACGTGGTGGAGCGCATGCTGCCGTACTGGTTCGACGCCATCATCCCCGACCTTCGTATCCACCCCGTCGTGCTCATCGCCGCCCACGGCAACAGCCTGCGAGCGCTCGTCAAGCACCTTTCGCACATCTCCGACGACGACATCCCGAACCTCAACATCCCAACCGGGGTGCCGCTCGTCTACGAGATCGGATCGAACGGTCGACCGACCAGCGACAAACCCGTCGAGGATCGCTACCTGCGGTGACCGGCAACCCGGCCCTCACCATCGTGCGGGCGTGGTCGGGGCCGCGCAACATCTCGACCGCCCTGATGCGAGCGTGGGAGAACCGGCCCGACACCGAAGTGCTCGACGAACCGCTCTACGCCCACTATCTCGAGTCGACGGGGTCGGACCACCCCGGTCGAGCCGAAGTTCTGCGAGCCGGTCCGGTCGCCCTCGACGCCGCTGTGCGCCGGTGCGTCAAGCCACCGGTCCAGGTCGACACCAGCATCTCCTACCAGAAGCACATGGCCCACCATCTGCTTCCCGGCATGGAGCTGGAGTGGGTCGGTGACGCCGCCAATGTCCTGGTCATCCGGCATCCACGCCGGGTCATCGCCAGCTACATCAGGGTCCGGCCCTCTCCCGAGCTCAGCGAGCTCGGGCTCAGACAGCAGATGGCGCTCATGGAGCGATTCGGACCACTCCCGGTGATCGACGCCGACCGATTCCTCGCCGAACCCGAGCGCCACCTCCGCCTCTGGTGCGACCGGGTCGGCGTGGACCTCGAACCGTCCATGCTGTCGTGGCCGCCCGGACCTCGCCCCTCCGACGGCGTCTGGGCGCCATTCTGGTACGGCGCCGTCGAACGATCGACCACGTTCGGTGCACCGCCGCCGGGTGATCCCGCCGGTATCTCGCTCCCGGACCCGCTGGAACCCCTCGCCGCCGACGCCCTGGCGATCTACGAGCAGCTTCTCGCCTCCGCCTGGTGAACCGCCCGAGGTGGGCTGATCACGCTCGTCGCTGAGGGAATCGACCCTCGCCACCGGGTCGGTCATCGCCCTATCTTCGGCATCGATGGGTGGGATACGGCCATGGGGCTCGCTGATGACGGCGGTCATCGCACTGGCACTGGCGATCGTCGGGTTGTTCGGGGACCGCCCTTTCGACCTGCCCCCCGCACGGGTCGTCGATGCCATCGCCGACACCAGCGATCTGACCACGGCCTCGGACCCATCCCCTGCGACAACCGCCGGCCGCGACGGTTCGACCACCGCACGCCGGCGCGGCCAGGTGGCGCTCTCACTGCTCGACTTCGACTGGGAGAACGGACTGCCCGGGTGGGAACTGTCGTTCCATCCCGGCCGGGATGGCGTGCTCGGATACACGTTTGTCCAGGAGAAACGCATCGAGATCTACGTTCGCGAACCCATGGCGGACACACTGC
>JBFGLT010000157.1:0-6754 GCA_041576015.1 Acidimicrobiales bacterium
GGGGCCCCGAGCCGGCCGACGCCCCCGGTCCCCGCCAACTCACGCGTCGATGAAGTACGAGGCAAACGTAGACCTGACACCAACGAGGCAAACGTAGACCTGACCCCAAGAGAGTTGCACGCCTAACAAACGTTAGGTAGTGTGGGGCCGCGTGAGCGAGGGACGGCAGAGAATTCTGGAGGCGGCGGCGGAGTTGTTCGCCGAGCGCGGCTACGCGGAGACCAGCCTGCGCGACATCGCCGCTGCGGTCGAGATCAAGGCGGGATCGGTCTACTACCACTTCGCCTCGAAGGACGACCTCTTCGTCGAGGTCCTCAACACCGGCATCGATCTCATGATCGAGGGGTTCGAGAAGACGGCCGCCGGTGCGGTGAACGAGCCGGCCGAGCGGCTCAGATCCCACGTCCTCGCCCACCTCCGCGTGCTTCACGCCAGCTTCGCCTTCACCTCGCTCCACGTCACGGCGTTCCGCACGGCGCCGGCGCTCGTGCGCGACGCTGTCGTCCCCCGGCGCGATGCCTACGAGGCCGAGTGGACACGGCTCCTCGCCGACCTGCTTCCCGAGACCGACCCGGCCGATCTCGGCATCCTGCGGCTGGCCCTCTTCGGCGCCATGAACTCCTCCATCGACTGGTTCGACGCCGGACGTGGCAACCTCGAGGAGTTCGCCGACCTCGTGACCGACGTCTTCTGGAACGGTGCCCGAGCTCGGCAGCGGCGGGCCATGCCATGAGGCCCCTCGCCAGCCACCTCGACGGCCAGAGCGCCAGCTTCAAGGACAACGCTTCGGCCTACGCGCATCTGGTGGCGACCCTCCGGGAACGGATGGAGTGGGCGATCCGCGGCGGAAAGGGCCGGCAGCGCAGCATCGAGCGCCACACGGAGCGGGGCAAGGTGCTCGTTCGGGACCGGATCGACATGGTCATCGACGACGACACCCCCTTCCTCGAGCTCTCCACCCTGGCCGGCTACGGCCAGTACGACGGTTCGGCCCCGGGCGCCGGCATCGTCACCGGCATCGGCCTGGTCCACGGGGCGCCGTACATGTTCATCGCCAACGACGCCACCGTGAAGGGCGGCTCCCTCCTGCCGGTGTCGATCAAGAAGCATGTCCGGGCCCAGCAGATCGCCGACGAGAACGACCTCGGGGTCATCTACCTGGTCGACTCGGGGGGAGCCTTCCTGCCCCTCCAGGACGAGATCTTCCCCGACAAGGACCACTTCGGCGGCTCGTTCTACCGCCAGGCCAGGCTGTCGGCCCGCGGCCTGCCCCAGATCTCGGTCGTGCTCGGCGGTTGCACGGCCGGCGGCGCCTACGTGCCCGCTCTGTCCGACGAGGTGATCATGGTCGAGGGGATCGGCCGGATCTTCCTCGGAGGTCCACCGATCGTGAAGGCCGCCCTCGGCGAGATCATCGAACCCGACGACCTCGGCGGTGCCGAGCTCCACACCCGCACCTCGGGCGTCTCCGACTACATGGCCGACACCGAGCCCGAGGCCTACGGCCGGCTCCGGGAGATCTGCGAGACCACCAACCAACGCCGGATCGACGACCGCCAGGGGTGGCTGGACTGGATCGACCCGGAGCCCCCGGCCTATCCGGCCGAAGATCTCTACGGCATCGTCAGCGCCGACGATCGAGTGCCCTTCGACAGCACAGAGATCATTGCCCGCCTGGTCGACGGCTCGGGGTTCTCGCCCTTCAAACCGGAATGGGGCACCTCGATCGTCTGCGGTTTCGCCCGCTGGTGGGGCCATCTCGTGGGGATCATCGCCAACAACGGCATCATCTTCTCCGAATCGGCCCTCAAGGCCACCCATTTCATCGAGCTGTGCGAACAGCGGAGGATCCCCCTCGTGTTCCTTCAGAACACCTCGGGCTACATGGTGGGGAGGGACTCCGAGGCGGGCGGAATCGCCAAGAACGGAGCCAAGATGGTGGCCGCCGTCGCCAACGCCACCGTGCCCCGGTACACCGTCCTGATCGGTGGCTCCTACGGCGCCGGGAACTACGGCATGTGTGGGCGTGGCTTCCAACCCCGGTTCCTGTTCGCCTGGCCGAACTCCCGCATCGCCACCATGGCCGCCGACACCGCCGAGACCGTGCTCACCGACATCCGGCTGGGCGGACTCAAGGGGGCCGAGACGACCGCCGAGCAACTCGCCGGCATCCGGGCCGAGATCCGCCGGCAGTACGAAACCCAGTCCGACCCCTACTACGCAACCTCCCGCCTGTGGGACGACGGCCTCTTGGACCCCATCCACACGCGCGACGCCATCGGGCTCTGCCTGGCCCTCGCCGCTCGCCAGGACGAGCCGCCCGCCGGACCCGGACTCGTGTACCGCATGTGAGCACCCCGACGTGAACATCCTCATCGCCAACCGGGGCGAGATCGCCCGCCGCATCATCCGCACCGCCCACCGTCTCGGGCATCAGACCGTCGCGGTCTACGCCGCACCCGATGCCGAGGCCCCGTTCGTGGCCGAGGCCACGACCGCCGTCCCGATCGGACCGGCCGATCTCGCCTCGTCCTACCTGTCGATCGACCGGATCCTCGAGGCCGCCGCCCGCGCCGGCGCCACCGCTGTCCATCCCGGCTATGGCTTCTTGTCCGAGAACACCGCCTTCGCTCGAGCGGTGGCCGGCGCTGGTCTGACCTGGATCGGCCCCCGCCCCGAGGCGGTCGAGTCGATGGGTTCCAAGATCGAGGCCCGGCGTCTCGCCCGGCACGCCGGTGTCCCCATCATTCCCGGGTTCGACGACTCCCAGGACCCCGCCGACCTGGCGGCGGCCGCCGAACGCATCGGATTTCCGGTCCTGGTCAAGGCGGCGGCGGGAGGCGGGGGCAAAGGCATCCGCATCGTTCACGAACCGGCCGGGTTCGGCGCCGCCCTCACCGAGGCGATCGGCGAGGCCCAACGGTCCTTCGGCGACGGAGCGATGATCGTCGAGCGCTACATCACCCGACCCCGTCACGTCGAGGTCCAGATCGTCGGCGACAAGCACGGCAACGTCATCGATCTCGGGACCCGAGAGTGCTCGGTACAGCGTCGCTACCAGAAACTGCTCGAGGAAGCCCCGGCGCCGAATCTCCCGGAGTCGACCCGCCAAGGGCTGAGGGAGAGCGCACGGAAACTGGCCGCCGCCATCGGGTACGACTCGGCGGGCACGGTCGAGTTCGTCGTCGACGACGAGACCGGGGACTATTTCTTTCTCGAGATGAACACTCGCCTGCAAGTCGAGCATCCGGTCACCGAGTTCGTGACCGGACTCGACCTCGTCGAGCTGATGATCGGGGCGGCGGCGGGTGCCGAGCTGCCCGTCGCGCAAGAGCAGATCCGCCTGCAGGGCCACGCGATCGAGGCTCGCATCAACGCCGAGGACGCTCACAACGGCTTCGTTCCCCAGACCGGTACCGTCACCCACCTCCAGGTCCCCGACTCCGTGCGCTTCGATTCGGCGGTCGAACTGGGGTCGACCATCTCGCCTCACTACGACGCACTGATCGCCAAACTGATCGTCGGCGGCCCGGACCGTACGACCGCGCTGGCCTCGTTGCGCAACGCGCTCGACCACCTCATCATCGGTGGTGTCGTCACCAATGCCGGGTTCCATCGCTGGCTGCTCGACCAGCCGCCGATCGTGGCGGGACGGGTCACCACGAGATTCCTCGACGAGACCGAGCCGCCGGCCGCTCCGGACGTCGAGGCCGCCGCCGATCTCGCCGCCGCCGCCTTCCTGGCGCACCGCCGCACCCTCGCCCCGACCGGTCCATGGACCTCGCTGCCCGAGTTCGCGGTCACCCCGGGCCGGCCGCGCCGTCCCCACCATCTTCGGCATCACACCGGTCAGATCGTCGAGACCGTCGCCGGTGGCGCCGCCGGCACCGTGCCCGCCGCCGTGGACGGTCGGGAGGTGGCCCTCAACCTGGCCGGCGCCACCCACGTGTTCCGCGTGCTCACGCGCTCGGAACGCTGGGCGCCCGAGTCAGACCAGGGCCACGGGCATGCGACAGCCGTCGTGTCGCCGTTTCCGGCCGTCGTCGCCGAGGTCAACATCCGGGCCGGGGACACCGTCGCCGCCGGCGATGTCCTCATCGTGATCGAGGCGATGAAGATGCTCCACTCGCTGCGGGCCGCCGGCCCGGGCACCATCGCCGAGGTCAGGGTGTCGCCCGGCGACCAGACCGAAACCAACCAGGTGCTCGCCACCTTCGAAGATCAGTAACACGCAGGAGAACCCCATGAACCGCAACGTCTACATGACCGACGAGCTCCAGGCGATCTACGACCAGACCGTCGAGTTCGTCACCAAGGAGGTCACCCCCCACGGTGAATCCTGGGAAGCCGCCGGCAAGGTGCCGCGAGAGGTCCTCCACAAGATGGGGCAGCTGGGCATGTTCGGGCTTCGCGTGCCCGAGGAGCTCGGCGGGCTCGGGATGGGGATGCTCGCGTCGGCGACCTTCTCCGAGGCCTTGGGCGCCTCCACCTACGCCGGGTTCGACGTCACCGTCCTCGTCCACACCGACATGGCCGGTCCCCACCTGCTCAACTCGGGCACCCAGGAGCAGCTCGACCGGTGGCTGCCCGGCATGCTCAGCGGTCACACGATCCTGTCGATCGGCGTCACCGAGCCCGACGCCGGCTCCGACGTCGCAGGAATCCGAACGTCGGCGGTCAAGGACGGCGACGGCTGGCGCCTCAACGGATCGAAGACCTACATCACCAACGCCGTCTACGGCGATCTGACCATCGTGGCGGCCCGGACGGACCCGTCGAACAAGTACGGCATCACGACGTTCCTGGTCCCGGCCGGAACCGAAGGGTTCACCGTCACCAAGAAGCTCGACAAGCACGGGTGGCGCTGCTCGGACACCGCCGAGCTGCTCCTCGACGACGTCTGGGTGCCCGACGACCAGGTGCTCGGCACCGTCCACCGAGGGTTCTACGAGACCATGAAAAACTTTCAGAACGAACGGATGGTGCTGGTGGGCATGGGGGTGGGCGCCGCCCAGGCCGCCCTCGACCTGACCGCCGACTACGTGAAGGAACGGAAGGCGTTCGGAGGCGTCCTCTTCGACAAGGGGGCCATCCGGCAGCGACTGGCGATGGCCCAGGCCAAGGTCGACGCCGTCCGCGCTGCGATGTACCACGCCGCCTGGATCGGCGACCAGGGCGGCGACAACGTCCGTGAAATGTCGGGGATCAAGGCCTGGGGGTGCGAGGTGGTCAACGAGGTCATGTACGACTGCCTCCAGTTCCACGGGGGCATCGGGTACATGCGGGAGTCGGACATCGAGCGGATGTACCGCGACGCCCGAATCCTCCCCATCGGCGGAGGCGCCACCGAGGTCATGCTCGAAGAAGTGGCCAAGCGCCTGTAGGCGGGCTGCATCGTGGCCGTCCCGACTCGTCTTCGGTCGGTGCTCTTCGCTCCGGCGGTGCGGACCGATCACCTCGACACGCTCGCCGAACGGGGAGCCGATGCGGTCGTGATCGACTGTGAGGACGCCACCCCACCGGGCGCCAAGGTCGACGGTCGGTTCAACGCCCGTCGCTATGCCGGGAGGCTGGCGGCCGCCGGCGCCACTGTTCTCGTGCGGGTCAACGCAATCGAGACGCCGTGGTTCGAAGAGGACGTCGCCGTCGGTGTCACCCACGACGTCGCCGCCGTCGTTGTCCCCAAGCTCGAGAGCCTGGCCGATCTCGGAGCGGTCACCGCTGCGCTGGACCGGGTCGGCCTGACCCATGTCACCGTGGTCGCCGGGCTCGAATCGGCCCGGGGCATCGCCGAGGCCGGCGACATCTGCCGTCACCCTCGCGTGGTCGCCGCCTACTTCGGCGCCGAGGACTACATCGCCGATCTGGGTGGTCGCCGAACCGAATCGAACCACGAGGTGTTCGTCGCCCGGTCGCTGGTCGCGCTCGCCGGACGTCTGGGCGAGATCGTCGTGATCGATCAGGTCGTCACCGATTTTCGCAACCTCGAGCGGTTCGAACGCGAGTGTGATGAAGCCTTGGACCTGGGGTACTCGGGGAAGCTGTGCATCCATCCCGGCCAGGTGCCGGTGGCGAACCGCCTGTTCACACCGACCGCGGCGGACATCGCCCGGGCCCAGGCGGTGGTCGATGCCTACGAGCGAGCCAGCGCCGCCGGGGTTGGCGTGGTCGAGGTCGACGGCGTCATGATCGACGCGCCCCTCGTCGCCCAGGCCCGCCGCGTCCTCCACCGCGCCGATGAGGGTCGATGACGGCCGGGAAGTGGCTCGACGAGCTCCAACCGGGCCTGGTGGTCCAGCACGGCATCCGCCGCACGATCACCGAGGCGGACAACGTTCTCTTCACCTCCATGACGATGAACCCCGCCCGGGTCCATCTCGATTTCGACTATGCTGCGAACGAGACCGAGTTCGGTCGACCGCTGGTCAACTCGATGCTCACCCTCGCCATGGTCGTCGGGATCAGTGTCCACGAGACCACGTTCGGGACGACGGTCGCCAATCTCGGGTTCGACCAGATTTCGTTCCCGGCCCCGCTGTTCCACTCGGACACGATCCGCGTGGAAACCGAGGTGCTGGCCGCCCGCCCGTCGAGGTCGAGACCGGGACAGGGAATCGTCACCTTCGAGCACCGGGCCTACAACCAGCACGACACGCTTGTCTGTCGTGCGGTGCGGCAGGCACTGATGCTGACGCGCCCGCCCTAGCTACCGGCGGCGGCGCCGGCGAGCATCGGTGAGACGGGCGGACTTCAC
>JBFGLT010000158.1:0-6704 GCA_041576015.1 Acidimicrobiales bacterium
AGGACGCCGACGACTGGAAGGTCGGGCATCCGCTGGTCTTCCCGTTCAAGATGTGGGTCGGTGGCAACGGCGTGTACCAGATGCAGATCCGAGTGCCGATCGACGACACCCACACGTGGGCCATGTTCTACACGGTCCATGCGCCGGAGGGTGCCGACATCCCCGCCCAGCCCCGCCCGGTCGACTACGAGTACGAGTGGCTCGACGACAAGGGTGAGCACATCGTCGACTACATCGAGGGTCAGGACATCATGGCCTGGGTCACCCAAGGCGAGATCGCCGATCGGACCGCCGAGAACATCACCAAGAGCGACAAGGGTCTCATCGTGTTGCGTCGGATGTTCAAAGACGCCATGGCCGACGCCGCCGCCGGCTCGGACCCGGTCGCCGTCGTGCGGGAACCTCACGACGCGATTCCGCTGCCGCTCGAACGTGACAAGTTTGGTCGCGGCGCCGAGTTCGCCGTGCAGTGGATCGACCGTGGCTCGATGCGGTACTCGCCCCAAGCCGACGACCTCAAGAAACTTCACCTCGAGGCCGCGGCGCGGCGCGGCGAGTCCGCCGACAAGTTCTGATCGTGGCCATCGACCACCAGCGATGGGCCGAGTATCTCGTGGCCGGAGTCGACGAACGGCGAGAGCTCCAGGCCATCACCAAGCAGGTCGACGAGCTCTCGATCGACGACGCCTACGCCATCCAGGCGGCCGCGCTGAACCTGCTGATCGATCGCGGCGAGGGAGTGGCGGGGGCAAAGCTCGGGTTGACCTCCGTGGCCAAACAAGAGCAGATGGGCGTGGCCGAACCGGTCTATGGCTGGGTCCTGGAGTCATCGGTCCTGCCCCGGTCCGGTGAGGTCAGCGTGGCCGAACTGATCCACCCGCGGGTCGAACCCGAGATCGTCTTTCGTCTGGGGGCCTCGTTGTCCGGACCGAACGCGACCGTGGACAAGGTGTTCGAGGCAACCGCCGAGATCGTCGGCGGCATCGAGGTGATCGATTCCCGGTACGAAGCCTTCAGCTTCACCCTTCCCGACGTCATCGCCGACAACACGTCGGCGGCAAGGGTTGCTGTCGGAACCGACGGGATCGGGCCCGCCGGGGCCGATCTCACCACCCTCGGCTGTGTCTTCGAGGTCGATGGTCAGATCACCGGCACCGCCACGGGCGCCGCGTTGCTCGGCGACCCCGCCGCCTGCGTGGCGATGCTGGCCAATCATCTCCACCGATATGGCCAGCGTCTCGAAGCGGGGTGGATCGTCCTTGCCGGCGCAGCGACCGACGCCCGGCCCCTGTCGGTCGGTACCGTCGCCACCGCCCGCTACTCCCATCTGGGTTCGGTGACCGTGAAAGGAACCTGATGCCACTGATCAACGTGCACATGGCGGCCGGAAGGACCGACGACGAGAAGCGAGCGCTGATGGCAGCTCTCACGCATGCGGCTGTGGAAAGCATCGGTGCCCCGCTGTCCTCGGTTCGGGTGTGGATCACCGAGATGGAGCCAACCGAGTTCATGGCGGCGGGGGAGACCCTCGCCGAGCGCCGCTCCCGGCTCGCCGCCGACTCCTCGTGAGCGGCCCTCATCTCCTCCTCGACTTCGGCGGGGTGGTCCTGCTCACGCCGTTCGAACTCCGCGACCGTGGCGAGCGATCGCTCGGTCTCAAGCCTGGGTGCCTCTCCTGGCAGGGACCCTTCGACCCTGACACCGACCCGCTGTGGCAGGTGTTCCAGGCCGGCCACATCACCGAGCGGCAGTACTGGGCGGCCAGGAGCGCCGAGTTCGATCTCGACACCAAGGGCTTCATGCGCCACCTGTACGACCCGCCCGGTCCGGATCTGCTCCGTTCCGAGATGGTTGCGCTCATCGATCGAGCCCGGTCCGACGAGCGCAAGGTGGGAATCCTCACCAACGACCTCCGGGCCTTCCACGGGCCCGAGTGGATGGCGGCGTTCCCCTTGTTCGACGCGGTCGACACGCTGGTCGACGGATCGGTCACGGGCGTGCTCAAGCCCCATCCCGAGGCGTTCCACAAGGCGCTGGCCGGTCTCGGCTGTGACCCGGCCGACACCGTGTTCGTCGACGATCAAGCGGTCAATCTCAGCGGCGCCGAGGCGGTGGGTTTGATCCCGGTGTTCTTCGACGTCACCCGGCCCGTCGAGTCCGCCGCCGTGGCTGCCGCCGCACTGTCCCTCCCGTGACCCTCGTCGCCCCTCCCAGCCCCCCCGAAAAACGTCCCCCGGCACCACATGCTGTAGTCGCCCCACGATCTTTGACCGAAATGTGGCCAGGAAACGACGTTTGCCGGCATCACAATCAATGGACATCGCTGAGGTGCAGAGGCGGTGAGTCGCCATCGGCGTCAGGGCATTGTGTTCAGGCCGACCGGACCCAGTCGAGCCAGCTGTCCGTCCCGTCACCGGTGCGGGCGGAGAGCTCGATGACAGTGGCGTCGGGATTGACATCGGCGAGGTTGGACAAGAAGAGCTCCATGTCGAAGTCGAGATGGGGAAGCAGGTCGATTTTGTTGACGACGACGACCTCACAGGCGCGGAACATCACCGGATACTTACGTGGCTTGTCCTCGCCTTCGGTGATGGCGTACACCATCGCCCGGCGGTCCTGACCGACGTCGAACTCCGCCGGGCACACCAGGTTGCCGACATTCTCGATGATGAGTAGATCGATCGTGTCGAGGTCGAGGCGGTCGAGCCCCGCTCGAACCATGACCGCGTCGAGGTGGCATTCCCCGCCGAACCCGTGGGTGGTGTTGACAAGCGCCACCTGGGCGCCGAGGCCTTCGAGCGCGTCAGCGTCGATGCTCGTGGCGATGTCGCCTTCGAGGACACCGATTCTGGTCTCGCCGGCGAGCGCCGTGATCGTGGCCGCCAGCAGCGTCGTCTTGCCCGCCCCTGGCGATGACATGAGATTGATCGTGCGGATCCCCCGGTTGGTCAGATCCGTGCGATTCCGCGCGGCGACACGGTCGTTCTCGTCGAGTATGCGCTCCAGGACGATCATGCGCTCGGCGCCGGATTCATATCCGGTGTGGTCGCCGGTGTCGCGACCCTGCCCGACGCCGAGATCGATGTCGCCGGCAACGCCGTGGTCGTCGCCCTCGTGGTGGTGGATCGTGCCGTCAGGGTGGCGATGAAAGCGTCCCATCAGCCGACCTCCTCCGGTGCGGAGACGTCGATCGACTCGATCAGGAACTCCTCACCCGTGACGAGATCCACCCTCCTCGAGTCGCACGTCCCGCAGATCAGGACAGGAGCCTCCAGCGTGGTGGCGCTCCCGCAGTCCAGGCAGTGGACCGTCGCAGGAACGTGGGTGATGTCGAGCGAGGCGGCGCGGAGCGGGCCGTCCTCGGTCTGCATCCGCCAGCAGAACTGTAACGTGTCGGGGACGACCTGCTTGAAGTGGCCGATCCGGAGATGTACCCGCTCGACCGGCCGACCGGCTGCGTGGTTCATCACGGTCTCGACGATGGCGGCACAGATCGACAATTCGTGCACCGAATCGAGCGTAGAGGTGCACGCGGCGGTCTGTCATACCCCGGCGGTCGACGCCTGCTGGCGCGGCGCGACAAGAGATCAGCCCGTTTCGTCGAATCCTGCCATTCGCCCCAGGGTCAACCAAGTGCGCCGTTGCAGGAGCATCCCGAGCGCAGGGGCCAGCTGATGATGAGCCTCAGCGGGGCTGATCGCCTCGGTCCAGAGCGCCTGACCGAGCCGGTCCAGCCGAGCGGCCTCTTCGGTGAGCTGGTCGTCTGCGAGGGCGGCGGCAGTCGACCGGAGATCGGCGGCGAAGACGTCGAGGGTATTGGCAGCGCGGCGGATGAGCTCGGCGGTCGGAGGCGGCCGGTCCCCGTCGAGGTACGAGGACAGGCCGATGACGCCGAGCAGCCAGTGAACCCACGATTGTGGCCGCCCGCCGGTGAGCGCGGCCCGGAGGAGATCATCGGCCTCGTGTCCGGCCTCCAGGGTCCGTTCTACTCGGGGCAGATGCTGCCGGTCGAGATCCATGGGATGCCCAGCGTAGATCGGCGGCGTCTTCGGTCGGACTCAGATGTTCGGCGCGTGATGGAGGTCGACGATCAGGGTGTGGCGGTGGGTGAGAGCGGGGTGAACGTGCTCGTGGGCGTGCGGTCCGTCGGACTCGTCGTGATCGTGATCCCGGTGATGGTCGTCGCCGTGGCCATGGACATGTTCGTGGACCAGCTCCCCGTGTTCGTGGGTGAGCGATCGAGCGTGCCGGCGGTCGGCATCGGGAAGAAGCGGCCGGGAGATGGCGACCAGCATCGCCAGTCCCATGCCGGTGATTGCCGCCGTGGTGACGTTGGCATCGAATCCGTCGCCGGCGCTCAGCCCGAGCAGGGCAAGCCCGTAGCCGAGCCTTCCGAGCAGACTGGTGAACGAGAGGAAGGTGGCCCGGTGAGCCGGATCGACCGTGGTGCCGACCACCCCGGCGACCAGGACCGTCGACGCCGCGCTCTGGACCCCACGCAGCGCGAGCAGAGGAATCACCCAGACGGCACTCACGATCGCCATGATCACAAGGAGCAGGCTCGGCACGAAGGCGATGACGCTCAGCGCGGCGGTGACGCCGACCATGCCGGTCAGCGCCGTGAGTCGCCCCAGCGAGGCGGCCCCGACGAGAGCAACGGCCGCTGACAGGGCCCCGTTGGCGAGCGCGGCCGTCGCGGGGTCGTCCAGTCCGCCCTCGAGCACGACGGCCAGGTAGGGGGCGCCGAGTTCGGCTGCCAGATGGATGGTGACCACCTGACAGAGCACGAAGAGGGTGATCCAGGCGAGAAGCGGTCGACGCACCAGCTCGACCGTGCCTTTGATTCCCGCCCGGTTGTGGGCGTCCTCGGGCGCTCGGGTGGGGGCGGTGAACCGTCCGGCGATGCCGAGCTGGGCGGCGGCGGCGACACCGGCGGCGACGAAGGGCAGACGCAGGTCGACGAACGCCAGGGCACCCCCCACCGCCGCACTTGCCGCCTTGGTGACGAGCAACTGCCGGCGGATCCTCGCCTCTCGATCGTCGAACCGGTGGGCTTCGCCGAGCGCCTCGAGGGTGTCGTAGTGGAACGTGACGTCGGTGCCCGAGATGCAGGCGAAACCGCCGGCGAGGAGGACCTGCGCCAGCGAAGCGGCGAGGGCCGAGTCGGTGAGCGAGAACACCGCATGGGCGACGATCCACAGCAGGGCGGCGACACGCAGCGTCGGGACCCGGCCGAACCGGTCGCTGAACCAGCCGGACGGAACCTCGAAGACGACGACCGCCAGGTAGTACACCGATTGGATCTGGAGTGCCTGGGTCAGCCCGAATCGATCGACGAAGAACAGGAATGCCGTCGGCGCCCAGAAGAGGGCGCCCGCCGCCCTCTGGTGCCAGCGGTAGAGCAGGAGATTCCGCCCGAGCGCGTCGACGCTCACCGGCGGGTCGGTCTCTGCCTGGCCTCGGCGGCGATGCGTTTCTTGGTCGCTGCCCACGAGCAGATCGGACAGGCGGTCAGGTCGTGGTTCCGCGCCGGGCAGTGCTCGCGACCGAAGTAGATGATCTGGAGGTGCCGCACGTTCCAGGTATCGCGCGGGAACGTTGCCTTGAGATCCCGCTCGGTGCGTTCGACAGTGGTGCCGCTCGACAACCCCCACCGGGCCGCCAACCGGTGGATGTGGGTGTCGACGGGAAAGGCCGGCACCCCGAATGCCTGGGCCATGACCACGCTGGCGGTCTTGTGACCCACCCCGGCCAGCGACTCGAGGAACTCCCAGTCGGGGATCACCTCGCCGCCGGCCTCCATGATCTGGTGGGCCATCGTTGACAGGTTCTTGGCCTTGGTCGGGGCTAGCCCGATCTCCCGGATGATCTCGTGGATCTCCTCGGGGGCGAGAGCGGCCATCGCTTCGGGGGTGTCGGCGACGGCGAACAGCCTGGGGGTCACCTCGTTGACCTTCTTGTCGGTCGTCTGCGCCGACAGCATGACGGCGACGAGTAGCGTGTACGGGTCCGTGTGGTCGAGCGGAATGGGCGGCGCCGGGTAGAGCTCGTCGAGGATCTCGCCGATCCGCCTCGCTTTGTCGGCTCGCTTCACCCCGTCGAGTCTATGGAGGACCGGGGGTCCGCAGGATGAGGTACTGGTAGTGCTGCTCGGACGTGTCGGAGGTCCAGGTGCGGAACGACTCGACGGTCCCGTGGGGAGCACAGAGCTGCTGGAGCGTCCGGTCGGAGCGAAAGCAGTAATATCGCTTCGGTTCGAGCTCGTCGTCGGCGAAGATCTCCTCGCGATCGTCCCCGCCCCAGACGCCGACGGCGATGGGGGATCTGGGTTGGACGACACGAGCCAGTTCGGACATGAGCTGGCCGATGCGGTCGTTCGGAACGTGCAACAGGGTGCTCATCGTCCACAGCGCGTCGAAGGCACCGGACACGAAGGGGAGATGCAGCCCGGATCCCACGATCGCCGCGATACCTTTCGCCCGGCAGAGGCGAGCGTTCTGCCAGGACAGGTCGAGCGCGACGATCCGACGGGACCCGAGGATCATGGCGGCGTCGTGACCGGCGCCGGCGCCGACCTCGAGGACCGACGTCCGGCTCTCGCCGTCGAGCAGACCGAGGAAGTCTCCGAGGGCGGCGATCCGTGCGTCCTCGGGCCGCCGCTTCTCCCGCCGCGGAGCCTGCTGGTCGTAGAAGGCGATGAGGTC
>JBFGLT010000159.1:0-6648 GCA_041576015.1 Acidimicrobiales bacterium
ACCGCGAACAGGGCGAACAGCCACGCCAGCGCGGAGCGTCGATCCTGATCGCCGTAGGAGTAGAAGCCGGTGGTGGGTTCGTAGTCGATGACGACCATGTCGCCGGGCGCCACCTCCGGAACCGGTACACCGCCGCCTTCGACGAATTCCGGCAGGGCCAGAAGTGCGCCGGCGTCCGGTCCCGCGGAGGGCGTCACGACGACGGTTCGGCAGTTCCACACGTTGCCTTCCGACGAGAATTCGCATTCCCCGTCGATGACCTCGGCGACGGTTGCCTCCAGTCGTTCAGCGGCAAGGCCGATCGTCGCCGCCTCCGCCTGGACGGCGGCCCGACCCGATCCGTCGGGCCACAGCGCCGCCAGCGCCGCCAGGGTGACCAGCGCGGCGACCAGAAGCAGAGCCAGCAGCGCCCGCAGGACAGGGTTGCCCATCCACTCGTCCCAGTCGCCCTCCATCTGGTGCGAATGAGTGTGCAGACCCGGTTCGGTGGTGGCCACCGGGACATGGTACCGGCCCATGCCGACGTGGTCGGTCGATCCGGTGCGAACCTCAGCCGGTCTCGGCCCCCGGTCGAAGCAGCAACGCGCTGAGCAGTAGCACCGAGACGACGGCGGTGATCGTGGGAATCCAACTCCCCGTGGCGTCACGGAGGAACGCGCCGACCATCGGCCCGACGGCACCGGCCAGACCGAGCACCGCACCCTGCAGACCCATGAGCAACCCGAGGTCGCCGGGGTCGAAATGGAGGCGGGCGTGGATGGCCTGGAGCGGACTCGATGCGCCGAACCCGGTGCCAGCGAGCAGGGCGAACACCAGCGACAGGCCGACGACCAGCGCCCGCGAATCCAGTCCGACCAAACTGGCGACCAGTAACGCGACGCCGCCGACGGCGGTGATGATGTAGGCGCCCTGGAGGAGCCGGGCGGAGCCGTGGCGCTCGACCGCTCCGGTCAATCCCATACGGCCGAAGATCTGGCAGAAGCCCCGAAGCCCGGCCAGCGTCCCGGCCAGGCCAAGGCCCAACCCCGTACCGACCATCATCGGCACCTGGTACACCCACATCGTGCCGGCCGAGGCGCCGGCCAGGAAGTACACGGCGAGCGCCCGTCGGACGTCGGGTTTGGCCATGGAGCGTTTGACGGCGTCCCACGATCGGGCCGACGGACGGATCGCTCCGCCGATCTCGTCCTCCTCGGCAAGCCTGACCCGGGCGGTGACCAGTCCGGCCTGGACCGCACCGAGCACCCCGGCCAGGATCAGGGCCCGGGCGACGGTCCGCCAGTCCCACACCGTCAACAGCCAGGCACTCAGCGGCAAATAGATGGGCGAGCAGAACGCCCCGACCAGGGTGAGCACGGCGATGGCCCGGTCCGGCCGATCGGGCCGTGATCGGGCGGCGATGACCGTCGTCATCGTGTAGAAGCCGGTGGCGCCGCTCAGTCCGGCTCCGGATGCGAACAGCAGGCCGAAGAGCCACTGACGATCGACCGAAATGGCAGCCAGCATCAGCCCGCTGGCCACGATGGCATGGAGCCCCAGCGGAACGGCGGGTCCGAACCGGTCGAGCAGCCGTCCCGACCAGAACGCGGAGAGGCCGGTCAACAGCATGGCCACCCCGTACACCGAACCGAGGAAGCTGGTGGTCCAGCCGGTCTCGGCATTGATGGGTTCGATCAGCACGCCGAACGCATAGGCCCAGGTGCCGTAGGCGGTGATCGTGTAGAGCCCGAGCGACCACACCGGCAGCCAGCCGTGCCAAGCGGCCCTGCCTGCCGGTCTGTGCCCGACGGTGCTCGTCATCCGGATCACGGTACCCGTCGAGCATGATCCATTCACCCGGACTCCGACGCTCGCAGCCGTCCGGTCGACTCGCAGGTCAATTCGGCCGTCTGCGATACTGAGTCCCATGATCGACCTTGACCAGAGTGCCGCCCAACGGAGTGCGGCCCAGCAGCGGGTCGACGAGGCGCTCGACGCCCTGCTCGCCGACCACGATCCCGCCATCGAGAGCTACCAGGAGTTCCGCGGTCATCAGTTCGACGCCGGGCTGGCGTGGGTCCAGTTTCCCGAAGGCCACGGCGGCCTCGGGCTGGCGCCCCAGTTACAGCGACGCGTGAACCGCCGGTTGGCGGCGGCCGGTGCGGAACCGACGTCGATGACCCAGTTCTTCATGCAGCTGGCCGGTCCGACCATCGTCACCCATGGCGACCAGGCCGTGATGACGCGGTTCCTGCGGCCGATGTTCACCGGCGAGGAGCTGTGGTGTCAGCTGTTCTCCGAGCCCGGCGCCGGTTCCGACTTCGCCGGGCTCGGCACCCGTGCGGTCCGCGACGGCGACGAGTGGGTCGTCAACGGCCAGAAGGTCTGGAACACGCTTGCTCACATCGCCGATTGGGGCATGCTCGTCACGCGCAGCGATCCCGATGTGCCCAAGCACAAGGGCATGACCTATTTCGCGCTCGACATGAACGCGCCGGGCGTCGAGGTGCGGCCGCTTCGCCAGATCACGGGAGAGGCCGAGTTCAACGAGGTCTACCTGACCGATGTGCGGGTTCCCGACGCCCACCGGATCGGGGCCGAGGGTGAGGGGTGGCGAGCTGCCCTCACCACACTCATGAACGAGCGAACCGCCATCGGCGGCGGGGGAGGGGGCGGCAGGGCGCCGCAGCGGGGCAGTGGTCCGATCTCGGTGTTGGTCGACCTCTACGGCAAGTCCGGCGAGGAACACGGTGCGGCCGAGCGTGATCGGGTCATGCAATTGTGGATCCGGGCCGAGGTCCTCCGCCTCACCAACATGCGGGCGTCGCAGCTGGCGCGGGCCGGCAATCCCGGTCCCGAGGGCTCGGTCGGCAAGACGATCGACGCCATCCTGAACCAGGACATCTTCGAGGCCTGTGTCGACCTGCAGGGTATGGCCGGTCAGATCGGCTTCGACTACACGTTCCGTCGGCCCGGCACCATCGATGTCGACGGGACCGTTGGCGGCGTCGGCTACAACTTCCTGCGGGCGAGAGCCAACACCATCGAGGGGGGAACCACCGAGATCATGAAGAACATCCTCGGTGAGCAGGTGCTCGGCCTTCCAGGCGAACCTCGGACCGACAAGGACATTCCCTGGATCGCCGTCCCCCGCGGCTGACTCCACCGCCCAAACGGTCGTGCGGGCACAACGTTCGACGGACCGGGATCAGTCGGTACCCCACACCGGCGGTCTGGCTGACAACCGCCTCCCCGTGGAACACCTCCGCCAGTCAGGTTCAGTCGGCGACGGTGCGACAGGGATCTCGCCCAGCCGATGGTCAGTTTCGGGTGCACGCCGCCTCGTTAGGCGTCTCGGTCGCTGCAATCTCGAAGCCACCGATATCGCCGAGGCGGTCGAGTTCGATGAGATACCTACCCGGCGACAGGTCGCACACGACGAGTCGTGCGTTGAAGTCTTCCCCACCGTCGTCGTCGCGGCCGATGAATATTCGTTCGTCGAGCGTGTACAGGCTGAGCAATGCGTCGCCTTCATCGGTTGCGAGAGTCGTCTCGATGACGAAGTCGGTCGGTCCACCCCCGTCATCAGGGTCGACTTCGAGTTCCAGATAGACGGGGAACGTGGTCGAGTCGGCGATCGTGGCGGTCTCCCCCACAGCGAGGGTTTCAATCGCGGGGGGACCAAGTCCGTTGGTGGTTTCCTCACCGGAGATGAATGCAAGAATTCGGTTTCCCCATCGGCTCACCCGGACCGACTTGTAGTCCTCGTCGTTGAAAGTGATGAGATCCAGGGCCTCAAGTGTTCGCAACTTCTGCTGGAACTCGTCCGACTCGGCCAGCGTCAGGAACGTGTCGTCGGCGCCAGGAGCTTGAGCTGAATCGGCCGCCAGTTGAAGAGGCGAAAGCAGACTTCCTTCGAGCACCCGTCTACGCACGACCTCGTCGAGAGTCAGCACGACTTGTTCCGGCTCGGTCGCGACCTCGGCCTCGGGTTCATCGGTCGGCGGAGACGGGCTGCTATCGGGGATCGAAGGGTTCGCCGGCGTCGAGCCCGTAGCCGGCATGGTCGTCGTTGTACTCGTAGGTTGCATGGAGGGGGAAACAAAGACCTGGGCACGCTCCTCCTTCTCCTCGACGTTCTCCTCGAGTTTCACCTCGTCGGCTTGCGTTTCTTGAGTGTTGTCCGCGCTGGCGAAACCTGCGAGAACAGGCACCAACGGAACGAGGGCAGTAATCAGTGGCTTCACGGCCGGCCAGGACCGCGCCACCAGACCAGCTGCGTCGACCGCAGCCTGGGCGGTCGGCTCGGACCGATCGGACACCCCTTTGATCATCCGACCGTCCCTGATCATTCGACCGGTCACCGTCGCGGCTGGCGTAGCGACCAGAACGGCAAGAGCAGGCCACGATGACGTGATGGCGAAACCGCTGTTCATCCACTGCACGACCAGAATCGCAAGTGCGGCCCCGGCGCCGAGGAACAGCGATGTCTTCCGGGCGCCAATTCCGTGCCCAGCTCCCACCAACCCCGCCACGACCGGTGCGAGCGCGAAGGACAGCAGCAGCAACGGCTCGCTGATGGCGGTGTCTTCGATCTCCCACGAGACTGCGGAGGCCGCAGCCACTGCACCAGTGGTAAGTCCGGCTACGGCGAGCGGTCGCCGGGAGGAGAATGGCACCAGGCTGTCGGGCAGCCGGGCCTCGGTCTCGGAAACCCGCTGGGCTATCGTCTCAACCTCGGCTCTGAGCTGATGGATCTCCAGATCGGCCGCTTTGCGCAAATGCTCGACGCCGCGAAGCAATGGTGCCAGAACGGCAAAGTCCCGGTTGCAGTGCATGCACACGACAGCGCCGTCGAGGATCTCGCTCTGACAATACGGACATCTCATGACTACCCGGACCTCGTCATTGTCGGGGTCGCTGTCGGGACTGGTGTCGAATCAACGGAGCTTGTGAGCTCGCCGGCGTGGCGGCCTAGATCCGTGACTCGACCACCAAAAGCTAGTCGCTGCCGGCGTCACGTGCTCGCTGGAGTGATGACCAGGCTCGCTTCTACCGTGCTACGCGCGGAGCGGAGATGGCGCCTCAACCGCGAACGCAAGGAGGCAAGGAGAGCCGTGAAGGGCACACCTTCGACGGGCCGTGATCAGGCGGTTTGCAGGGCGGTGATGGCCTCGGCCGTGGCCAGAATCCGCAGCGCGTTGTCCCGGTGCAGGTTCTCGACCATCCGGCCGTCGACGGTGACCACTCCCTTGCCCTCGGCCTCAGCGGCGTCGAAGGCCGCGATGATTCGGTGGGCCTGTTCGACGTCATCGACCGTCGGAGCCCAGATCTCGTTGGTGGGTTCGACCTGTGACGGGTGGATCAGCGTCTTGCCGTCGAATCCCATCTCGAAGCCCTGCACGGCCTCGGCTCGGAAGCCGTCGAGGTCCTTCACGTTGTTGTACACGCCGTCGAGGACGGCGACGCCCGCCTCCCGGGCGGCCAGCACCGCCTGCGCCAGGTAGGGCGAGAGTGTCGATCGTCCGGCTCCGGGCAGGGCTCGCAGCTCCTTCACGAGATCGTTGGTGCCCATGACCAGCACGGCCACCCTCCGGTGGGCGGCCAGCGCCCGGACTTCGAAGACGGCCCTCGGCGTCTCGACCATCGCCCAGATGGCCAGGTCGTCGGGGGCGCCGCTGTCGTCGAGCGCGGCGGACACGCGATCCAGATGGTCGACGGAATCGACCTTCGGGACAACGACGGCAGAGGCGCCGGAGGTTGCGGCGGCAGCGAGGTCGTCGGCCCCCCACGGGGTCTCGAGCCCGTTGCAGCGGATGGTGATCTCCCGCCGACCGTACTCACCCGAACCGGCGGCGGCCACCGCCTGCGTCCGGGCCGTTTCCTTGGCGTCGGGCGAGACGGCGTCCTCCAGATCGAGGATCAGCGCGTCGGCCGGGATCGTCCTGGCCTTCTCCAACGCCCGTTCGTTGGACGACGGCATGTACAGCACCGAACGGCGAGGGCGGGGGACCGTTGGGCGGCTGCTCATCGTCGAGACCTCAGAAGCCGTAGACCTCGGCCAGCTCCGGGTCGCGTTGGGCCAGCGAGCGGGCCAACTCGACCACCACATGGCACTGTTTCACGGAGGCGTCGTCCTCCATCTTCCCGTCGAGCATGATGGCGCCGGTGCCATCGCCCATGGCGTCGATCACCCGTTGGGCGTGGGCCACCTCGGACGGATCGGGGGAGAACACCTTCTTGGCGATGCCGATCTGGACCGGATGCAGCGACCAGGCCCCGACACAGCCGAGCAGGTAGGCGTTGCGGAATTGGTCCTCGCAGGCCACCGTGTCGGCGATATCGCCGAACGGACCGTAGAACGGCAGGATGCCGTTGGCCACGCAGGCGTCGACCATGCGGGCGATCGTGTAGTGCCAGAGATCCTGCTGGTAGGTGGCGCGGTCGGCTCCGTAGTCGGGACCTTCGCCGTCGGCGCCCTCGGGTGGATCCCGACGCACCAGGTAGCCGGGATGCCCGCCCCCGACCCGGGTGGTTTTCATGCGACGGTTGGCGGCCAGGTCGGCCGGTCCCAGCGACAGACCCTGCATGCGGGGTGAGGCGGCACAGATCTCCTCGACGTTGGCCACACCTCGTGCCGTCTCGAGGATGGCGTGGACCAGCAGCGGT
>JBFGLT010000160.1:0-6500 GCA_041576015.1 Acidimicrobiales bacterium
ACGGGCCACTTCGAAGCTCGATGCGATGACGACGCCACCCTCCACGACGGTCCCGATGGCCGAGACAGGGGCGACGCAGGCCGACCGCTCGACGATGGACACGACCGCCCCGGGCGCAAAGCGGGCGACCGGGCCGGTGACCTGCAAGGGCACCGTCGCCTCGCCCACCGGGATGTCGATCGATGTCATGGCGATCTGGTCGGGGGAAGCCGTCCGCTTCAACCCGAAGGCGGTACCGGCGACGAGCGCGGCCACGGCGATGACGGCGGCAGCGACCGCGGCGGCCAGATGATGGGGCCGACGGCCGAGGCGGATGTCCGAGGAGATCCGGGCCGACAGCGCCGCCACGGTGCGGGTCTCCTCGCCGAGGTCGGGAAGTTCGTAGTCGCTGGACCGCTTGTGCCTTTCGCCGGGAGCCGGGTCGTCGTAGAGGGGCGTTGCGCCGTCGTGACCCACCCTCGTGGGGGCGTTCTTGCTGCGTGGGGAGGTGATGCGCGGGGCCTTCTCCTCCGGGGTCCGCTTCTTGCCGATGGCGCCGAGGAAGTCCGTGGGTGCGTGACCCGAATGCTCGTGCGGATCGGGAACCGGCTCGGGGACGCGATTGTCGAACCCGCAGACCGGGCAGCGGTCAACGGTTCTGGGCAGGATGTTCTGGCAGCTCTTGCAACGATCCATCGGAACTCCGCGAGGCAAAACGCCTCACCGGTACCTTCGGCATTTCGGCTGCCGACTTGACTGGCCGGGAGCGAGCCGGAGCCTGCGTAGGCTTCCTGTAATGGTCACCCGCCCGCCGGCCGGCAGCATCCCCGATGGTCCCGGTTCCTACCAGTTCGTCGACCCCGAGGGACGTGTGATCTACGTCGGCAAGGCGAAGTCCCTGCGGAGCAGGGTGAACAGCTACTTCCAGAACCCCAGGAACCTCCATCCGCGGACCGCCCAGATGGTGGCGTCGGCCGATCACGTCGAGTGGATTCAGGTCGACACCGACGTCGAGGCGCTGATGCTCGAATACAACCTGATCAAGGAGCACAGGCCCCGGTTCAACGTTCGCCTCATCGACGACAAGAGCTACCCCTACCTGGCCGTCACCGTGAGTGACGAGTGGCCCCGCCCGCGGGTGATGCGGGGCAAGAAGCGCAAGGGCACCCGCTACTTCGGGCCCTACGCCCACGCCTGGGCCATCCGGGACACCCTGGACTCGCTGCTCCGGGTTTTTCCCGTGCGGTCGTGCTCCGATAACAAGCTGGAACGGCACACGCGGTTGGGGAAACCGTGCCTGCTGTTCCACATCGAGAAGTGCTCGGCGCCGTGTGTCGGTGAGGTCGAGAAGGGACGCTACGAGCAGATGGTCTCGGATCTCCTGCAGTTTCTCGAAGGTGACACTGACCCGGTGCTTCAGCGGCTCGAATCCGAGATGCGCGCGGCCGCCGAGGAGCTCGAGTTCGAGCGGGCAGCCCGGCTGCGAGACCGAATCGGGGCGGTTCACAAAGCGATCGAAAAGCAACAGATGGTGGCCGAGCGCACCGAGGACCTCGATGTGATCGGGATCGCCCAGGACGATCTGGAGGCGTGCGTCTTCGTGTTCCACGTGCGGCGGGGCCGCGTCACCGGGCGCCGGAGTTTCATCATGGACAAGGTCGAACCCCTCGACGAGCCCGAGGTCGTCGACAAAGTCCTCGAATCGGTCTACGACGAGGAACCGCTCCTGGGCATGCCCAAGGTGGTGCTGGTGCCCGACACCGGAACTGATCCTGTGCTCTACACCGAGTGGCTGAGCGTCCTTCGTGGCTCGCGGGTCGAGATCCGCCAACCGCAACGCGGGGAGAAGGTCGACCTGTTGAACATGGTCACCATGAACGCCGAGGAGGAGTTCACCCGCCACCGAATGAAGCGAGCCACCGACCACAACGCCCGGGCCCGGGCGCTGAACGAGCTCCAGCGGTATCTCGGCTTACCGTCGGCCCCCCTGCGGATCGAGTGCTTCGACATGAGCCACCTGCAGGGGTCGGACTACGTGGGTTCGATGGTGGTGGTCGAGGACGGCTTGCCGGCCAAGAACCAGTACCGCCGGTTCAAGATCCGCAGCGTCGATCAGAACGACGACTTCGCCGCCATGGAGGAGGTGCTGCTTCGCCGGTTCACCGCCTACAAGGCCGATCGAGCCAGACCGGTGTCCGAACGGGGCAAGTTCCAGTACCCGCCCCAGCTGCTGGTGGTCGACGGCGGAAAAGGACAGCTCAGCCGGGCCGTCAAGGTGCTCGAGGAGCTCGATCTGTTCGACGAGATCCCCTGTGTTGCGCTCGCCAAGCAGTTCGAGGAGATCTATCTACCGTTCGAGTCCGAGCCAGTTCGGCTGCCCCGGCAGTCCGAGGCGCTGTACCTGATGCAGCGGATCCGAGACGAGAGTCACCGGTTCGCCATCACCTATCACCGCAAACTACGCGACCGGCGCATGACCAAGTCGGTCCTCGATGACATCCCCGGGCTCGGCCCGGTACGGCAGAAGCGTCTGGTGAAAGAACTCGGGAGCGTCAAGAAGGTCCGACAGGCCAGCCTCGCCGAACTCAGGTCCCTCTCCTGGCTCCCCGACTCCGTCGCCGACGCCGTCTACCACCATCTCCACCGCTAACCCCCGGATTTGACGGATCCAGCTGCCACACGCGGCGAGGGGAGGTGGGGCGTCACCACACGCCGAAGAGGGTGAGGAGGTAGCCGCCCAGGATGACGAGGACCAACACGACCACCGCCCCCAGGAAGAACCCCAACCACTGGTCCGGTCGGTCGAGGCCCGACAATCTCGGACTCCAGCCGTAGCCGGGCAGCCGGTCTCGCGACCTCGTGGGTTTCCCGTCTGTGCTTGTACCAGGAGCCACGTGGCCGTTCCTCCTTCCCTGTCATCGTCACTGTCGTTTGAGCGCCAGCTCGGCGGTAGGGCCCAAGTACCGATTCGTGCAGACTTGACCGATGTCTTCTTCGGGATCATGGGATGACGTTGCGCTTGCACGCTGGTGGGTGAGCGAGTTCACCGACGGGGTCGACCCCGAGTACACCGAACAGATCATCCCGTTGATCGTCGACCGACTGGGCGGCGCGAGGCGAGTGCTCGACCTGGGCGCTGGGGAGGGACAGGTGGCCCGCGCCTTGGCCGCCGCCGGCACCACCGTCGTAGGAATTGACCCATTCGCCGAGCAGATCCGCCAGGCCGCAACCCGGGCGGGTGGACCAGCCTACGTCCGCTGCGAGGCGGCCGCTCTCGGTCTCGGTGACCGGACCGTCGACGGTGTCGTCGCCTGTCTCGTCTTCGAACACATCGACGACGTCGACTCCGCCATCGCCGAGGTCGCCCGGGTGCTGCGCCCCGGCGGACGGTTCCTCCTCCTGTTGAACCATCCGCTCCTCCAGACACCCGACTCCGGCTGGATCGACGACCAGATTCTCGATCCGCCCGAGCAGTACTGGCGCATCGGGCCCTACCTCAGCGAAGCCGTGACCGTCGAGGAGGTCGGCAAGGACATCTTCGTCAAGTTCATCCACCGCCCCCTTCACCGCTACGTCAATGCCCTGGCCGCCGCCGGGCTGACGTTGCGGCGCCTGGACGAACCGGCTCCGCCTCCCGGGTTCCTGGCGCTGGCCCCTGAGTACGTCGCGGCAGCGAGCGTGCCCCGCCTGCTGGTCCTCGATACGTACAACGACGGGCCGGGCTCTGCCACACTCAGGCCATGACCACTGTCGTCGTCGTGACCGGCCTGTCCGGTGCCGGACGATCCACCGCCGCCGGGACCTTCGAGGACCTCGGCTGGTTCGTCATCGACAACCTCCCGGTCGCCCTGATGGGCAAGGTCGCCGAACTGGCGGACTCGAACTCGGAGCGCTACAGCCGACTGGTGCTGGTGATGCAACAGTTCGAACCGGACACCGAGGCCGAGATCGGTGAACTGCGGACCAGGGTCGACACGGTGAACGTGGTGTTCCTCGATTGCTCGACGCAATCGCTGGTCCAGCGATACGAGAGCACCAAACGCAGACATCCGTTGAGCTCGGACGGCACGCCATTGCTGTTGGCGATCGAGACCGAGCGGCGCCTCTACCTGCCGCTGAAGGCGAGCGCCGACCTCGTTGTCGACACGACCGATCTCAACCCCCATCAGCTCCGAGACCGTCTGACGCGCCTGTTCGCCGAGCCCGACGACGATCTCGGCATGCGGATCACCGTCAGCTCGTTCGGCTACAAGCACGGAATTCCCCCCGACGTCGATCTCGTGCTGGACTGCCGGTTCCTGCCCAACCCGCACTGGGAGCCCGACCTCCGTGACCAGACCGGCCTGTCCCCGCCGGTGGCCGAGTACGTGCTCGACCGGGACCTGACCCGGCGGTTCGTCGACAAGCTCACCGAGCTGCTGGAGGAGGTGTTGCCCGCCTATGCGGCCGAGGGCCGTTCCTATCTGGGAATCGCATTCGGCTGCACCGGTGGCCGGCACCGGTCGGTCGCCGTGGCCGAAGAGATCGCCGCCCGACTGGAGGCCAGAGGTTGGAATCCCGCCACCCGTCACCGAGACCTCGAACGATGAGGGTCGTCGCCCTCGGCGGCGGCCACGGTCTGGCAACTGCGCTGTCGGCCATTCGCACGTACGCGTCGGAGGTGGACGGGATCGTGTCGGTCGCCGACGACGGTGGATCGAGCGGCCGGCTCCGTCGGGAGCTGGGGCTGCCGGCGCCGGGTGACATCCGGCGCTGCCTCACCGCCCTCAGCGGCTCCCGATCCATGCTGGCCCGCTCGCTCGAACACCGGTTCTCGGCCGGACCGCTCGAAGGCCATGCCCTCGGCAATCTCATCATCGCCGGCCTGGCCGACGCCTCCGGCGACTTCACCGCCGCCATCGCCGAGATGGAACGACTGGTCGACGCCCAGGGCAGGCTCCACCCGGCCACCGCGGTCCCGGTCACGCTGATGGCCGACTCCGACGCCGGGACGATCACCGGGCAGGTGACGATCGAACGAGCCACTGGGATCCGCAATCTCCGGTTCACCGACGGCGACGCCAGGGCCAACCCGTCGGCGGTGCGGGCCGTGCTGCAAGCCGACCACGTCGTGCTCGGACCCGGCTCGCTGTTCACGTCGGTCCTTGCCACCGCCATCGTCCCCGAGATCCGGGAGGCGGTCGCCGCGTCGGCCGGTCGCAAGATCTTCGTGGCCAACGTCGCCAACGACAGGGCGGAGGCCAGGGGGTTCGGTCTGCGCGAGCATCTCGAGGCACTCGCCGACCATGGGATCAGCCCAGATGTCGTGATCATCGATCACAGCCACGAGCGCCCGGGCGGCCCGTTCGAAGTGGTCAGCGCAGCGGTTCGCGGGGACGACGGATGGTCGCACGACGCGCTGGCCCTCGCCACCGCTCTGGCCGGAATCAAGCCCGGTCGGTGAAGGATCGTGAGCGGATCGTGAGGTGATCGTGACCGGCGGGTGAATTGGTCGTCGTCCCTCACCGGCGGGCAACAAACGCCGCTATCGTCGGGCGCATGACGATTCGAGTAGGTATCAACGGGTTCGGACGGATCGGCCGGAACTTCTTTCGGGCGGCCAAAGCGCAGGGCGCCGACATCGACTTCGTGGCTGTCAACGATCTGGGGTCGCTGACCACGATGGCCCATCTCCTCAAGTACGACAGCGTTCTCGGGGTTCTCCCCTACGAGGTCAAGGCGATCGACGGAGGAATCTCGGTGGACGGCGACGAGCTCAAGGTGCTCAGCGAGCGCAACCCCGCCGACCTCCCGTGGGGTGATCTCGGAGTGGACGTCGTGATCGAGTCGACCGGAGTGTTCAACTCACGCGACAAAGCGGCCGGACACCTCGACGGCGGCGCCCCGTATGTCATCGTTTCGGCTCCGTGCAAGGAGGCCGACAAGACCTTCGTCTACGGGGTCAACCACGACGACTTCGATCCCGCCACCGACAAGGTGATCTCCAACGCCTCGTGCACGACCAACTGCTTCGTTCCGATGGTCAAGGTCCTCGACGACAACTTCGGCCTGGTGCACGGTTTGATGACCACGATCCACGCCTACACCGGCGACCAGCCGACCGTCGACACGCCCCACAGTGACCTCCGTCGGGCTCGCGCTGCGGCGGTCAACATCGTTCCGACCTCGACCGGCGCCGCTCGGGCCACCGGCCTGGTGATGCAGAGCATGCAGGGCCGCCTCGACGGGGTGGCGATGCGGGTCCCGATCCCGACCGGTTCGATCACCGATTTCACCGCCGTGCTCGACAACGAGGCCGGTGCCGAGGAGATCAACGCGGCGTACGCCAAAGCGGCCGCCCAGGGGCCGATGGCCAGCGTCCTCGACTACACCGAGGACCCGATCGTCTCGTCCGACATCGTGACCTCGCCGGCCTCGTGCACCATGGATGCCGGGCTCACCACCACAATCGGAACCCTGGTCAAGGTGGCCGGCTGGTACGACAACGAATGGGGCTATTCCAACCGGCTGGTCGACATGGC
>JBFGLT010000161.1:0-6472 GCA_041576015.1 Acidimicrobiales bacterium
CGCCCTGGCGCGAGCGAGGGCCGAACTCGTCGACGATCCCGGGGACGCCCGCGCCACCGAGATCGAGGGCGTGTCGATCGACTCACGATCTGTTCGTGCCGGTGACCTGTTCGTGCCCATCGTGGCCGATCGTGACGGCCACGATTTCATCCCCGCTGCTGCCGCCGCCGGTGCAGTCGCCTGCCTCGTCGCCAACGAGCGTCTGTCCGGCCACCGAACCGTTACGGACCCCGACGGGCAGCCCCTCGCCGTCATTTCGGTGGATGACACGTCGCGGGCGCTTCTTCACCTCGGCCGGGCGGCCCGCCGCCGCCTGCACGCGACCGTGGTCGGGATTACCGGCAGCGTCGGCAAGACCTCGGTGAAAGACCTCCTCGGTGCCATCGGAGCCGCCCACGTCGTCACCCACGCAAACGTCGCCTCATTCAACAACGAACTCGGTGTGCCGTTGACCCTGCTCTCGGCACCCGAGGATGCCCGCCTGGTCGTCACCGAGATGGGGGCGAGGAACATCGGGCACATCGCCCTGCTCTGTGAGATCGCCCGGCCGACCATCGGGGTCGTAACCGCAGTTGCCGCCGTTCACACCGAGCTGTTCGGTTCCCTCCACCAGGTCGCCGTGGCCAAGGGGGAGCTGCTCGAGGCGCTGCCGCCCGACGGTGTCGCCGTCGTCAACAACGACGATGAGCTCGTGCGGGCGATGGTGTCGAGGGCGGCGACCAGCCGGATCCTGACCTATGGACGGTCGAGGGCCGAGGTGGTGTTCGAAGAGGTCGAGGTGGGACCGGACCTCCATCCGACCTTCATGCTGAGAACGCCGATCGGAGCCGATCGAGTCCGCCTCGGGGTGGCTGGTGCGCACATGGCCGCCAATGCGGCGGCAGCGGCTGCCGCCGCCGTCGGAGCGGGTATCCCGTTTCCGGCCATCGTCGATGGCCTGACCTCGCCGATCATGTCGCCGCACCGTATGGACGTTCGCCGCTCGCCGTCGGGCGCGGTCGTCATCAACGACGCCTACAACGCCAACCCGACGTCGATGCGGGCAGGCCTGCGTGCACTCCTCGACGTCCGAGCTGATCGTCGAGTGGCGATTCTCGGTGTGATGGCCGAACTCGGCGACACCAGCGACGAGGACCACCGCGCCATCGCCGAGGAGGCGGCCGCAGCGGGGATCGTGGTCATCGCCGTGGGTACCCCCGAGTACGGACCGTCGGCCGAGCACGTTCCCGATCAGGCGGCAGCGATCCGAGCCGTCGGTACCCTCCATCCCACAGACGCGGTCCTCGTGAAGGGGAGTCGGGTCGCAGCTCTGGAGGGTGTAGCGGTCGAGCTGGCCGAGGAACAGCGGGCTGGCGATGACTGATGGGGTTGGGGGCAACATCTGGGTGCTCGGTGCACGCCCGAAGACCCTGCCGGCGGCGATCGTGCCGGTGATGGTGGGCACTGCGGCGGCGGTGGGGGAGGGTCGCGGGCTGTCGGTGTGGCGGGCGCTGGCTGCCGGCGTTGTCGCCCTCGCCCTGCAGGTCGCGACCAACTACGTGAATGACTACGCCGACGGGGAGCGGGGCACCGATCTCCACCGTGTTGGTCCGGTGCGGCTGGTGGCCTCCGGATTGGCGAGTGCCGACGAGGTCAAAGCAGCTGCCGCGTTGTCGTTCATCGTGGCGGCGATTGCCGGTGTCGCACTCTCGATCGCCGTCGGACCCGAACTGCTCGTGGTCGGCGCCGCCTCCATGGCCGCCGGCTGGGCCTACACCGGGGGCCCGCGACCCTATGGCTACCGGGGACTCGGCGAGGTCTTCGTCTTCGTGTTCTTCGGGCTGGTGGCGACGGTCGGATCGACCTATGTCCAGATCGAGCGCATCACGTTGCTGTCGGTGCTCTGTTCTGTCGCCGTCGGCTGTCTTGCCGTCGCCTTGCTCGTGGTCAACAACCTCCGCGATCTCCCGTACGACGAGGACGCCGGCAAGAGAACACTCGCCGTGCGGATCGGTGATGAGCGAACCCGTGAGTTGTTCGTGGGGCTGATCCTGATCTCGGCTCTGGCGGTCGTGGGGGCGGCTGTCCTCCGATGGCCGGCCATCCTCGGGCTTGTGGGCCTGGCGGCGGCGATCGGTCCTGCTCGCAGCGTTCTCGACGGACTGCTAGGTGAGTCCCTCATCCCCGTGCTCGGCGAGACCGGGCGCGCCCAACTGGCGACCGGTGTCGCCTTGTCGCTCGGGCTCGTGCTCGGCGGCATCTGAGGCCCGACCGGTCCTCGCCAGCCCGCTTTTGCTCAATGGCGTGCCGATTCGGGCCGATTGGAAGTCGTGGCCGGTTCCCAACCCAGCCCCAAGCGGCGGAAACGTCGGTCCGCGGCGCCGTCGCCGGCGCCTGCCCCGTCGCGGATCCGCAACGAGCGCCAGCAGCGGATCGTCGAAACCGTCGAGGGGTTCGAATCGGTCGTCAGCAGCGGGGCGGCCCTCTCGTCGGTCCATGGCGTCTGGGTTCTGACCGGCCTGGCAACCCTCGGCATCGGCGTGGGAGTCCTGACCGCCGGTCCCGACTCCGACCTCGCCGCGTCGCTTCTCCGCACCTACCGGTCGCTCGGGTACGGAGTCGGCCTCTTGACGCTGCTCACGACGGTGCTGGCGCTGGTTTGGGCCGTCCAGGCGTCACTCAACGTACCCCGACTGGCTCGGGCGATTCAGTTCGGCCAGTTCGGCATCTTTGCCCGCCATATGCCTGCACTGATGGTGGGAGGGGTCTTGATCGGGCTGGCCCCGGGTTTCGAGGAGTTCGAGCGTCTGTTGCGACTCGTCGGCGGCGTGCTGGTGATGTGGGGGGTCCTGCTACCGGCCGGACTGGGTCACGGCGCGCTCCAGATGCTCTGGCGCACGTCGGCCGCGGGCAGGGCCGCCAACGGGTCGACGAACCGGTACGCCACCGTGTGGTTCGTCGGTGTCGTGGCATTCTGCTACGCGTCGACGGCTGCGGAGTACCTCGGCGACCTCAGCGTCGCCGCTCAGGGGTTTCTGGCGGTGGTGGCAGGATTGGGGATGGTGAGCGCGGCGCTCTCCGCCCTCCGGCTGGTCCCGGCCATCGCAACGCGGCAGGAAGAACGGCTGGGGCTCATCCTCGGCAGCTTCGGCGACGACGAGCCGGGTGAACATCAGCCCGTGACCGCCCAGCAGATCGATGACGCCTGGAAGGCCTCCAGCGACCTGTTCACCGTCGACGGGAGCCACTGAACGCCGGCGCCAGGTGTCACGGCTCGGGCCGTGGTTCCGTAGGCTCGTGGGCAAGTGGCTACTCACTACGACGTCCTCGGCGTACCCCGATCTGCCTCGACGGAGACGATTCGTCGCGCCTACCACCGCCAAGCGCGTGCCTGGCATCCCGACCGTTTCGCCGGCCAGCCGCCCGACGATGCCGCTCGTGCCGAGGACACGATGCGGCGGATCAACGAAGCCTTTCGGATTCTCGGCGATCGGGATCGCCGCCGTGTCTATGACCGCTCGCTGGCCGGCGCTCCGGCGGTGGAGGGCGGGGTGTCGGTTCGCGACGGGGTGACCCGCGTCGATCCCCGCCTGCTCGACCCCGATGTGCTGACCGCTCGCCGGCACCGGCAGGAAGCGGTGATCAGCACGAGTCACTCGCGAATGATGAACCTGGTCCCGTGGGTCGGGTTCCTGTGCCTGCTGGCCGCCATCTTCATTTTCACCGCCTACGCCTCTCGCACGGACGGTCCGGCCGAGATCGAGGTGCCGGGGCCCGACATCGGCGTCCGGGCCAACGCCTGCGTCAGAATCATCGAGGGTCCGACGCTACTGGAGGTGCCCTGTGATCGGATCAACGACGGCCGGGTGATCGGGGCCCGCCTTCCCGACGGGGTCTGTCCGGCGCTGACCATCCGGGAGATTTCGCTGGATGCCGACACGGTCGTCTGCCTGGGCTGACCGGTCGCTGAGCCTCGCCGGAGAATCTGACCTACGGTGTCCCTGCGGCACTCGGCCGTTCGTCGGTTGGATGACCGGAACCGTTCCGGTACGAAGTCCACAGGGAGCTCAGCCCATGAAGTACGCACTTCTCCTCTACTCCGACCCGTCCCTCCAGCCCGACTTCGGAACGCCCGAAATGGACGCCGAGATGAAGCAGTGGTTCAAGTTCACCGAAGACTTGATGGCCGCCGGACGCCATCTCGGCGGTGAAGCGCTCGTCGGTGTCGGATCGGCCACGACAGTGCGGGTACGTGACGGCAAGACGATCACGACCGACGGTCCTTTCGCCGAGACCAAGGAGACGCTCGGCGGCTTCTACCTGCTCGAGGCCGAGAGCCTCGATGAGGCGGTGGAGTGGGCCGAGCGGATCCCGCTCGTGCCTTACGGTTCGGTGGAGGTCCGGCCGCTGATGGAGATCCCCAGCTGAACATCCGGCCTTCCCCGGTCGATCACGCCTTTCGCACGGAGTGGACCCCGCTGGTGGCGACGCTCGTGCGGGAGACGGGGAGCCTCGAGCTGGCCGAGGATGCCGTCGGGGAGGCGTTCGTCGAGGCTGCCACACGGTGGCGTCGCGACGGCCCACCCGACTCGCCCGGAGCCTGGCTGTTGACCACTGCGAGGCGCCGGGTGATCGATCGGGTTCGTCGGGATCGACGGTTTGCTGTCCGCATGCCACTGCTGGCCGCCGAGCGGCCACCCCCCACCCGGATTCAGCTTCGTGACGATCAGCTGGCCCTGATCGCCGGCTGTGTCCATCCCGCCATCAACGGTGAAGCACAGGTTGCCCTGACGCTGCGGTATGTGTGCGGGCTGACGACCGAGCAGATCGCCCGGGCGTTTCTGGTTCCGACCGAGACGATGAAGAAGCGGCTCACGCGGGCCAAGAAGAAGATCGCCGAGGCCGGAATTCCCTTCGAAGTACCCGAACCGGGACGGATCGGGGAGCGGCTCGGGTCGATCTGCGGGGTCATCTATGCGGTGTTCTCCGAGGGGTACGCCAGCACGGCGGGCACGGCCTTGATCCGCGGGTCGCTGTGCGACGAGGCGGCCTGGCTGTCCGCACTCCTGAGCGAACTGGTTCCCGACGACAGCGAGGTCCACGGTCTGGCCGCGCTCGTGCTCTTGACCGATGCTCGCCGGTATGCCCGCATCGACGCCGATGGCCTCCCGGTGCTGCTCGAAGACCAGGACCGGGGGCGTTGGGATCGGGAGAAGATCGATCGAGGTCTGCATCACCTGCGCCGAGCGGTCACGCTGCCGGGTGCTGGCCCGTACCAGCTGCTGGCCTCGATCGCTGCGCTCCATGCCGAGGCGCCGTCGGTCGAGGAGACGCCGTGGCTGTCGATCGCCGACCTGTACAACGCCCTGATCGAGCTGCACGACACCGCGGTGTTGCGCCTGAACCGGGCGGCCGCGCTCTCGTGGGTGGAGGGCCCGGCCGTCGGGCTAGAACTGATGGAGGAGCTGGCCGGCGAACTCGCCGGGTACTCGTACTACCACTCGGCCCGGGCGTCGCTCCTGGCCCGATCGGGACGCACCACCCTCGCCGTCGAGGCCTACCGCACCGCCATCAACACGTGTGCGAACACCGCCGAGATCGAGTGGATGCGACGGCGCGTGGCCGAGCTCGAGCCCAGGAGTCCCTGAGCCTGCCAGAGGCTCTGAGCTCGAACGGGGTTGCCGTGGACCTCATTGGACTGCTTTCGAACCCCTCGCGCCTGCAGCCGGAGAGTTTCGACGGAGTCGAAACTCCAACGAGCCCGAAGGGTTTCCGTGGACCGTACTGGACTTGAACCAGTGACCTCTCGCGTGTGAGGCGAGCGCTCTAGCCGGCTGAGCTAACGGTCCCGAGGGGCCACAATGGTACCGCCGGACCCGGCGGCCGCCGCGTTCGACTCGATCGAAATCACCGCCGACGACTCAATCGAGATCCGCTGGCGTCCGAAGGATTCGTGATACCAACTAGTCCAGACTGCGAATCAGGAGATCCGTCCATGGCAAAGATTGAGACCATCGAAGGCGTCGGTCCGGCGCTCGCCAAGAAGTTCCAGAAGGCGGGTGTGCGAACGTGTGAACGCCTGCTTTCCGAGGGCGCCACCAAGAAGGGCAGGAAGTCGCTCGCCGCCGACACCGGTGTGGACGAGGGCAAGATCTTGGCGTTTGTCAACTGTGCCGATCTCATGCGCATCAAGGGTGTCGGATCCGAGTTCAGCGAACTCCTGGAGCGAGCCGGCGTCGACACCGTGAAGGAGCTCAAGCGGCGCCGGGCCGACAATTTGGCCGCCAAGATGCTCGAGGTCAACGACGCCGCCATCAAGCGGACCAAGAAGAGCATCGTTCGTCGTGTACCGAGCGAGAAGGAAGTCGCCAAGTGGATCGACCAGGCCAAGTCTCTTCCGGCGGTCGTCAAGTACTGAGCTGAGCCTGCACGCTGCACCTGCTGGCGTCGGTCGAGCAGGTCCGATGGCCCGGTCGAGGACGGTGGATTGCCC
>JBFGLT010000162.1:0-6460 GCA_041576015.1 Acidimicrobiales bacterium
AACGCCGGCAACCGCGCCGAGTACTCCCCGCCCGACCCGGGTCGGCCGACCAGACACGAATCCGAAGAGGGCGACCGAACCGGCGGTCAGGACGGCGAGAGCAATCGCCGCCGGCGCGAACGCAGCCAGGACCGCGGTCAAGAACCCATAGCGGACGAGCAGCGCCGGCAAAGGCCGCTCGACACGGGTCCACGGCTCGAGCTCGATGAGCCGGCAGGCGGAGTGGAGCAGAAACGGCGCCCCGGCCCACAGGACGAGGGTCTCCCACCGCGCCGCCGCCAGGGCATCGGCGGTCAGGGGGTTGGCCACCGCCAGCGTGGCGGCGACCATGGCCGCCCGAGGTCCTCCGAGTGGACGAACCAGCCGGAAGATGCCGATGGGGGCGATCACCAGCGGCCCGATCAGCAGGACCAGATGAAGGAACGACGGCGCCCACGCCAGCGCGATGGCGGCGACCCCGAGAACGGCGAAGGACACCGGTGCGGCCGACGGTCCGCCGAGCCCGCCACTCCGGTAGCCGGTCCACCATTGACCGATGAGGGATCCTCCGTCGGGGAGGATGGGATTCTGACCGACGACGACCGGGGCGTCACCGAGGAGCCCGAAGGTGCCGAGCCCCAGGAACAACAGGATCAGCCCGAGGAACACGGCCACTGTCGAGCCGATGGGTTGACGCTCGTCGACGAGGGTCTGACGGAACGCCCGGGCTGCATTGGCCACGCGGGCGGTCGGACGGAACGAGCGCTCGACGAGGCTGTCCACCGATGGTCCGACGCGGGTCTGGAGGGCATGGATCTCGCCGTCGCCGACCTGGCGGACCGCCCGCAGCCGGCGCCGGCGCCGACGGACACTCCCGAGGTGACGTAGGTTCCAGCCGATGGCGCCGAGAGCGGCCCGCGAATGGCCGGGGCGGCCGCGGAGGAGGTTGCCCAGCGCGACGATGAGGAGGTACCCGATGCCGCCGGCCATCGCTCTGAGGAACGACCAGCGCGACGACGTCACGGCCAGCGTCCTGAGCCGGTGTCGCGCTCGCAGTCGGTACCGGTGGAGCGACAGGGCCTTGGACGGGGTCGGGCGAGCCTGCCGGGCACTCGCCGGCGGCACGACGATCACCCGGGCGGCGGCGATGTGGGCTCGCCAGCACAGATCGAGGTCCTCGTTCTCGGCGTCCATGACCGGATCGAAGCCGTCGAGCGCTTCGAACAGATCGGTGCGCACCAGCTGGGCCCCGCTCGGGATCACGAACACATCGGCGACCGCGGCGTACTGATCCTGATCGAACTCGTCCGGCTCGATCAGGTCGATCCGCCGGCCCCGCCGGTCGGCGCCGTACCCGACGGCCAGGAGCTTCCCGGGATCATTCCAGTCGACCAGCTTGGGACCGACGATTCCGGCGTTGGATCGAAACATCTCCTCGACGAGATAGGAGACCGCCCCGGGGGCGAGGGCGGTGTCGTCCTTGACGAAGATCAGGAACGGAAACTCCGCTGCCGACACGTGCTCGAGCGCCCAGTTGGCGACAGCGGCGAACCCTCGCCGGTCGCTCGACACGAACTCGGCGCCCGGGCAGCAGTGAGCGAAGCGGTCCTCGACACCGTCCTCTCCGGTCGCGTCGAGCACGGTCACCCGCAGGTTGCTGTAGCTCTGGTCGTCCATCGCCATCAGGACCTCGCCGAGGTGGGGCTCGGTGTGCTCGGCGATCACGATGGCCAGGACCGCGGGACCGTGGCCGGTCGCCCCACCGACCGAAACCGCCACCGGGTCGGTCAGATCGATGACGACATCGTCGAAGAGATCGGGCGGCGGGGACGCGCCAATGCCGACAGACGTCGCGCCGACCGACATCGCATCGTCGTCGGCACCCCGAACATGGTGGTCCTCACCCTCGGTCACAACAGGTCAAGGGTAGTCCTCGTCACGGGCGTTAGTGTCAGAGCCCGTGAGAGCAATAGTCACCGGAGCCTCCGGCTTCGTCGGACCCTACCTCATGGACCATCTATCGGCCCAGGGGGACGACGCCGTCGGCCTCGATTCGGCCGACGGGCCCGATCTGCTCGACCCGGCCGGCTGGGTCGACGCAGTGGAACGGATCCGCCCCGAAGTCGTGTACCACCTTGCCGGGTGGAGCGACGTCGGCGGATCGTGGCAACAGCCGCACACGACGTTCCGCGTCAACGCCGAGGGGACGTTGAACGTGCTGCTCGGGGCGCGAGCGGTTCACGGAGTCCGGGTCATCGTGGTGTCGAGCGCCGACATCTACGGGACCGTCACCCCCAGAGAGCTCCCGCTGACCGAGGAATCGCCGGTGAAACCGAGATCGCCCTACGGGGCCTCCAAGGAGGCGGCGGAGTCGGTCGCCCGTCAGTTTCATCGCGGCTTCGGGCTCGACGTCGTCATCGCTCGCCCGTTCAATCACATCGGCGCCGGGCAGGAACCGAAGTTCGCCGCCGCCGCCTTCGCTCGCAAGATCGCCGAATGCGAGCGGGATGGCGGTGGAACCGTGACCCACGGCGACCTCAGCCCTCGTCGAGATTTCCTCGATGTCCGCGATGTCGTCCGGGCCTATCGGCTGCTGGCGCTGCACGGAACACCGGGCGTCACCTACAACATCTGCTCGGGCCGCGACGTCCAGATCACCGACGTCCTCCAGATGCTGATCGACGAATCGACGGTCCCGATACGTACACTGACGGACCCGGATCTGATCCGGCCCATCGAACTCGCCGTCCATCGCGGGTCCTATGATCGCCTGCATGGCGCCACGGGGTGGGACCCCGAGATCCCGCTCCGCCAGACGCTCGCCGACGTTCTCGCCCACGCCCGAACCACCGTGAACCCAACATCGACCCCAGCATCTGACACTCGACAGGAGAACCCATGAGACGCCGAGCACTGATCACCGGGATCACCGGCCAGGATGGCTCCTACCTCGCCGAGCTGTTGTTGGACAAGGACTACGAGGTGTGGGGCATGGTCCGACGGTCGAGCACGCTGAACTTCGAGCGAATCGCCCACATCCAGGATCGCATCAACATCGTCCAGGGCGACCTCGGCGATGAGAACAGTCTCAACGCCGTCCTTCGTCAGTCCAATCCCGATGAGCTCTACAACCTGGCGGCCCAATCCTTCGTGCAGACGTCGTGGCACCAGCCCGAACTGACCGGTCAGACCACGGCCATCGGCGTCACCCGGATCCTGAACGCCGTCCGCACGATCAACCCGGAGATCCGCTTCTACCAGGCGAGCTCGTCGGAGATGTTCGGCAAGGTGCGCGAGGTCCCCCAGACCGAGGAGACGCCGTTCTATCCGCGTTCGCCCTACGGGGTCGCCAAGGTGTACGGACACTGGATCACGGTGAACTACCGGGAGTCCTACGGTCTCCACGCCAGCAGCGGCATCCTCTTCAACCACGAGTCACCGCGCCGCGGACTCGAGTTCGTCACCCGGAAGATCAGCTATCACGTGGCACAGATCACCCATGGTCTGCGCGACACCCTGCCACTCGGGGATCTCGACCCGCAGAGGGACTGGGGCTACGCCGGGGATTATGTCGAGGCGATGTGGTTGATGCTTCAGCAGGACGAACCCGACGACTTCGTCATCGCGACCCACGAAACCCACAGCGTGCAGGAGTTCTGCGAACTAGCCTTCGGCCACGTGGGTCTCGACTGGAGGGACCATGTCGTGCAGGACGAACAGTTCCGTCGACCGGCCGAAGTGGACCTGTTGATCGGGAACCCGGACAAGGCGGCCGCCCGGCTCGGGTGGAAGCCGAAGACCTCGTTCCCCGAACTGGTGACGATGATGGTCGACTCCGATCTCGAGCTGGTCGAGTGGGAGATGAAGCACCCGCCTCGCCGCTGACCACGGTTCACTCGGCGGTGTAGACCTCGCCGTCACCGAAGAACGCCGACCACGCGAACCAGAACTCGTTGCGGTGATCGATCGGCTCCAGCTGCGATCCCCCGAGCTCGCCGGCGACGGCCCGACCGAAGACGTCCCACGTCGAGCCGGTCTCGGCGTCGGTGAACCGGCCGTCCTCATCGAGCGGTGAGAACGTCAGGGAAACCCCGTCGAGCTCCCGGCGATGGGCTACCGCCGTGCCGATGGCCCGGCTGTCGGCGATCGACGCCCGGTCGAGCGCATCGGTCGTTCCCGGCGCCCACCACACGACGACGGGCACCTCGCCGGCGACGTCGTTGATTACCACGCGCTCCTCGAGGACCGAGAACGGGTAAGCCTTGTCGGCGCCGTCGGTCCGCACGCCCACGACCCGTTCCAGGGCCGGGAACCGACCGTCGACGGTGGCGGAGAAGAAGCTGGGGTAGGGTTCGTCGCGGCTGCTGTATCCCCGGTACGGGTTGGCGCCGTAGCCGATGTTGAAGCCCGTGTTGCGGGACAGAACCCAGCCGTCGGGGAACGATTCGGTGAACTGGCCGAACGACACGATCGATGTACTGATCGGTTTGAGGCGGGTGCCGGCGAACTCGCCGACGATGCCCTCGCCGGTGATCTGCTGCCAGAGGCTGACGGTGAGGTCGTCCCACATCACGAGATCGCTGTTTCGCAGCAACCCCGAGACACCCAGTCGAGCCACTTTGCCATCGACGCGACGGTCGAAGGCGAGGGCGGTGTTGCAGAGGGGGCAGTACGTCACCGCCACCGGGACCGGACCGAACCGGTCGTTCACGATCTCGTGGCGGGTCATGATCGACAGCGGATAGAAGCGCGTCTGGCCGTCGAGCCGCACGACCGCCCCCGGCTCGTCGGGGTCGAGCCATTCGGCGGCGGCCTCTGGTCGCTCGAACTCGGGATGGTCGATCGGTGGGATCGCGTCGCGGGGATCGAGCCGCGGAATGCCGGCGGCCAGCTCACCCAGATCGATGGTCGTCCGCGACCAATCGGTGGGCCAGGTGATGACCGCCGAGCGGACAACTTCTCCCAACTGGTCGACGCTGCCCGTGCCCGCGGCGCTGTCGTCCGAGTTTGCGCCGCCGTCGAGGTCGAAGGGGGCGTCGGAGTCGTTGGGCCGCAGCGTCTCGGTGGAAACGGGCGAGGATGTGGGTGACGATGTCGGTCCGGCCGTAGTCGAGCCGCACGCGGTGGCGATCAGGGAAGTGCCCAGCAGCAAGCGGACGGGAACCGAGGACCACATGATCTGAGGAACCGTCTGCCTCCCGCATGGCATTCCGGGTCCGGGCCGGGTCCATACTTGGGACGTGTCGGAGAAGATGGTCGCCGTGATCAGTGGAGGTGTCGGGGCCGCTCGCCTCCTCACCGGGCTCTGCCGCCGGGTGCGCGGCCACGAGCTCGTTGCCATCGTGAACGTCGGTGACGACATGCAACTCCACGGCCTGCACATCTCGCCGGACCTGGACACGATCGTGTACACGCTGGCCGGCGAGGTCAGCGCCGAGCGAGGCTGGGGACTGTCGGGCGAGACCTGGCAGGCGATGTCGATGCTTCAGCGGTACGGCGGTCACGACTGGTTCCGACTGGGCGACCGGGATCTCGGGACCCACCTGTACCGGACCCAGAGGCTGGCCGAGGGAGTTCCGCTGAGCACAGTGACCGCCGAGATCGCTCGCGGCTGGGACCTCGATCTCACGATCATCCCGGTCACCAATGATTCGCTCAGGACCCGGCTCACCGTGGCTGAAGGCGACGAAGAAGGAATGGAGTTGGGCTTCCAGGACTACTTCGTGGGCCGGCGCCACGCCGTCGCCGTCTCCGACGTGCGCTTCGCCGGGGCGCCGGCGTGCCGCCCCGCCGAGGGGGTCGAGGCCGCCCTCGACATCGCCGGGAGGGTGGTGATCGCGCCGAGCAACCCGGTGATCTCCATCGATCCGGTCCTGGCCGTCCCCGGGATCCGCGACCACCTCGCCCGGCGCCGGGATCGGGTGATCGGCGTGTCGCCCATCGTCGGCGGTGCCGCCCTCAAAGGACCGGCCGACCGGTTGCTGCGAGAGCTCGGCTACGAGTCGTCGGCCCTCGGCATCGCCCGCTACTACCGGGATCTGTGTGGCACGATGATCATCGATACCGCCGACGAAGCCTTGGCGCCCGATATCGAGGCCATCGGCGTCAACTGCGTGGTCACCGACACGGTGATGAGCCGCCCCGGGGTCCTCGACTCTCTCACCGACGTGATCCTGGGGATCGAGGTCTGAACCGCAACCGAGTACCTTTCCACCTTGAAAGCGGATCGGGGCCACGAGGTACTACCGGGGCCATGCGCGGCGAATCGACTTAGGGCCTTCGAACTTCTTGTCGGTTTGATCTCATTCGATGAGATAGAGGAACCGGTGAGACTCCGGGAACGTCCAATCTGGAACAAGAGCGCAACCCACCGGCTCTCACCTTCGAGAAGGATCAAGCCATGCGGCGCACCTCAGCGGTCATCGTCCTCGCACTTGCGGCTGTTTCGTGCGGCGGCGGAGACGCAAGCGACAACACATCG
>JBFGLT010000163.1:0-6431 GCA_041576015.1 Acidimicrobiales bacterium
GAAATCGCCGAAGTGGTCGCCGACGTCCTGACTGACCATGACGGTGGAACAGGTGAGACACTGGAGGACGTTCTAGACGGTGACCGGCGTGCTCGCACGCTGGCCCACGCAGAGATTGCCACCCGCTCCGGGTAGGCGGACAGGAAGCCCCAGCTGTGACCGACCCCGACACCACGTCCCACTCCGTCCCTGTCGCCCCTCCGGCGAGCGCCCGGAGCCGCGCCCAGGCCATCGCACTCGGCGACACCCAGCCCGGCGAGGACCCGCGCGTCAACTGGGGGGCGCTGGTCATGCTGGTGGGATTCTTCGCCTGGCTGCTGTTCTTCGCCGGCCCTGTGTACTTCGCCGTCGCCGTCGGTGTCGTGGTGATGATCTTCCTCCACGAGCTCGGTCACTTCATGACGGCCAAGTGGACCGGCATGAAGCCGACCGACTTCTTCATCGGTTTCGGCCCGACCATCTTCGCGTTCCGGCGGGGTGAGGTGACCTACGGTGTCAAGGCGATCCCGGCGGGCGCGTTTGTCCGGATCATCGGGATGAACAACTTGGACCCGGTCGATCCCGCCGATGCCGATCGGGCCTACATGAACAAGAGCTATCCGCGTCGCATGATCGTGATCACGGCCGGGTCGATCATGCATTTCCTGCAGGCGCTTGTGATCTTCGTCCTGATGAGCAGCGTCATCGGCATCGGATTCCTCCATCCCGATTACGACAGCAGCGGCTGGGTGGTCGACGAAGTCGTGGCGGGGGAGTCGGGGTCGCCCACCACCGGTCAGCAATTGGGGCTGGAGCCGGGCGACCGCATCGTCGCCGTCGATGGCGAACCGACCGATCAGTGGCTCGCACTGATTCAGGCGGTGCGGTCCCGCCCTGACGAGACGGTCGAGTTCGTCATCGAACGGGACGGCGTTCGATTCACCGAGACGGCGACGATCGGAGTGACGGAGACCAGCGACGACGTCGGACGTATCGGTGTGGGGGCGGACTTCTCGGCCGTCCCCGAGATTCAGCGACCGGGGGTGTGGGCCGGAGTCGAGGAGTTCGGCGAGTCGATGTGGGCATCGGTCACCGCCATTCCCCGGCTCCTGTCGCCGAGCACGATCTATGGCCTGGTCGAAGGGGCGTTCGGTGCGGAGACAGCTGCCGAGCAGGACGCCGAGCGTCCGGTGTCGGTCGTCGGCGCCGTCGGTGTCGCCGGCCGAACCGCCGGCACCGACTGGACGTTCCCGATCTATCTGCTGGGGATCATCAACTGTTTCGTCGGCGTGATCAATCTGTTGCCGCTCCTGCCCCTCGATGGCGGACATGCGGCGATCGCCACCTATGAACGGATTCGGTCGGTGGGGGGGAAGCGGTACCACGTCGATGTCGCCCGGCTGCTGCCGATCACCTACGCGGTCGTCGGCGTACTGGCGCTGATCGGGATCACCACGATCTGGCTCGACGTGTTGTTGCTCACGAGCTGATCATGGAGAGATCATGCAGACCTCAGTGACGTTCCCGAGGAAGACGACCCGCCAGATCATGGTGGGCGACGTACCGGTCGGGGGTACCGCACCGATCACCGTGCAATCGATGACGATCACCAAGACCGCCGATCACGAGGCGACGCTCCAGCAGATCTACTCCCTGGCTGCCGCCGGCGCCGACATCGTGAGGTGCACCTGCAACGAACCGGAGGCGGCCGAGGGACTGGCCCGAATCGTGCCCCGCAGCCCGGTGCCCATCGTCGCCGACATTCACCACCAGTACCGGCGGGCGCTCGAGGCCCTCGAGGCCGGAGTGCACTGCCTGCGCCTGAATCCGGGCAACATCCGCAAACCCGAACACATCAAGGCGGTCGCCCGGGAGGCGAAGGATCGCAACGTTCCGATCCGAATCGGCGTCAACGGTGGGAGCCTCCACCCTGACCTGTACGAGAAGTACGGCGGTCGGGTGACACCCGAGGCGATGGTCGAGTCGGCGTTGCAGGAGATCGCCTACTTCGAGGAGGTCGATTTCGATCTGATCAAGATCAGCGTCAAGGCCTCCAACGTGCCGTTGATGATCGAGGCGTACCGGCAGCTCTCGGAGGTGACCGATCACCCGCTGCACCTCGGGGTGACAGAGGCCGGACCGCCGCCCGCTGGGATCGTGAAGGCCACCGCCGGGATCGCCACCCTCCTGGCCGAGGGCATCGGAGACACCATCCGCTACTCCCTGACATCGGATCCGGTGGACGAAGCCCGCTACGGCCGTACCTTGCTCGAGGCGCTGGGCCTGCGCGAGCGCAAGAACGTCGACTTGATCGCCTGTCCGAGCTGTGGGCGGGCCGAGATCGACGTGTTCAAGGTCGCCCAAGAGGCACAGGACGCCTTCGCCGACCGGGAACTGCCGCTCCAGGTGGCCGTGATGGGGTGCGTGGTCAACGGCCCCGGCGAAGCCCGAGACGCCGACATCGGCATCGCCGCCGGCAACAAGCGAGGTCATCTGTTCGTGAAGGGCACGAACGTGGCGGTTGTCCCCGAGGATGAGATGGTCGACACGCTGGTCGAGTGGGCCCTGTTCATCGACGAGTACGGGATCGAGGCGGCCATGCAGCGCGCCGAGAAGAGCGCTCCGGCGGCACGACGAGCCGCCGACGAAGACCGGCGGCGCAATCTCAACGAACTCGGTGAGGACGCCAACAACGCCGAGCAGACCGTCCAGCTCATCCGTAAGGAGCGATCGGCGGTCGCCGAGTAGACGGGCGTGCGACCGTCGGCGAAACTGCGGCGGTGAGTCTGCGCATCGGGCTGATCGGCGCCGGCGGGATGGGATCGTTTCACGCCCGGACGTTGGCCGAGCTGCCAGGGGTGGCCATCACCGTCGTCGCCGATGCCGTTCCCGCCGCCGCTGCCCGCCTGGCCGGGGAGCTCGGGGCCGAAGCGTCTACCGACTCGGCCGCCGTGGCCGGTTCGAGCCAGCTCGATGGTGTGGTCGTGGCCTCGCCCGACGACACGCACGCCGCGCTGGCCCTGACCGCCCTGAAGACCGGTACCCCGGTGCTTTGCGAGAAGCCTCTGGCGACCTCGGTCGCCGACGGACGCCGGGTTGTAGAGCATGAGGTCGGGGCGGGCCGCCGTCTCCTGCAGCTCGGCTTCATGCGTGAGTACGACTTCGCCCACATGCAATTGCTGGAGCAGGTCGGCGAGCTCGGTCCCATCCACCACGTCCGGTGTGTTCATCTGAATGCCAACGGGTTCGAACGATCGACCGAGTTGCTGGTCGGACAATCGGTGGTACACGATCTGCACACCATTCGCTTTCTCACCGGCCTGGAAATCACCGCCGTTGCGGCGAGCGCCACCCGCCGGTCGTCGGGCGCCATCCGTCACCTGCTCGTCGTGGTCTGGCTCGACGATCACGCTCACGCCACGATCGAGTTCGACGACGCCGGCTATGCCTACGAGGTCCACGTCGAAGTGGTGGCCGAACACGGCTCGGCAGTGACCGGGGGGCCGGTCGGCCCGGAGGTGCGTCGGGCAGGTATGATCCGGCGTCCCGTCGGAACCGACTGGTTCGGCCGGTTCGCCGGGGCCTACCGCACCCAGGACACGGCCTGGATCCGCTCCATTCGCACCGGCGCAGCGACCGGTCCGACCGCATGGGACGGACTCGTGGCCCTGATCGCCGTCGAGGCGATCGTGAAGTCGCTGGCAACCGGCGGCCCCGTTTCGGTCCCGGTGCCGAAGCGACCGGCGCTGTACGACTCCTGAGCGGTCAGACCGGCGGCTGCTGCGCCGGGTCCTCGGTCGTCGCTTCGTCGTCGCCCTTTCCACCGTCAACGTCCTCGACCGCGTCGGCGTGCGCCTGCTGCTTTTCGATCCTGGCACGCACCTCGGCAAAGGGATCCTCGGCGATCTCGTCCCGGATCATCTCCATGCGTTCCTCCGGCGTGGCCTCCAGCTCGCGCTCGCGACGGTCCATCTCAGCCTCCAGGCGGGACGTCGTTGCTTCCACGGACTGCTTGACCTCGGCCGCCTCCCGGGAGAACCATGCCTTCACGGAATCGAAAAAGCCCACGAGCCCGAAGCTTAGTCGGGGTTCGACGACCGCTATGATCGTTGACGACGTCTTCAGGCGTGGGCCTCGGCCCACGCTTGTGTTGTTTCCTGGCCCGGCCTCGACCGGGTCGCGGGCAGCTCGAATCCTAGGAGGGCGCGTCGTGACCAGCTCGGCAATCGAAGAACGCGTTTCGGCACTGCTGGCCGATCCGATCACTCGGATGGGCGTCGACCTCATCGACGTCGAATTCACCGGTGGAACGCTTCGTGTGCTCATCGACATCGACCACGAACCCCTCACCGGTGGCGTGGACACCGAGACCCTCGCCGATGTGAACCGGGCGATCGGACCCATACTCGACGACGCCGACCCGATCCCGGGTCGGTACACGCTGGAGGTATCCAGCCCCGGAGTCGAGCGTCGCCTGGCCCGGCCCGAACACTACCGGCGGGCGATTGGCGAAGAGGTCGTCGTGAAGCTCGCTCCCGACGTCGCCGACCACCGCCGGATCAAGGGCGTGCTGACCGTCGCCGGCGACGAGACCTTCGAAGTGGTGGCCGCCGAACTGGACGGCCGGTCGCTCACCGATCCGCTCGAGCTGACCGTCGCCTATGACCAGGTCGAGCGCACCAAGACAGTCTTCGACTGGGGGCCGGCGCCCAAACCCCGATCGAACCCGAAGAAGAAGAAGAAGCGAGGAACCCGCTGATGGCTGCAAACGAGATGACCGAGGCACTCGCCGCCCTCGCCGAGGACCGGGGAATCCCGATCGAGAAGCTGTTCGAGATCCTGGCCAACGCCCTCGAGTCGGCGTACAAGAAGGATCCGGATGCGTGGGAGTACTCCTGGGTCACGATCGACCCGGAGACCTTCGACATCCGGGTGTTCGCCCAGGAGCTGGACGAGGAGGGTGAGCCCTTCGGCGACGAATTCGATGTGACCCCTGAGAACTTTGGTCGGATCGCCGCCCAGACGACCAAACAGATCCTCCTCCAGGGTATCCGGGAGGAAGAACGGGAGATGAAGTACGAGGAGTATGCCGGGCGCGAGGGCGACATCGTGACCGGCATCGTTCAGCAGACCGATGCCAGGTACACCCTGCTCGACCTGGGCCGAGTCGATGCCCTACTCCCGCAATCGGAGCAGGTGTCCACCGGCCCCCGCCCCAAGGCCGGCGATCGCCACAAGGCCTACATCGTCGAGGTTCGCAAGACCGATCGCGGACCCCAGATCGTGGTCTCCCGCACCCATCCCGGTCTGGTCCGTCGCCTGTTCGAACTCGAGGTGCCCGAGATCGCCGACGGGATCGTCGAGTTGAAAGGATGCGCCCGGGAGCCGGGCCACCGCACGAAGATCGCCGTCGCCTCCAACGATCAGAATGTCGATCCGGTCGGCGCCTGCGTCGGCGCTCGCGGATCGCGGGTCCGCATGGTGGTCAACGAGCTGAACGGTGAGAAGGTCGACATCATCCCCTTCTCCGACGACCAATACGAGTACGTGGCCCGAGCACTGTCGCCGGCCAAGGTCAAAGAGGTTCGGCTCCACGAGGACACCGGCACCGCCGAGGTCATCGTGCCGGACTTCCAGCTGTCGCTCGCGATCGGGAAAGAGGGCCAGAACGCCCGGCTGGCCCACCGGCTCACCGGCTGGCGAATCGACATCAAGTCCGAAAGCCAGCTCGAGCAGGAGCTGGCTGCTCCGCCGGACGATTACGGGTCCGACGACTGGGCCCAGGGGGAGTGGATCGTCGACGAGGAGACCGGCGAGCAGAAGTGGCAGCCGGCCGACGGCTCCAAAGCCATGACGCTCGAGGAGTACAACAGGCTGGTCGAGACGGGATCCGACGCACCGCACCTGGCCGACGACGAAGCCACACCCTCCGACAGTCCCTTCGACGAAGCGGCCGCCGACGACGAGGTAGCCGAGGAGGGTGAGGAGTCCGCCGAGGCGAGCGCAGAGGGCTCCGAGGAGGTCGAGTCGTCCGAGGCCGTCACCACCGATTCCGAGGGGGCCGATCAGCCGCTCGCCGCAGACGCGGTGGAATCGGAGCAGTCCACCGGGTCCGAGGACTCAGCCGAGTCAGGGGACTCAGCCGACTCAGGGGACTCAGCCGACTCAGCGGACTCCGCCGACTCGGAGGATTCGCTGGACTCGCACGAGCCGGTCGACGGTGAAGACGAGTGAGCGCACCCCGATCCGTACCTGTGTCGGGTGTCGGACGCGTCAGCCGGTTTCGTCCATGTGGCGGGTGACCGTCGACCGCGACACCGGCGACCTCCGGTTCGGCGGTCCGAGCCGGGGACGCGGTGCGTGGATCTGCTCCGAGCAGTGCCACCAGGTCGCCGATCGTCGCGGGGCGCTACGGCGTGCGCTCAGATCCACGGGGCGGCCGGGTTGATTCC
>JBFGLT010000164.1:0-6353 GCA_041576015.1 Acidimicrobiales bacterium
ACGGATTCGACGAGCTGTCGACAGTCGGGGCCAACCGCGTGTGGGTCGTCGACCGGCAGACGGTGAGCGAGCGAGTCGTCCACCCACGTGAAGCCGGCATGGACCTCTCTGCTCCCGCCGATCTCGCCGGCGGATCGGCCGACGAGAACGCACGGCTCTTCACGAGTCTGATCGATGAGCCGGATCAGGTCGCCCCCATCGCCGACATCGTCGTGCTCAACGCCGCCGCCGCCTTGGTGGTCAGCGGCGCCCAGGCCGACCTGGCGAGCGCTGCCGACGCAGCGCGCCACGCGTTGACCTCGGGAAGGGTGCAGGAGCTGCACGCCTCCTTTACGACCCGCCGGCACTGAGATCACGAGGCGTCGAGCGGTGTCCGAGCCGGCGAGAACGACCGCAGCCGGGGCAGCCGGGACGCCAGCGCATCGGACCCGCGCACCAGACGACCGGTTGGACCCCACCGGTCGAGCCAGGCGCCGACGCAGTGCTGCGCCTCGAGATCGAGATCGTCGGAGGTGATCCTCACCAGCCCGGACGGGAGCTGAAGGACGACCTCGCCGAGTCCTGCGACCATCTCGACCCGGCGTTGCCGGGCGATGGCGCCGGCAAATGCACCGGCCCGATTGCGCACAGCAGCAGCTTCCTCGAACCGCTCGTCACCGGCCAGCTGCTCCATGCGTTCGGCCAGCCGGTCGAGCGCAGCGGACGGGTGGGTGGTCATCATCTGGGTGGCCTCGGCCACGATCGGCGCGTAGACGGCCTCGCTCAGCTCGCCGGTGCAGGGGCACCGGGCCACGCCGAGCTGGGCTGCAGTGCACAGACCCGAGCGGATCGGCCGACCGGATTTGGGGATGCGGTTCGTGCACCGACGCAACGGCACGACGGTCTGGAGGGCGTCGATCACCAGGTCGGCGGTCCGGCGGTTGGACAGCGGACCCAGGTAGATGCCCGAGCCCGACGTCGACCGGACGACAGCCAGGCGGGGGAACCGCTCTGCGGTCGTGAGCTTCACCCAGACCGGGCGTGGTGCCCGTGCGTGGCGGCGGTTGAACCTCGGCGTGTGCTGTCGGATCAACCGCAGTTCCAGCAACTCGGCGTCCAGGGTGTTGTCGCAGACGTGATGGTCGATGCCGACGGTCTCTCGAAGCAACTGGGCAACCTTGCGCCGACGCTCGGAGTGGAAGTAGCTGCGGACTCGAGCGCGAAGGTCGGTCGCCTTGCCGACGTAGAGCACCCGCCCACCACCGTCACGAAACAGGTACACCCCCGGCCGGCGTGGGAGCTCAGTGGTCAGCGACAGCTTCTTCCACTGGGGATGGCCGGCGACCGAGGGCAGGGTCACGAGATCGTCCAGACCGGTCACCCCCCACGCCGTTGCTCGCTCGATCAGTGCGTGGAGCAGGTCGACGGTCGCCCAGGCGTCATCCAGCGCCCGGTGGCATGGCCGGTGAGCGAGGCGAAGCCGGGACGCCAAGTCTCCGAGCTTGAAGCTCTTGACCTCGTCGACCAGAAGGCGGCGAGCGAGCGACAGAGTGTCGATTCGCTGGTTTCCGAGCATCGGCCCCCCGAAGCGCCGCATGGCTGCACCGATGAAGGCCAGGTCGAATCGGACGTTGTGGCCAACGATCACCGCCCCTCCGAGGAAATCGAGGAACGTCGGCAACACGTCGTCGATCGCCGGTGCCTGCATGACCATCATCTCGGTGATCCCGGTCAACACGGTGATGTTCGGCGGGATCCCACAACCCGGGTTGACCATCGTCTGGAACGTCCCGAGCACCTCCCCGCCACGGACCTTGACCGCGCCGATCTCGGTGATCCCACACGAGGAGACATCGCCTCCGGTGGTCTCGAGATCCAGCACCACGAACGTCGCCTCGTTGAGGGGGACCCCCATGCCGTCGAGCGACCGCTGGACGGGTGCCGGAGCCGCCGACGGCGGATCGACCCTCGGGAAGCCGGCCTCGCCGCTGTCCCCGGGGTCGAACAGCGTTCGCTGGCACAACTCGAGCGACATCTGTGCAAGTCAAGCGAACGAACGTTCCTCTGTCAAGGGCCAAGCCTCCGGCCGTCCGGACTCTTTCCCTTGCCCGACACGGCCGGGGTAGTGTGAACAGCGGATCGAGGAGATTGCCAATCGGGCGGCCGGTAGCACGAGTTACTGAACTTCGCCCTCGATCCGTCGATGTAGGTGAAAGAGGCCACGCGCCTCGCGCCGACCAACGCCAGTCACCGGGAGCACTCGATCAATGGACGTACAGGAGCTGAACAGGGCATGTGAGCTCGCTTTCCTCGTAGCGCGAGAGGGTGTGGAGCAGGACCCGCCGATCGATCCGCCCGCCCCGATGCGCATGTTTCTCTACGTCCGCGAGTTCCCCCAGCGCGCCATCACCGTCGCCCGTCAGGTGCTCGCCGAGGACGAGGAGTTCCGCCGGCGGGTGGCCGACCGGGCCGACGTCGAGTCGGTCGGTGAGACGGCGTTGAACTGGCTCAACCGGTCCGGTGTTCTGGAGGCCGACGACCTCGAGCTCACGATCGAGACCGGAGACGAGCCCAGCCCGCCTCCTGGCGATGGACCGGTCACCAAGGAGGCGATCCGCAGCGAACTCGACGAGCTGAAGAGCCTCGTCGGTCAGCTGTCGGAGGAGCGTCAGGCGGTGAACCACGAGGTCCACGAACTGGAGCTGAGCCTCAACGAGCCCGGCTACCCGATGCCCGACATGGATGTCGAACCGGCGACCACCGCCTCGTCGTCTCTCCTGGCTCAAGTCCGCAGCCTGCACACCGACCTCAAGCAGGCCCGGATGGAGCGGGACCACGCCCAGGAGGCTAAGGAGCTCGCCATCATCGAGCAGGCCGAGCTGACGACCCAGCTCGAACAGCTGCGGTCTCTGGCTGCGTCGACCGAGATGCGCCTGGGAGATCTCGAGGCCCAGATCACCCAGACGACCGCCGCCCGGGAGGCGGCCGAAGCCGACCGCCGTGCAATCGAGGCCGAACGGGTCGAGCTGCTCGCTCGGGCGGACTCCATGGAGGGCGAGCGCGACCAGGTGGTCGCCGAGAAGGAGGCCATCGCCATCGAGCGCACGGCGATCGAGCAACGGCTCGCTGCCGCCAACGACGACATCGACCGGCTGAACACCGAGCTCGACGACGCTCGTGCGAACGCCGGTGCGTCGGTGTCGGAGCTTCGCGCCGCGCTGTCCGCCTCGGAGGCGCTCGGCGCAAGAGTCGAACAGCTCAGCGGGGTCCAACAAGCCGGTCGCTTGGAGATGGAGCGGGTCAATGCCGCCCTCGCCGACCAGGCGATGTCGAGCGACGAAAAGGTCCGGTTCCTCCAATCGGCGCTGCATCAGGTCGTCGGTGAGCGCGACTCCCTCGCCGGAAAGCTCGAGCTGGTCAGGGCGGCGGTCTCCTCGGTGCAGACCGAGGTGGCCACCCTCGACTCGTCGGTCTCCGACGCCGAGCATGCCGCCGGCACCCTCGGTACGCAGGTCGAGGAGCTCCGCACATCGGTCGAGGGCCTCCGCGTCGAGCCGATCGAACCGGCTGATCTCAGCGTGTTCGACCCGGCGGACATCGTCGGGGAGGCATCGGTCCCCGGAGCGCCCGAGGCGCCGCCGGTCGACGACGGCGGCCCCCCTGTGGTCGACCCGCTGTTCGCCGGCACCTCCCAAACCCTGGACGTCGAGCATCAGGAATCCTCCGAACCAGAGCAGCCGAACGCCGGCGTTGCCGCCGAGTTCCTTCCCGAACCCGATGTTCACACCGGCGAGGAGCTCCCAGGCGAAGCAGCCCCCGAGCTCGACGTCGAGGGCGCAGACGCACCTCCGACCGCTCAGGACCAGCCGGTCGCCGCAGAGCCGCCCGAGGAAGTGGTCAGCGACGAATCATTCCCGTCAGACACGGTGGACACCAGCGAGTGGGCGGTGGCCACGTTCGCCGAAGAACCGGCCGGCGATGAACCCCACGAAGACCTCGACGAAGTGCATGCGCTCGTCGCCGAGACGGTCGCCTCGTTCGAACCCGGCGAGAAGGACGCCCTGCCCGGCGCCGGTCTCGATGCGGAGACCGCCGCCGAGGCCGTGGGGGCGCGCACTGACAGGGGCGGACTGGCCAGCCTGTTCAGCTCGTTCGCCCCGCCTGCCGAAACGGCCGAGAGCGACGGAGGCCTCACCTCCGAGGCATCCCACGGGGCCTTCGAACTGGACGAGGACGCCGGCGCACGGGATGAGGCGCTACATGTTCCCGAGGCCCCCCCTGAACACGACGCCGAGCCCGAAGGCAGCGCCACCCGCACACCGATCGACGTGCCCGAGGACCTGTCAGGGGACCCGGTCGGAATGGCTCGCCATGTCGTGCAATCCGAGGATGCAGTACTCCTCGTCGACGGCGATCCCGTCGCCGCCTTGGGCTGGCCGACCGTCGACCGGGTCGACCAGCGGCGCAATCTCGTGCACTTCCTGCACGCGTTGGCCGGGAGCAGCGGCGTCGCCCCCGATGTCCTGCTCGACCGCGACCACGGCTCCGATCGCCTGCCTGACTCACGTTCGGTTCGCGTGCGGATCACAGACGAAGGCGGTTCGGTGTCGGCCCAGATCCTGACCCTGATCGATTCCTATCCGCCCCAGTGGCCGGTCGTGGTCGTGACCGACGACCGCGACCTCGCCGCCGAGGCGGCGATGAAGGGCGCCACCATCCTGGACAACGGTCAGTTGCTGGACTTGTTCATCGCTTCCTGACCAGGCTGGGCGCGACAGCCGCCGGCTGGCCCGATACGAGGGCGCCTGCCCATACTCCGGTGCCGTAGGCCAGATCATCGATCATGGCCAGCGGCGCAGCTGTCACGCTGGCGTCGCGCAGGGTCAGGAGCAGTCGAGTGAGCAGGGACAGGATCGCTCGCCGACGGAGACCTCCGCTGATCGGCTGGCCGATCAGCACCGCCGTGATCGGCCACCCCACCCGTCCAGCGAATCTGACGGCGGCGCCGGTCGAGGCCGTCCACGCTCGGGCTGTTTCCAGGGTTCCGAGGGAGAAGGCCCCCGGAGTGCCGGCCGTGGCGGAGTCGAAGAGGCGACCGGTTCGGCGGGCGTCGAAGGCGAACAATCCGGCGATGACCGTCGCCGACCACCGCAGGGGTAACACGGCCATTGCGCCGCAGGCCAGCCCGAACGGCACACCGACCACCAGGGGTGACAGAGCCCGCCCGTGCCGCCGGGCGAGTGGGCCGGCCGAAGACCCGTAGGCGAATCGCTGCCGGGCCAATCCCCTCACGGTCGAACGGGGGTCGTGGCGGGCGACCAACTCAGGGTCGAGCACCACCCAGCCGGTTCGGCCGATCCGCCAGACGAAATCGACGTCTTCGCCGAATCGAAGGTCCTCGTCGAACCCGTGGCCGGGCGTGAGCGCCGACCGCTCGACGAGGAGAACGGTCGAGGGCACGTAGCGCACAGACCGATCCGGCCCGACGACGCAAGGCCCGCCGGCCTGTGGACCGATGTCCAGGGGACTGTGATCGCGCTCGTACCGGCCCACCCACGTGGCGACCGGAGTCGACACCACTCGCGGGGCAGCGGCGACGACACGGTCGTCCTCCAACCACGCCGTCAGTGCGTCGATCGTCTCGGTGGCCATCCGCACGCCGGCGTCGACGAAGAGCACGAGGGGAGCTGTACCGGCATCGAGACCGGTGTTTCGAGCCGCTCCCGGGCCCCGATTGGTCCGGTGGCGGACGACATTGACGGCGCTGGTGCCAATCCATTCGGGAAGGCGAACAGGCGTGCGGGATCCGTCGTCGACGACGGTGATTTGCAGCGGCGACGGACCCGTGGAGCGACCGACGCTCAACGACTCCAGGGTGACGGCCAGGCCGTGGGGGTCATCGAACACGGGGACGACCACGTCCACGCATCGACCGGGGACGAGGTCGGGACGGCGCGGATGCGCCATTCCGCTGACGATGAGCCGGCCGGCGAACCGCCGTTCGATCTCCGAGACCGGATTGGCCCTGCCGCTGAACCAGAGGGCCACCCGGCGTCGGCCGGTCTCGGTCAATTGGAACATCCGTCGCGGAGAGCCGCCGAACAAGTACCGGCCGGTGGCGAGGGTTCGGAGTCGCCGATGGGGAACGATGCCGCGGTCAGGACGGGGCATCGTCGCTGATCCCGGCGGCGACTTGGCGTGCCATCGTTCGAACCAGCGCGTCGAACAGCGCCCGGCCACGCTCGGCGTTCGCCATGGTAGGGTCCCCCAGGACGCCGGTGGGGGACACCGCTCGCACTCCGTCACGCTCAAGCCGAGGGAGCAAGACAGCGAGCGGCTCGGTTCGCCCCACCTCCAGGCGGTCTTGCCGGACG
>JBFGLT010000165.1:0-6303 GCA_041576015.1 Acidimicrobiales bacterium
CACCACCGACTCGCTCAGCTTCTCGTGGCCATGGGACATCGTCCCCGACTTCAACGAGGTCCAGGTGGATCTGACCCTCCCGTCGGAGGCCAGGATCGTCGAGGTGGAACCGATCATGCTGGACTGCCGGGCCCGCGTCCATGCGGTCGTCCCCGTGTCAGCGACGAGGGAACACGAACTCCTGGGCCAGGTGTACCGGACCGACCAGGTGGACATGGTCGCCATCGGCGACGTCGACACGTGCGTCAACGGCGGCGCAGCCAAAGTCCTCCGGCACGCCGACGGGACGACCGAGATCGTGATTCCGGCGCAGTCGATCGAATTCGTGCGACCGCGGGTCGACACCGTGCAGACCGCTGCTTCGGTGACGGTGTCAAAGGGTCTTGTCGGCAAGGCCACCGACGTGTTCCCATGGGTCAGCGACGACCTCGGGCTGACGCCCAATGCGTACGCGTACGCCCAGAACGTCATCGGCTCGAGCCGGTGCATGCGAACCGCCTATTCGGTGACAAGCGGACTGATCACCAACGCGTATCGCCAGCAGTTCATCGACCAGGGAGCGGACCCGGCCAAGCTGCGAGTGCGGATCGACGGCGAACCGACCTTCACAGATCCGGACCCGATCTACCTCGGTGAAGGCGTCGAGTTCACAGTGGGCGACGGCACTGTCACGTGCACCGCCGCCGACAGCATCGGCTGACCGTCGACGTTCAGCCGTCGGGCGGCCCGACCGCATCGGGGGGACCGACGGTCCAGGTCGGTGGGGCGAAGGTTCGAGGCGGTTGGGTGATCAACGGCAGGCTGGTCCGGGTCGTCGGGGGGCGGGTCGTGGCAGGTGGGGCGGTCGTCGCCGGACGCCGCGTGACGATCGACGGTGCGACGGTGGTCGGAGCCGACGTCGACGACGGTGCGACGGTGGTCGGAGCCGACGTCGACGGTGCGACGGTTGCCGGAGCCGACGTCGACGGTGCGACGGTTGCCGGAGCCGACGTCGACGGTGCGACGGCCGTCGTGGCCGGCCGGCTGATGGTCGTGGACGACACGACCCCCGAGACGGTCCCCAAGACCGTGGGATCGGACGGGTCGGCACCGACCACGGTGCGGCCCTCATCGGGATTGGAACGGTCGCGGGTGAACCCGACCACGAGGAGGTTGGCGGCGATCAGGGCGATGATCACGACGAAGAGCGCTTCGATGCGCGATACACCTCCCACTCCTCCAGGATGCCAAGGTTGGACCCACAAGCCAAGGCAGGCAATGGTTCCCGATCGGCCGGTCCCGGGTACCCGCCCGTACGATGGAGCCATGACCCAGCCAGGGACACCGCCACAACCGGCCCGGTGGTCAGACCGGATCTCGACAGCGTTGCTGACCCTGGCGGTGATCGTGACGGCCTGGTGGGCGATCGAGATCATCGACACCTACATCCTCGACGACGCGCTCCAGGGCAACGGCATCCTGCCTCGCCGCCAGAACGGGTTCGACGGGATCCTGTGGGCGCCCTTCCTGCACAGCGACTTCGCCCACCTCATCTCGAACACCTTCCCCTTTCTCATCCTGTCAGCACTGATCATGGTCCGCGGCTTCTGGCGGTGGGTGCTGATCACGCTCATCGGGATGCTCGGCGGCGGGTTCTTGACCTGGCTCTTCGCCGGGTCCGGAAACCACATCGGCGCCAGTGGAGTGATCTTCGCCTACTTCGGGGCGCTGATAGGGGCGGTGTTTTTCGAGCGCCGGCCGGCGGCCATCGCTCCGGCACTGGTCGCCGTGATGCTCTACGCGACGATCCTGGTCGGCCTGGTGCCCCAGGAGCGGATCTCGTGGGAGGGCCACCTGGCCGGGTTCGTGTGCGGGATCGCCGCCTCCAAGGCGCTGGCTCAACCCCGCCGCCGCCCCGATCCCGACGCCGATGTCGACGAGATCTTCGGCGGCCGGCAGCCATGGCTGGAGACGTGACCGGCACGGGTCGCTGCCTGTGCGGCAGGGTGTCGTATGTCGTGACCGGGCCACTTCGCAACGTGATCAACTGCCATTGCGAGCGGTGCCGCCGGCACACCGGCCACTTCATGGCGGCTTCGGCGGCCGCCCGTGCGGACATCACCGTGACCGGCGGCGACCGCCTGACCTGGTTTGATCCGGAACCCGGCACCGGCTACGGCTTCTGTCGCACCTGCGGTTCCAGCCTGTTCTGGCGCACGACCGACCACCCCGAGCAATGGTCCATCTGTGCGGGCACGATCGACCCGCCGACGGGTCTGATCACCAGCCGAGCCTTGTTCACCGAGTGCGCGGCCGACTACCACCGACTCGATCCCGAGATCGAGTGGGTGGAGACCGAATAGGATCCGACGTCCATGGGATCGGCCCCGGGTCTTCGAGTGAACGACCAGCTGGTCATTCCCGACGCCGAACTGTCGTGGAGCTTCGGACCGTCGAGCGGCCCCGGCGGCCAGCACGCCAACACGGCCAACACCAGGGCCGAGGTCAGCTTCGATGTCGCCGGGAGCGCCGTGTTGACCCCGGCGCAGCGAAGGCGCCTGACCGAGGTGCTGGGCGACAGCGTTCGCGTCACCGCCGAGGACAGCCGGTCGCAGGCCCGCAACCGAGACCTGGCTCGCTTGCGCCTGTCGGAGCGACTGGCCGGGGCCCTGCGCCCGACGCGGACGAGACGCCCGACCCGGCCGACCCGCGCATCGAAAGAACGCCGTCTCGAAGCCAAGCGGAGGCGATCGCAGCGCAAGGCCAACCGTCGGCGGTTTCGGCCCGACGGGGAATGACGTGCACGTCCACCTGCTGCACAAGCGGGGCCAGCCCGGAGTCGATCGGCTCGAGCACGCGCTGGTCTCAGCCGGAGCCACCGTGCACCGGCTGGCGTCCAGCGAGGCCGCCGAGATTCCCGCCCTGCTCGACGCCGCCGGGCCCCGACGGCTGATCGTGGCCGGCGGTGACGGCATGGTGCACCACGTCGCCCAGCACGTCGTGCCGGCACAGATCCCGATCGGGATCGTTCCCGGGGGAACGGGCAACGACATCGCCCGAGCCCTGGGGTTGCCGCGCCGACCTGCGGCAGCAGCGGCGATCGCCCTCGGCCCGGTACGTCGACTCGACGCCATGCGGGTTGCACCCGCTGACCAGCCCCATCCACCGACCTTCGCCGTCAGCGTTCTGACCGCCGGGTTCTCCGGGTTGGTGAACGAACGAGCCAACCGGGTCTCCTGGGGTGGCGGTCAGGCCAAGTACACGCTGGCCACGCTGGTCTCGCTGCCGCAGCTGCGCTCCTATCGTCTGAGCGGGCTGGCCGGCATGCCCGCCGACGTGAGCCTGATCGCTATCGGCAACTCCCGCTTCTTCGGCGGTGGCATGAAGATCTGCCCGGCGGCCACCATGACCGACGGCCTGCTCGACGCCGCGGTGGTCGCAGCGGTCCATCCACTACATCTCGCCGCCCTCTTGCCAACAGCCTTCGCCGGACAGCACATCCGGAGTCGCAACGTCACGACCGGTCGGTTCACGTCGGCGACCATCGACATCGACGCCGCCTGGTGGGCCGACGGCGAGCCGCTCGGCATCCGCGGCTCGGTCGTGGTTTCGGTCGTCGAAGCTGCGTTGACGGTCGCCTGCGAGCTCGATGCCCGAGGGTGACACCCTCCGGCGGCTGGCCGCCAGGATCGACGACCGATTCACCGGCGAGATCGTCGCAGCCGCGACGTTCCGGCATCCCCGGCTGGCGACCGCCGTGCTCGCCGGACGCGCTGTCGTCAGCGCCGACGCTCGAGGCAAGCACCTCTTGGTCCGATTCGACGACGGCCGCACACTCCACGTCCATCTCCTGATGCAAGGTCGGGTCATCTTCGGACGGACTCCGCAGGTCCCCGAGTGGCGCCGCCGGTTCGAGCTGTCCTTCGCCAGCGGCACCATCACCGGGGTCGACATCCCCAAGCTCGATCTCATCCCCACCCGAGACGAGATGCGAGTCGTCGGCCACCTCGGACCGGACCTGTGCGGCACCTACGATCACAATCTGGCGATTCGTCGGTTCGCCGCCGCCGGCCATCGCTTACTCGGCGCCGCTCTCCTCGACCAGACCCTCGTCGCCGGGTTCGGCAACATCTACGCCGTCGAGACACCGTTCATCGTCGGCATCTCACCATTCCAAGAGGTCGCGTCGATCGAGGACGTCCACCGGGTCATCGCCGTCGGCGCTGCGCTGATCCGGACCAACGCAGCCCTGGGGCCACAGAACACGACGGGCCGGCACCTGCAGCGCACCGAACACTGGATCCTCTCCGCCGGCCGGCGCCGCTGCCCGGTTTGCGGTTCGGTCCTGGAACGGACGAGCGGGCGATCGAGCCCGTGGCAGCGGCGTTCGGTTCGATGTCCGACCTGCCAGCCGGCCACCGACCGGACCTCGGTCGACCGGGGACGGGTCGCCGAGCTGATCGCCACCCACCCCGCCGCCCGGATCCTCGACCTGGACGGCGGCCGCTTCACCGTGGCGACCGACCAGCCAGTCGAGGTGCGCTAGGGGTACCTTCGAAGGGGTGGAAACCACGGCCGAGCCACCGACGATCCGTCGATCGCCGCTGCTCCGGGCCGTGTACGCCGGGGTCGGCCTCGTGTTTGTCGGGATCGGCGCTCTCGGCGTGGTCATACCCGGCTTGCCCACGACCGTGTTCCTCATCATCGCCGCCTGGTGCTTCTCCCGATCGAGCCCCCGCCTCGAGCAGTGGTTGCTCGATCTCCCGGTGCTCGGCCAGTTCGTTCGCGACTACCAGTCCGGTCGCGGGATGCCCCTGCAAGCCAAGCTGTCGGCTTACGGATCGATCGTGGTGTTCGTCGGATTGGCGGTGATCTTCGTGCTCGATGGGGTGGCCGTCCGGGTCGGTCTCGTCCTGTTCGGGCTCACCGGATTGGCGTACATCCACTTCGTGGTTCCCACCCGTGCTCGAGCCCGCTGACCAGGGAATCCGCTTGCGCCTCGCGCTCCCCGGCCGGCGCTTCCGACCCGCCGGTCGGGTGAGCGGGCGGGCAAGATAGCCCCGGGGGCTCATGGATTTTCGGTGCCGGATGTGAGAAGGTGAACTATGGGTCTCCAACACGTGACCTGTGGTGAATCCTGGCGTTGAGCCAGCGCCTGGACCGAAGACGTCCGGCGCTGCCGGACAGGAAGGAGCCAACAAACGTGAGTGCACGCCACCGCAAGCCCGGAGCCGCTTTGAAGCAGGAGAAGGTCGATGAGATGCTTCTCCGGCCGGACAAGGAAATCCGCAAGAAGGCGCACCGGAAGGTACGGCACCAGCTCCACCAGGAGCTCCACACCGTGGACGATCCCGACGACGCCGTCTTCAGTCGCCCCAAGTTCGATCATCCACCCAGGTCCGTTCCGAAGAAGAAGCAGAAGCGGCACTGGAAACTCAAGGCGTGGAAGCGCCGAACCGCAGAGCGCAAGCAGCGCAATGCGGAGCGTGAGAAACTCAAGAACGACACGATTGCTGCCTCACTCGATCTGATCTAGCGGGAGGGGGAGAGCGGGCCGGGCGGGGCGCTCTCCCCCTCAAGTTCCGCCCAACCAGTCACGCAGTCGCCGGTTCAGCGCGTCCGGGTGCTCGGTTGGAAGCCAGTGGCCGAGCCCGGCGACCGACTCGTAGTGGAACCCTCCCGACACGAACTCGCCGCTGAGGCGCATCTGAGGCTCCCCCAACACGGCGTCCTCCCGGCCGAGGATTCCCAGGGTGGGGCATCTGACCGGCGGAAGGTCGGGCTCGGGGTCGACGAGAAAGCTCGGGGCCATGTTGGCGCGGTACCAGTTGAGCGCAGCGGTGAGCCGGCCGGGGCGGGCCAGATCGGCGACGTGTCGGTCAAACTCACCGGTGGCGCCGAGCAGTGTCCCGAGGTTGGCCCATCCGTCGCTGGACAGCCATCGCTCGGCGATTCCCTCGAACTGGAACAACAACATGTAGAAGCTCATTCTGAGCTGGGCGAGGCCGGAACGACGGAACGCGTTGGGGTGCCCGACCGACAGCGCACACAACGAGCGGGTGCGGCCCGGCTCGAACATGGCGAGAAGCCAGGCGACCGCCGCACCCCAGTCGTGGCCGACGACATGCGCACGCTCGATGTCGAGGTGATCCAGGATCGCCACCTGGTCGGCGACCGCCCGGAGGACGTGGTACTCGGCCAACGATTCGGGCATCGTTGACCGGCCGAAGCCGCGCAGGTCCGAGGCGACCACGCGGTACCCGGCCCGGCTGAGGTGAGCGACCTGGTGGCGCCAGAGCTCGGTCGAGTCGGGAAAGCCGTGGA
>JBFGLT010000166.1:0-6296 GCA_041576015.1 Acidimicrobiales bacterium
ACTTCACCCTCGAGCGCAACACGATCACCAACGAATTCCGCAACTCTCCGATTCCCGGATCCAAGCGCTGATGGGAAACCGGCTGGCCACGGTTCGCCAGGGGTCCGGCACGCGAGCTGCGCTCGTCGACGGGGACGAACTACAGCTCCTCTCCTACGTCGATGCCGGCGAGGCGCTCCGAGCCACGACGCTGGACCGCATGGAGCAGGCCGTGATCGGCGAGACGGTCACAGTGGCCGACGCCGACTTCGCCCCCCTGATCCCCCAGCCGTCCAAGGTCATCTGCGTCGGGCTCAACTACCGGGATCACATCCTGGAGATGGGCCGGGAACCGCCGGACGCGCCGACCTGGTTCGCCAAGTTCGCCGGCGCTCTCGTCGGACACGGCGACCGGCTCGAGCTCCCGTCGATGGAGGTGTCGACGAAGGTCGACTGGGAGGTCGAACTGGCGGTGGTGATCGGCCGGCCCGTCCGGTACGCGACCCCCGCAGAAGCATTCGATGCGATCGCCGGCTACACGGTCCTCAACGACATCTCCATGCGAGATTGGCAGACCCGCAGCATCCAGTTCCTGGCCGGCAAGACATTCGAACGGTGTACCCCGGTCGGTCCCTGGCTCATCGGGACCGACGAGTTGGGCGACGGATCCGGTCTGCATGTCCGTTGTGCGGTCAACGGCGACGTCAAGCAGAACTCGAACACCGACGAGCTCGTCTTCGGACCGGTCGACCTCGTGGCCGACTTCTCGACGGTGATCACCCTGGAACCGGGCGACATCATCGCAACCGGGACGCCCGGTGGTGTTGGCGCCGCCCGAACTCCTCCCGAATTCCTCGATGACGGCGACGTCGTCGTCACCGAAATCGATCGCGTCGGCCGGTTGGAGAACACCTGTCACCGCCCCTGAGCGGCAGCGCCGATCAGGTCCGCCACACGACGAGATCTCGGTCGATCTCAGCGGCCGAGCGCACGCCGGTCAGTGCCATCGTTCGCTCCATTCCGGCCCGGAAGAACTCGAGGACGTGATCCACCCCACGCTCCCCCGCCGCTCCGAGACCATAGAGGTAGGGCCGCCCGATGGCGACGGCTGTCGCGCCGAGGGCAAGGGCCTTGACGATGTCGCTTCCACGGCGCACGCCTCCGTCACAGATGATGTCGATCGCACCGGCGATCTCCTGCGCCACCGGCTCCACCAGGGCGATGGGGCTGGGAGCGCCGTCCAGTTGTCGACCCCCGTGGTTGGACAGCTCGATGGCATCGACCCCGGCGGCGACGGCCTGCTTGGCGTCCTCCACCGTCTGGATTCCCTTGAGCACGATTGGACGGTCCCACCTCGACCGCAACCAGTCGATGTCGTCCCAGCTGAGCGCCTGGGTGAACTGGCTGTTGGCGTAGGCGGCCAGCGATACCGCAGTCGAGCCGTCACCCTCCCGTCCGGCCACATTGGAGAACGTGATGGCTCCACCCCGGAGGAAATCGAGCGTCCAACCGGGATGAAGGGCACCGTCGATCAGGGTGCCGAGCCCGACCTTGGGCGGAAGCGTGTATCCACGGCGAACATCGCGTTCGCGACGACCAAGCACCGCCGTATCCACCGTCAGGATGATCGCCTCGTAGCCGGCGTCGCCGGCCCGGTCGACCATCTCGGCGACGAGCCCGCGGTCCTTCCACGTGTACACCTGGAACCACTTCGGCCCGTCGGCGGCACCCGCCACCTCCTCGATGCTTCGGGTGCTGAGGGTGCTGAGCGCATACGGGAGCCCGGCCCGTCCCGCAGCCCGTGCGACTGCCAATTCCCCCTGCGAATCGGCGATTCGGGTGAAGCCGGTCGGTGACAGCAGCAACGGCAACGGGATCCGCTGGCCGAGCACCATCGTGCTGGTGTCGATGTCCGACACGTTGCGCAGAACCCGCGGCCGGAACTCGATTCTGGCGAAATCGGCAGCGTTGTTGGCCATCGTTCGCTCGTCTTCGGCCGCTCCATCGATGTAGTCGAAGACCCCCCGGGGCAGCCGGCGGCGGGCCATCCGCCGCAGGTCCTCGATGGAGGCTGCTCGGGCCAGCCGCCGAGCGATCGGATCGAGCTCGAGCGGCTTGAACTGCACGACAGATCTGAACGTCTCGAGCATCTTCATGTATGCGATGCTAAACCTAATCCCCAAGCCGGTACAGATAGCCGGACAGCCGACCCAGGAGCCAGATACGACATGCATTCGGTGGACGAACAACTCGGCAAGATCGACATCTTCAGCAATCTGAGCAAGGCCGAATTGAGCAAGATCCGGCGGCTGATGACTCCCATTTCGATCCGCGCCGGCAAGGAGTTCATCGTGGAGGGAACCTCGGGTCGCGAGGCCTTCATCATCCTCGAGGGGCGCGCCACGGTCCGGCGCGGGGGTCGCGTGATCGCATCGGTCGGCCCCGGCGACATCCTCGGCGAGATGACCGTCCTCAGCGGAGCCCATCGCACGGCGTCGGTGACCGCCGACACCCAGGTCGAGGCCGAGGTTCTCAGCCGGAGAGAGTTCTCGTCGCTGCTCGACAGCCAGCCGAAGCTGGCCAAGAAACTCCTCGTCGGAGTGCTGCGGCGCCTGCACCAGCTCGAACCGAGCATCATCGGCTGACCCCGCCGCCGGACGGCTCGGGCTGACCGGTAGACAGGAGGTCGTGGAAAAGAAGCCCCTCCCACCCCTCCAACCCGAGGCCGAGGCGCTCCTCCCGCCGGCCGATCTGGCGCTGAAGTGCTCGGTCTTCACCGCCTCACTCGGCATCGATCCGGGCGGTTCGGGCATTTCAGCCGACGTCGTCGTCCTGGTCGACACGCCACTGCCGTGGCCGAAGCCGGTGTTCGACCACCCGGACCTGGTTGGCGTCGACGGCAAGGTGACCGCACACGGCCGGAGGATCCGAGTACTGGCCAGCGTTCCGGCCGGGCCCGAGGAGCGCTACGTGCGCGTGTTCCAGCGCACCGGGGGTCGAACTCGGTCCTATCGCATCGAGGCGAAGGATGTGGCGCCGTCGTCGGTCGTCGCCGGCATCCTCGCCGATCCCGACACCGCTCCCACCGGGGCCGAACCGGCCAGCGATCGGGCAATCCTCGTCTGCACCCAGGGATCGCACGACGTCTGCTGCGGTTCGGAGGGGATGGCCCTCGTGTCGGCGTTGGCAGCCGACAGCCGCTTCGGTGGGATCGACGTGATGAAGGTCAGCCATACCGGCGGGCACCGATTCGCCCCGACCGCGATGACCCTTCCCGACGGACGCATGTGGGCCTACGCCACCGCCGACCGGCTGGCGGTTCCGCTGTTCCGTCATCTCCCGCCCTCCGCAGTGGCACCGTGGTGCCGAGGCTCGTGGGCCGCCCCCGATCCCCGGGCTCAGGTCGCCGAACGTCTTCTGTTCGCCCGGGGCGGATGGGACGAGGCCGACCTTCCCATCCGGTTCGAGGAACTGGGCGATGGCAGCATCCGCGTGACCCGCGGACCGGACAGCTACGCCGTCCGGGTCACCGTCAAGCGTCACGTCCCGGTCATCCGCTGCCGGGCCGGCGGCGGCCTTCCCGCCAAGCCCGGTCAGGAGTACCGAGCCGAACTCCTCTGAACGCTGCGAGGAGGTCTCAGAGCGCCCGGTCGAGCGACGCCAGCATCCGATCGTTCTCCTCGGGCGTGCTGATCGTGATCCGTACGCCGAGACCGTCGAACAGGCGGATCACGACGCCGTCCCGCTCCATGGTGGTGAACACCTCGGCGGACCGCTCGCCGACCGGGAGATAGATGAAGTTGGCCTGGCTGTCCGGCACGGTCACGCGCCGCCAGCTCCGCACCTCGTCGATCACCCGGTCTCGCTCCTTCACGATCGCCTCCACCCGCTCCATGATCTGGGAATGGTGTCGCACCGCCGACACGGCCGCCGCCTGGGCCACCATGCTGACAGCGAAGGGCAACTGGGTCTTGTCGATCGCCGTGATGATCTGCGGATCGCCGAACGCATACCCGACCCGCAGCCCGGCCAGGCCCTGAGCCTTGGAGAACGTCCTCGTGACGACCACGTTCCGGTGGTGGGGCAGGATGTCGGTGATCGAGTTGCCCAGGGACGGATCGACGAACTCGAAGTACGCCTCGTCGAGGACCACGACGACCCGGTCTGGCACGCCCGCACAGAACTCGGCCAACTCGGCGGTCGACACGGCGGTACCGGTCGGGTTGTTCGGGTTGGCGATCATCACCAGTTTCGTCCGATCCGTGATCGCTCCCAGCAGGCCGTCGAGATCGGCTGTCTGCTCGACGAGAGGGACGGTGACCGCTTCGCCGTCGAGCAACTTCGTGTAGACCGGGTAGACCTCGAACGATCGCCACGGGAAGAGGACCTCGTCACCGGCGTCGACGTAGGCGGCGACGATTCGGTGGAGGATGGCCGAACTCCCTGCCCCGACGGTCACGTGGTCCACCGGGAGTCCCACCCACTCGGCGATCACCGAGCGCATCGCTGCGGCGCGATGGTCGGCGTAGCGGTTGATGCGCCGACTGGCTGCGGCGATGGCGTCGATGATCTCGGGCAGCGGCTCGAGAGGGTTTTCGTTGGAGGCCAGCTTGATGGCATCGCTGATACCCAGTTCGGCCTCGGTCTGTTTGGCGTCCTTGCCAGGCTTGTACGAGGGCATGGCCACCACCGCAGCCCGAGGTGATCCGATCCCGGCGTTCCCGTTGGTCATGACCCCCAGCCTAGAACCGACCGGGTTGGCCGACTTCAGGCTCCGGCGGGTTCGTCGGGCATGTTGCCGGCATGGCCGGCCCGCCGCAGCGCCGCCCGCAGTTCTCCGGCCACCCGGTCCAGTTCGTCGGCCCGGGGCGATGGATCGGCGTTTCGGAAGTCCAGATTGGCCATCGAATCGATCGGCACGACGTGCACGTGGGTGTGCGGGACCTCGAATCCGGCGATCATCAGTCCGATCCGGGAAGCACCGGCCACCTGGCGTTGCGCGTTCCCGACATGGTGGGCAACGGTCATGAGATGGGCTGCGGTCTCGGGCGGCAGATCGATCCAGTGATCGACCTCGGCTCGGGGGATCACGAGGACGTGCCCGAGGTGGAGTGGGCGAATGTCGAGCATGGCGATACAGGACTCGTCGGTCCAGACGAACCGGCCGGGGATCTCGCCATCGATGATGCGGGTGAAGATCGACGCCATCGCATCACTCTAGGACGCCACCCCCTCCGCCCTTGGTCCGGTCCCCTGCCGCCGATCTAGGGTCGTTCGCATGAGCGACTCCGACCTCATTATCGAAACCGGCGGGCCTGTGACCACCATCACGCTGAACCGACCGGACGCAAGGAACACGCTGTCGGCGCCGATGCTGGCGGGACTGGTCCAATCCGTGGGCGAGGCGGTCGAGTCGCCCGACACGCGGATCATCGTCCTGACCAACACCGGCAGCACATTCTGCGCCGGCGCCGACCTCACCGCCTCCCGCCCCGGCGTGTCGGGGGCCAGCGATCCATCAGCGCCGTCGCTGGCGGACGTCTTCGGCGCCATCCAACATGCGCGCTGCCCGGTGATCGGCAAGATCAACGGCCACGCCGTGGGTGGAGGTGTCGGACTCGTGGCCGCCTGCGACCTCTCCTATGTCCGCAGTGACGCCAAGCTCGGGTTCACCGAGGTTCGCCTCGGTGTGGCTCCAGCTGTCATCTCAGTGGTTTGCCTCCCCAAACTCGGCCGGGCCGACGCCATGGAGGCGTTCCTGACCGGCGAATGGTTTTCGCCCGCACGCGCTGTCGAAATGGGCCTGATCAACGCGTCGGTCGACCCCGGCAAACTCGACGCCCGCGTCGACGCGGTCGTCAACGCAATCCTCCTCGGCGGACCGGCGGGAATCCGAACCGCCAAGGAACTCATCAACCGGGTTCCGGCGATGGACCCCGATGCGGCCTTTGCCTGGACCACTTCGGTATCCCAGTCGCTCTTCGACGGCGACGAGGCAACCGAGGGGATTCGGGCCTTTCGGGAGCGGAGGTTGCCCTCCTGGGCACCGCCTCAGTCGGGGTAGATGCTCGGCGGCGGTCCCGGCACGCCCGGCCCGTCACAGACCCAGCATCGCGAGTCCGAGCTTCCCGTCCAGGCGACTTCGCACGGCAGGCAACTCAGTCGCATTCCCACCCGTCGATACCGCGGCATCGAGGGAATGGCGGCGACGACGGCGTCGGTGGAAACCGCCGGGGCGGCAGTGGGACCGGGCATCCCCTTCCATCGGCCACATCGACCGGCACCTGAGATGAAAAGCGGTCGAGGTCGGGGGGGAA
>JBFGLT010000167.1:0-6266 GCA_041576015.1 Acidimicrobiales bacterium
CAACCGATACGCCGGTCGAGGAAGGCCTCGACCGCAACCTCGTTGGCAGCGCTGAGCCATGCCGGCGCCGTGCCGCCGATGCGACCGGCGGTGAAGGCGAGATCGAGGCACGGGAACGCCGACCGATCGGGCGGCTCGAAGGTCAGTGCGACCGGCTGCTCCCAGTCGATGCGCCCGAAGGGCGTACCGAGCCGGTCGGGATAGGCGAGGGCGTAGCCGATCGGACCGCGCATGTCGGGGTGGGACAGTTGGGCGATGGTGGATCCATCGGTAAAGGTCACCATCGAGTGAACGATCGATTGGGGATGCACCACGACGTCGATGTCGTCGAAGGTGATGCCGACGCTGCGTTCGCCTGCCGGTGGTCCGAACAGCTCGATCGCCTCGATCACCTCGAGACCCTTGTTCATCAGCGTCGACGAATCCACGGTGATTTTGGGACCCATCGACCAGGTCGGATGGGCCAGCGCTTCGTCGACGGTGACCCCGGCCAGCCGCTCGGCACCGTATCCACGGAACGGTCCTCCCGATGCCGTGATCTGGATCCGGGCAACTCGCCGGTCGCCGCGTTCGGACCGCAGGCATTGGTGGACCGCCGCGTGCTCGGAGTCCACCGGTATCAGTTCGGCGCCCGGAGTCCTTCGGGCCTGCTGCACCACCGGGCCGGCGGCGATCAATGACTCCTTGTTGGCCAGCGCCAGTCGCTTGCCGGCCGTAAGACAGGCCAGGGTCGCCGGTAGCCCGGCGAAGCCGACGATGCCGTTGACCGTGACGTCGGCATCGGAGACAGCCTCCCGCACCGCCGCCTCCCCGCTGGCGACTCGAACCCTGTCGGGCACGTGCGCCTGCAGTTCGTCGACGTGGCTGGGATCGCCGAGGATCACAGCATCAGGCTGAACCATGCGCGCCTGCTCGGCCAGCGCCCGCCAGCCCGACCCGGCGATGAGGGCCGAGACCCGAAAGTGATCCGGATCGGTGGCGATGACGTCGAGGGTCTGCGACCCGATCGAGCCGGTCGACCCGGCGATGGCGACCGTGGTGCGGCTCACCGAGATGCCGACTCAGACGTACTCGAGCACCCGGGTCACGAAGTAGGCGGCCGGGAGTGCGAACAAGATGGCGTCGACCCGATCGAGAAGACCGCCATGGCCAGGGATGAGCGTGCCCATGTCCTTGAGCTTGAGGTCCCGCTTGACCATGCTCTCGAAGAGATCTCCGATCACCCCGGCCACGCCGATCGCCAGACCGAACAGCGCCGCATGCCACCAGGAGGTTCCGACGGTGAACACGGCGTCGAGCACCAGCGCACCGACGACGGCACCCGCCACGCCGAGCAGGGTTCCCTCCCAGGACTTCTTCGGGCTCCACTTGTTGAACCGGCGGTCGCCGAAGAGCGTTCGGCCGAACGCCCGACCGCCGAAAAAAGCGACCGTGTCGGCGGCGGCGGTGACGGCGATGGCGCCGATCAGTATCTGCTGGCCCTCTTCGAGGCGGAGGAGCAGGGCGCCGAACGCAGCCAAGCCGCCGATCCAGTGAATCCCGAGCACCGTGATGGCCAGGTTGGCCAGCGGACGGGCGTCGTCGGCGCCGACGATGTACCACAGCCCGCCGAACACGATCGTGACCGCCAGGATCACTGGATAGGCGGACTCGCTCCGCCAGTACGCGGCCAGAGGAAACAGCGCTACGCCGGTGAGTCCAAGCATCGTGGCCGGCTGAAAGCCACCGTGACGGATGGCGTCGAAGAACTCCATGGCACCGAGCGCTGCTGCAGCCGCGATCAGTGCGACGCCGGCCAGCGGATGCACCAAAATGGCGATCAGCGCGCCGGCGCCGAGGGCGATCCCGGCCCCGACCGCCTGGGGCAGGTTGCGGCCGAGGGCACCGGCCGGTGGCGCGACATCACCGGCGGCGGAACGGATCCGGCGGGAGCGAGCGGGCTTGGTGGCGGGCGCACCCGACGAGTGCTCCGAACGGGTTGGCTCTCGCCGCCCACCGGCGGGAGGGGGTGCCGCGGCGGCTACCCGGGGCTCGGCGGGATCGTCCAGATCGAGGTCGGGACGGGGCGGCGCGGGAGCGTTGAGCCGGGGATCGTCGAAGTTCAAGATGTCCTCGTGGCGCACCGCCGACCCCTCGTCGCCGAAGACGACTTCGAGGTCGTCGTCGGCCCAGCCGGCGTTCTCGCCACGCCAGCGAGGGCCGGACAGGTCGTTCCACACCTCGGGCTCGTCAGCTCCCGGCTCGACTCGGGAAACCTGACCGGTCGGCGGCGCCGACCAGTGTGGCAACTCGGTGGGAGCCGGACGGCCGCTCTCTGGTTCGGGAACCACCGGCACGGGTCCGAACCGTTTCGGATCGACCTCGGGCGGCTCGCCGAACACGTCGTAGATACTCGGTGTGTCCTCGTCAGCCATTCCTATACCTCCAGCAGTTCTGCCTCTTTGTCGGCGAGCGCCGCATCGATTGCGCCTTCGTTCGATTGGGTCACCTGGTCGAGCTGTTTCTCAGCTCGCTCGACGTCGTCGGAGGACAGCTGCTTGTCCTTCTCCGCCGATTCAAGCTCCTTGCGGGCTTCCCGGCGAATATTTCTGATGGCGATCCGGCCGTCCTCGGCCATCGAGCGGGTGAGTCTCACCAGCTCCTTGCGCCTCTCCTCGGTGAGGGGCGGAAAGTTGAGCCGCAACGAGCGGCCGTCGTTGCTCGGAGACAGGCCGAGGTCGCTGGAGCGAATCGACCGTTCGATAGCCTCGAGATTCTGGGGATCGTGCGGGGTGATCAGGAGCTGGCGGGCCTCGGGGACGGCGATCGAGGACACCTCCTGCACGGTCATGGTGACGCCGTACGCTTCAACGGCGAGGCGCTCGACCAGCGCCGGGCTGGCCCGGCCGGTCCGGACCGTGGAGAACTCCGAGCGCGTGTGGTGGACGGCCTTGGCCATGCGGTCCCTCGCATCGTCGAGGACCAGTTCCACCACTTCACTCATGAAACCAGAGTACCGACAGAGTTCCCCTCTAGCAGGCTTCTCAGGTTTCCGTCGCCGAGAAGGTCGAACACCACGATCGGCATGTCGTTCTCCCGGCAGTGAGCGATGGCGGTCGAGTCCATGACCCGGAGGTCCTTGTTGAGGACCTCGAGATAGCTCAGGGAGTCGATTTTCCGGGCGCTGGGATTGGTGCGCGGATCGTCGGTGTAGATGCCGTCCACCCCACCGTGGGTTCCCTTCAGCAGCACCTGGGCTTCGATCTCGACCGCCCGGAGGGCAGCGGTGGTGTCGGTGGTGAAGAACGGGTTCCCCGTTCCGGCGGCGAAGATCACCACACGGCCCTTCTCGAGGTGCCGGATCGCCCGGCGCCGAATGTATTCCTCGGCGATCTGGGGCATGGCGATGGCGCTCTGGACTCGGGTCGGAACACCCTTCTGCTCGAGGATGTCCTGCAGAGCGAGGGCGTTCATGACCGTCGCCAGCATACCCATGTAGTCGGCCTGCGCCCGATCGAGGCCGCTCTCGACACCCGCCAGTCCGCGCCAGATGTTGCCTCCCCCGACGACCACCGCCACCTCCACCCCGAGACCGGTCCGGGCCTCGACGATGTCGTCGGCGAGACGGTTCACGACGCCACCGTCGATCCCGAATCCACGCTCCCCGGCAAAGGCCTCGCCTGACAGCTTGAGCAGCACTCGGTGCCATCGCGCCGTGTCGGGAGAAACGGAATTCACCGCTCAGCCAACCATGGCGAGGGCGAAGCGGGTGATCTTGCCGTCGCCGATCTTGGCGGCCACTTTCTCCTTCTCGCCGAACACGCCCTGCTCGAGCAGCACCGACTCGCCGAACCAGGCGTTGACCCGCCCCTCGACGATCTTGTCCCACGCCGCCTCGGGCTTGCCTTCGGACTTGGTGATCTCGAGAAGCGCAGCTCGCTCCTTGACGACGTCGGCCTCGGGCACCTCGTCTCGGGTCAGGTAGCGCGGTTTGGCAAAAGCGATATGGAGGGCGAGCTCGTGCAGGAGCTCGGGATCGACGCCCTCACCTTCGATCAGGACGCCTGCTCGGCCACCACCGTGCAGGTAGGCGTCGACCGCTCTGCCCGGCGACTTCTCGAACCGGGCGACGGTGCCGACCTCGACGTTCTCCTTGACGTTCAAGCGGAGGTCCTCGAGCTTGGACTCGAACCCGGCGATCGCTGTCTCCCCGTCGGCGAGCACGGCGTTGGCCATGTCGTTGGCAAGCGCAGCGAAGTCGTCGGACTTGGCCGAGAAGTCGGTTTCGGACTTGAGGTGAACCATGGCGGCCGCCGAGTCATCCTCGGCGATGACGACCAGCCCTTCGGTGTTCTCCCGGTCCGTTCGGGTCGCCGCCTTGGCCAGGCCCTTCTCTCGGAGGATCTGGACGGCAGCATCGAAGTCCCCCCCGGCTTCGGTGAGCGCGCGTTTGGCATCCATCATGCCGGCTCCGGTCGCCTTCCGAAGTTCTTGTACGTCCTTGGCGGTGATGGCCATCTCGGGCTCTTCTTCTCCTGTGCAATCGTCGGGCAGGTGTCAGGTGTTCAGGCGTCGGGTTTGGCCGGCGGGTGGGTGACAGCCGCCGTCGCACCGGGCTCCTCCGGGGCTGGATCCGGTTCGGCGGACCCGCCCGGCTCGACCGCCTCACCGGGGAGCTGTTCGGCGGCAGCGGCGGCATCTTCAGTCGAAGGGGCCGCCTCCTCCTGCACGGCGGCCGGGGCCGGCGATGCTGCCTCGGCGGTGAGACGGGCCTCACGGGCCGCTGCCTCGGCGGCCGCTGCCCGCCGGGCCTCGGCCTGCTCCATCTCGATGCGGGCGGCCTCTTCGTCGGAGCGCTCGGCCGGACCGACGGGTGCGCCCGCCCGGTAGGACGCCATCAGCTTGCCCTCGGCGATCGCCTCGGCCATGACCCGCGCCATGAGTTCGGTCGAGCGGATCGCATCGTCGTTGCCCGGGATGGGGTAGGTGATCAGGTCGGGATCACAGTTGGTGTCGACGACCGCCACGATCGGGATCCTCAGCTTGTTGGCCTCGGTGACGGCGATGTGCTCCTTGATCGTGTCGAGGACGAAGACGACGTCGGGAAGCTTGACCATGTTCTTGATCCCGCCGATGTTGCGGTCGAGCTTCTCCAGTTCACGCGTGTACAGGAGCGCTTCTTTCTTTGGCATCTGCTCGAAGTCGCCGGCCGCCCGCATGCGCTCGTACTCGAGGAGCTTGGCCACCCGCTTGGAGATCGTGGTGAAGTTGGTCAACATGCCGCCGAGCCAGCGCTGATCGACGAAGGGCATGCCCACACTGAGCGCATGGCGGCGGATCGGTTCCTGAGCCTGCTTCTTGGTGCCGACGAACAGCACGGTTCCGCCGTTGGCGACGCTGTCCCGCACATAGGTGTAGGCGCGTTCGATGTTCGACAGCGTCTGGGTCAGATCGATCACGTAGATGCCGCCCCGCTCACCGTGGATGAAACGCTTCATCTTCGGATTCCAGCGGCGGGTCTGGTGCCCGAAATGAACTCCGGACTCCAGGAGTTGGCTCATGGTGACGACAGCGGACATTTGGTTCCTCCGGTTGATCCCGCCGCCGAGCACCCGAAGGTGACCGTGGATTCCGGCAACGGTCTGACTTGCTGGCTGGGTCCGGCCGGCTGACCGAACCCTTGGAGGCTACCAGCACCGGACGCGGTTCAGATCAACCAGGAGACGATCCCCGTCGCCGCAGCCAGGACGTCCTCCCCGACGCCGAAGACCGCCGATCCGGCGATCCCTGCCATCACGGTCGCCAGCCCGGCGCAGGCGGCGGGGAGGCCGTGGCGAGCCAGGAGAATGGCCTGACCCACCTCCTCGGCCCCGGGCAGATCGCCGTGGGCGTCGACCGGGTTCAGGGCCGGCACGATGACGTTGGTGCCGCCCTCCCAGATCGCCGAGGCAGCGGGCACGACGGGATCGGCTGCTCCAGCGATTGCGACGACCCGCACGCCATCGGGTACTGGTCCGGGGGGACCGATCGCATGGCGACCGACCTCGGACAGCTGAATCACCGCCGGGGCATTCCGCAGCTGCGCCAGATCGTCGGAGGCCAGATCCAGGACGTCGAGCCCACTGCTGGCGGCGGCAGCCACGGTCGCCAGGTCGGCTCCGCGGTGGGGGGACCCGATGGTCGCCACCACGCCGAGGAGAAGCTCCCGCCGGCGCTCGACGAGCACCTCGACCGCCCGCCGGGCCACCACGCCACCCAGGCTGTGTGCGGCGATGTCGACGGTGGCG
>JBFGLT010000168.1:0-6261 GCA_041576015.1 Acidimicrobiales bacterium
CTACCTTCGACGGGAGTCGATGACGCCGGTGTCGAAGCCGGCCAAGTGGAGTCCCCCTGCGAAGCGGGCGTGTTCGATCTTGGTGCACCGGTTCATGACGACCTCGAGTCCTCCGGCCAAGGCGATCTCGGCCGCCTCATCGCTCCAGACCCCGAGCTTCAACCCGAGCACTCGTGCTGCGACCTCGACCGCCTCCCGAGCGATCGCCGGGCAGGCGTCGGCCGTGCGGAACACGTCGACGATGTCGGGCACGACTGGCACGTCGGCGAGGGCGGCGTGGCAGCGGAGCCCGTTCACCTCGGTTTCGGTCGGATTGACCGGAAACACGTCGAACTCACAGATCGAGCTCTGCAGGTAGGTCATCACGAAGTTGCTGGCCCGGCTGGGATCGCTGGAGGCTCCGACGACGGCGACCGAACGGGCCGAGTCGAGGATCCGCTTGCGGTCCAGCGCCGTCGGCGGCACATAGGCCGGTTTCATTCGTGCTCTCCGGCGGCGGTCAGGCCCTGATCGAGATCCCACAGGATGTCCTCGAGATCTTCGAGGCCGACCGACAGGCGGATCATGTCAGGGCCGACGCCGGCGGCGGCCAGCGCGTCGGCGCTGAGTTGCTGATGGGTGGTCGATGCGGGGTGGATCACCAGGGTCTTGGCATCGCCGACATTGGCGAGGTGGCTGATCATGGTCAGCGATTCGATGAAGCGCTGACCGGCCTTGCGAGCTGCTTCGGGATGATCGGCGCGCAACCCGAAGGTGAAGATCGCACCGGCACCGCCCGGGAGGTACTTCGCCGCCAGCTCGTGGGACGGGTCATCGGGCAGGCCCGCGTAGGCGACCCATGCGACCCGTTCGTCGCCGGCCAGCCACTCGGCCACCGCCTGGGCGTTGGCCACGTGCGCACTCATCCGCTGGGGCAGGGTTTCCAGGCCCTGGAGCAGCAAGAACGCGTTGAACGGTGACATGGTGGCGCCGACGTCGCGCAGCTGCTCGGATCGCAACGCTGTGCAGAACGCGTATTCGCCGAAGTTCCCGACCCACGAGAGCCCGTTGTAGCTGGGCACCGGCTCGGTCATCCGCGGGAACCGGCCCGAATCCCACGGGAAGCGTCCCGATTCGACGACGACCCCGCCGATGCTCGTCCCGTGGCCGCCGATGAACTTGGTGGCCGAGTGGACCACGATGTCGGCGCCGTGTTCGATGGGACGGCACAGCCAGGGAGTGGCGAACGTGCCGTCGACCACCAGGGGGATCCCGTTGCGGCGGGCGATGCCGGCGAGTGCCTCGATGTCGGCGACCGCTCCTCCGGGATTGCCGATGACCTCGGTGTAGAGCGCCCGAGTGGCGTCGGTGATGGCGGTCTCGAAGGCGTCCGGATCGTCGTTCGGGACGAACGTGGTGTCGATCCCGAGCCGGGCGAGCGTGTTGGTCAAGAGGGCGTGGGTACCGCCGTAGATTCCGGAGGCGACGACGAGATGGTCGCCGGATCCAGCCAGCGCCGTCAGGGCGAGGAATTCCGCCGCCTGGCCGCTGCTGGTGGCGACCGCACCGATTCCGCCCTCCAGACTGGCCATGCGCTCCTCGAAGGCTGCGACGGTGGGGTTGGAGATCCGCGAGTAGATCGTCCCGTACTTCTGGAGAGCGAACAGGTCGGCGGCGTCGTCGGTGTCCTCGAAGACGAAGCTGGTCGACTGGTAGATCGGCACCGCCCGGGCGCCCGTTGTCGGATCCGGGCGGCCGCCGGCGTGCAGGGCTCGCGTGCGGAAGCCCCACCGGCGGTCAGTCATCGGCGCTCCGTCTGGGCTCGTACAGGTCCTCGAACACTGGCGGTGGAGGTGTCCGGAACTGGCCCCCGTGGTCCAGGTCGGCGATCGGCTCTCGCAGATCGATGTCGGGGCCGTCGAACTCGGCGAGAAACTCATCGACCTCGAGGTCACCCTCGGGTGCCGGCATCGGGAGACGGCGTCCGAGGATGAAGGCGCCGGCGCCGGCGATCAGGTCGCCGAAGGACACGACGAAGGGACCGATCGGCACGACGTCGCCGAGAATCCCCAGACGGGTGTCGCCGGTCTCCAGCTGGCGAATGCCGCTGGCGCTCACGCTGGCGGCCTCTGCCGCTTCCGCGCGGAGGGGAAGGTGGCCGTTGATGAGCACGACAAAGCCGGTGAGCAGAAGGCCCGAAGCGGTGATGGCGGCACCGGCGAACCGGTAGTTCTGAACCAGCCCGACGACCATCAGCACGCTGCCGACGATAAAGATCCCGGCCCGGCCCGGGATCGGCAACCACTCGGCGGCCACGACGAAGACGAATCCCGCTGCGAGAACGGGTAGAGCCCGCGTTCGCTCGGGAAGTGCGAGGGAACCCCCTCGGAGGATCAATCTCAGGGCGATGCCGGCACAGGCGGCGAGGATGACCAGGAACACCAAGTGACAAGAGTAACGGTCACGGCGCCCGGTCCGGATCGGTCCATCTGCTCATCACCGATCCGAAACGTTGGTGGTGGACGATCCGGTGCAAGACTGCACGGCGTGCTCGAGATCCGGGGCTTCTCAAAGGCGTACGGACCCGTCGTCGCCGCCGACGACGTGTCCCTCACCGTTCCGCCCGGACGAATCGTCGGGTTCGTCGGTCCGAACGGGGCCGGCAAGTCCACGACCATGCGGGCGGTGTTCGGGCTGGTCGAGACCGACGCCGGCACGATCACCTGGGACGGCGAGCCCGTCGGCCCGCACCTCCACCGGTTCGGCTACATGCCCGAGCAGCGCGGCCTCTACCCGAAGATGAAGATCGCCGAGCAGGTCGCCTTCTTCGCTCAGCTCAAGCAGGTCGACCGGTCGACCGCCCGCCGGCGAGCCGAGGAGCTCCTCGCCGCCTTCGGACTGGCCGAGCGCCTCGACGATCCGCTGGAGAAACTCAGCCACGGCAACCAGCAGCGGGTTCAGCTGGCGGTGGCGATGGCGAGCGACCCGATCCTGCTGGTCCTCGACGAACCATTCAGCGGTCTCGATCCGGTTGCCCTGCTCACGCTCCAGGAGGTCCTCCAGGCCCAGGTCGACAGGGGAGTCGGCGTCTTGTTCAGCTCCCATCAACTGGACCTCGTCGAGCGGATATGCGACGACGTGGTACTGATCGACCACGGGCGGGTCCGGGCGTCGGGTCCGGTCAGCGAGGTGCGAGGTATCACCGGCGAACGGCAGGTCCGTATCGAGGTCTCCCGGCCGAACCGACCCCTCGCCGAGGCGCTCAGCCCATTCCACGTGCTGTCGGTCCACGATGGTGAGGCGCGGGTCCGGGTGACCGACGACTCCGAACTGGACCGGCTGCTCGCCAGCGCCCGTCGAGCCGGCCAGCTGATCCGGTTCGACTACGACCTGCCGTCGCTGGAGGACGTGTTCACGCAGCTGGTCGCCGGAGCCCTCCGGTGAACGCCTTCCAGGCCATCGGCCTGATCGCTCGCCGCGAGATCCGCTCCCGCATCCTGGCCAAGCCGTTCCTGATCGGCCTGTTGGTGATGGTCGGGCTGATCTTCGCCGTGTTCGGTCTCACCTCGGCGTTGGACACCGATGGATCGCTCGACGTCGGGCTGGTCGGCGCGCGGTCCGAAGGCGCCGTCGAAGCGATGGAGGCCCTCGCCTCGCTCGATCAGACCGAGCTGTCGTTCAGCCGACCGCCCGACCGGGCCGCTGCCGAGGCCGACCTGCTCAGCGGTGAGCTCGACGTGGTCGTGGTCGACGGTGCCGAATTGCTCTTCGACCGCCTCGACTCGGCCGTGGTCAGCCTCCTCAGCCCGGCGCTTCAGCAGGCAACGCTCGTCAGCGAGCTCCAGGCGGCCGGTCTGTCGGCTACGTCGGTGCGGGACGCCTTCGAAGCTGCCGGCGGCCTTCAGGTCACCGAACTCGACCCCGACCCCGATCGCGCCGTGCGCGAGAACGTCGCCTTCGTGAGCGTGGTCCTGCTCTTCATCTCCGTGCAGGTCGCCGGGGCCTACATCCTCATGGGGGTGTTTGAGGAGAAGTCCACCAAGGTGGTCGAGATCATCTTGTCGTCGGTGCGGGCCCGGTACCTTCTGGCCGGAAAGATCCTCGGCGTCGGTGTGCTGGGCATCATCCAGGTGGCGGCCCTCGCCGGATCGGCGCTGGTCGGTGCCTCCGTGTTCGGATCGTCGGCCCTCCCGGCCATCAGCACCTCGTTGCTGCTCAGCGGACTGGTCTGGTTCGTGCTCGGCTACCTGCTGTACGGCGCCGTGTTTGCCGCCGGGGCCTCACTGGCTCCCCGGCAGGAGGACGCCCAGTCCACCCTGGCGCCGGTCAGCGTGCTGTTGATGTTGAGCTACTTCGCCGCCATCTTTTCGGCCACCGACCCGGGCTCGACCTTCGCCCGGGTGGTCAGCTGGGTGCCCATCTCGGCGCCGTTCGCCATGCCGGGCCGGATCGCCAGCGGCGACGCCGCCTGGTGGGAGGTGGCGGGCGCGTTCGCCCTCACCGGCGCCGCCGCCGCCGGGGTCTTGCTGCTCGCCGAACGGATCTACGTCCGGTCGGTCATCCACACCGACCGGAAACTCGGCTGGCGGGAGGCGTGGTCGTTGCGCAACTGAGCCGGCAACGGTTGCGAGACGATTCCTCACTCCGGCTCGCCCGGCTGGGCAGTGCACACATACCGGCGCTCGCCGAGGGCCCACAGCTCCTCGGTCGGCAACAACTCGACAGCCGCCTGATCCGATGTCGCATACCGCTCGCCGACCTGTTCATCGAAGAGGGGAAGGCAGGCGCTGACCGCCGCCCGTTGTAGAGCCCGCAACCCAGGCCATGGGTCATCGGGGTGGCCGGGACAGGGCACGACGATCACCGGATCACGGGCGTCGGGCGCTTCGGCGGCGAGGCAGCCGTTGCCGTAGGCGAATCCGGAATGGGCGCCGGCGCAGTCGACGACGGCGACGGTGAGCGACGCCGGGAGGGACGTCTCGGGCTGCGGAGTCGGGAGCGGCCCCCAGCACTGGCCGGCGAGAAGAGCCAGTTCCTCGGCCACGGCCAGCACCACGGGCGGACCGGTCGTCGAGGGCGCCGCGGCCGTCGTCACCGTCGGCTGGACATTGTCGGCGGACTCGGATTCGCCGGCACCGGTGCAGGCGGCCAGAAGGATGGCCCCGGCCAGCACCGGTGACAGCAGGCGACCCATCGTCCTACGGTATTGGCATGTGCCGGAACATCAGGCAGCTCCACAACTTCGAACCTCCGGCGACCGATGCCGAGGTGCGCGATGCCGCGCTCCAGTACGTCCGGAAGATCAGCGGTTCGACCAACCCGTCCAAGGCCAACGCCCCGGTCTTCGCCGCCGCCGTCGAGGCCATCACCGAAGCCACCCGAGATCTCGTGGATGGGCTGGTCACCAACGCCCGACCGAAGAATCGCGAGGTCGAGTCGGCGCGGGCCCGCGCCCGGGCGGCCAAACGGTACGCCTGACCGCAACAGCTCACCTCCGATCAGAAGGCGGGGAGCATCCGGTCGAGGTGGGTGAAGCTGAAGAACAGCAGCGTCAACACGATCGGCGACGACGCGAGATACGCGGGCCACTTCCGCCAGCGGTGGCCAGCGAGAAGGGCGAGTCCAGCCGCTGCGGCGGTCAGCAGCGACCAGACGGCGAAGGGACTCAACTCCTCCATGTGCCACCCGAGGGACTCGTCGAGGGCGTCCTCGGACAGACCGACGGTGTTGCCCTCGTCGGCCCGCCGGTCGTTGTCCGGCGGGGAACCGCCGGCGGGGCGCTCGTCGGCGGAGTCGGTGTCGGAGTCGACTCCGGTCGCTTCGTACGCCAGGTCCCCTTCGGGGGGTGACTCGAGATCTTCCTCGGCGATCTCCAGGTTGATGGTCGCTGCCGGTGCGTCGACGAGCTCGGCTTGGACGACGATTCGCTGACGCGCCGAGTACTTCGGGTGGCAGGCGGTCAACGTCAGGCGGTTGTCGCCGAAGTCGTTGAGGACCTCGACCTGCTGTGGTGCGACGATGAAATGACCCTTCACCCCGTCGGGACCGGCCTGGGGGAGAACCTCGTACACGAAGGTCCCCTGGAAGGTCTCCACCTCGACGACATCGCCGGGCTCCAGTTGGTCCAAATCGCCGAACGGGGCTCCGTAGGTGGTCCGGTGTCCTGCGATAGCGGCGTTGCCGGCCGGCTACTCGATCGTCTCGAGTTGGCCCCTCGGGAAACCGAGTCAAGGGCTCAGCGGACATGGCACGTAGTTGCTTCGCTCCGCGGAAGTGCCAATA
>JBFGLT010000169.1:0-6212 GCA_041576015.1 Acidimicrobiales bacterium
CACAGCCCGACGTGGTTGAGCGGCGGTTCGTGCACCTTGGGCCTCGACTCGGGGTCGAGCGGTTCCATCAGATCGATCTCCACCGCGTGCGCGCCGTCGCCCAGGCGGAGTATGTCCTCCCGCACGTTTTCGGATTCGCTTGTGTACTCGCCGACCTTGGTCACCCCGAGGGTGTCGACCCACAGTGTGCTGAGCGCGGCCAGATCCAGGCCACCGATGGCGATCTGCTGCAGGCCGAGGATCTTGAACGGGCGCTCGCTCATGGCCGGACATGGTAGTGGTGAGGCCTCCAGCCGAATGGATCCGGCGGTCATCGCCGACCTGCGTGTCGAACCCTGATTCCGGCCCGACCTCGGCCGGAAGGGTACATTGGGCCTCGAACGATCAGGCCAAACGCTCATACGGTCCCGTACCCTCAGGAGATATCGCCCGTGGCGCCAGACGACAATAACGCGACCGCCGAGCCGCCCCTCCGCCGCCTTGATCACAAGCTGAGTCGGGTGCTCGACGGCGGCTACACCAACCACGACTTCATCATTGCCGATGCCAAGGACGCCGACATGGCCTATGGCGTCACCGCCGCCGGCCTTCGTCCCGGTGCCTTCGTCCCGGATGGCGATGCCGGGCCGGGTCGATATCGGACCCGGGCGGAGTACCTGGATGCCATGCGGGCCCTGATCAGGCAGGGGGAGATCGACATCCTGCTCACCTCGGCGTCCAACGGCGAGCGGCTGGCCGAGGGCGGCGATCTCGACGTCGACCCGGAGCTGACGCTGGCCGTGCGAGCCAACGACACCACCGACATCTGGAACCAGCGGGGGTCCCAGTACGCCGCGCTCCCGTCGCTGCCGTTCCGCACCGCCGACCTGAACTCTGTTCGGCCGTTCTGCGACCTCGTGCTCTACTCGATCACGTTCAACAACGACCTCGAACTCGACCGCCGGGCGCTCGACGAGTACTCCCGGTTCCGGGCCGACGCCGCAGCGGTCGGCATCCGCCACTTCCTCGAAGTATTCAACCCGAACGCGTCCGACCGGCTCGACCCCAAGCACACCGGACCATTCGTCAACGACTCGATCGTGCGTGCCTTGGCGGGCGTCACGTCCGACCAGCGACCGCTGTTCCTGAAGATGGCCTACAACGGACCCGATGCCCTCACCGAGCTGTCCGAGCACGACCCGGGGCTCGTGATCGGCATCCTCGGCGGTTCGGCCGGAACCACCCGTGACACCTTCGAGCTGCTGCATCAAGCCGAACATTGCGGCGCCCGGGTGGCCCTGTTCGGCCGCAAGATTCAACGCAGCGAATCCCAGCTCGATCTCGTCCACCATATGCGACTCGTTCTCCAGGAGGAGTTGAGTCCGGCCGACGCCGTGCGTTCCTATCATCAGGCGCTGGCCGAGGCCGGCCTCTCGCCGTTCCGTTCCCTGGAAGACGATCTGGAGATCACCGAACCGGTGTTACGAGAGGCCTGACCTCGGTGTCCGGCATGGCGGAGGGCACCGGTTCCGAGAGGGCGCTCGAGCAGCGGGGCATTGCGTCGGTCGGGTGTGCGGTCGTCGACATCGCCAAAATCATCGACCACTATCCGGAACCGGATCACCTCGCTCTGATCGCCGAGGTCTCCCGCAGCACCGGTGGTCCGGCACTCAACATGGCGGTCAATCTGCGGCAGCTGGGTGCCGACTATCCGGTGTGGTTCCACGGTGCCGTCGGCGACGACGAACACGGCCGATTCCTGCTCGCCGAGTGCGATCGTCTCGGCATCGAACGGACCGGACTCCTGACGTTGCCCGCCGTCGCCACGTCGTTCACCGACGTCTTCCTCGAACGCCACGGACGCCGCACCATGTTCTTTCACCCCGGTGCGAACGACGCCTACAACTCGATAGGCGCGGCCATCGAGCTGTCCGGGGCCCGGATTCTGCATACCGGATCACCGGGGGCGCTGAAGTTGATGGATGAGCCGGTCGACGATGGGCGGGACGGCGACGGGGATGCAGGAGGCGGCGCCGGCGGCCACACAGGTTGGTCCCTGTTACTGGCCCGCTGCCGGGCTGCGGGTATGCACACCAACATGGAACTCATCGATCTCGGCGAGGAGCTGACCCGAACACTCGTCGGTCCCTGCCTTCCTCACCTCAGCAGCATCGTGATCAACGAACTGGAGGGCGGCGCGATCACGGGGATCACGGCACCGAGTCCCGACGCCGACGACCCGGTCGACTGGCCCCGGCTCGAGGCGATGGCCAGGCGATTGGTCGAAATGGGCGTGTCGACGCTGGCCGTCGTGCACTTCCCGGCCGGTGCGGTGGCCGCGGCGCCCGGTGGTCGGACGTGGCGACAGGGCTCGGTCCGACTCCCGTCCGAGCGGGTGCGGAGCGCGGTCGGGGCGGGGGACGCCTTCGCCGCCGGGGTGCTCCACGGGATCCACGAGGGATGGCCGGTCGCGGACTGTCTGCGACTAGCCGTGGCTTCGGCCGCGGCTTGCATACAGGAGGCGCACACGTCGGCCGGGATCAAGCCGGTCGGCCTTTGCCTGGCAACAGCCGACGAACTCGGCTACCGCCCGACCGAATGACCGACACGGTCTGCGGATCAGAGCGCGGCGATCACCTCCGTGGCGAACCGCTCGTAGGCCTCCCGACGTTCGGCCGGGGAGCGACCGAGGGTGGCGCTCAACAGGATGAACTCGTCGAAGCCGGCTTCGGAGTAGCCACCGAGTTCGTCGACCAGTCGTGTCGGGGTCCCGACGAGGGACCGCTCCAGGTCGGCCTTCTCCCGCCGCTCGGCCAGGGCGGACTCGTCGTCGCTCATGAACACCAGCGCCTGTGACGACGTGCGCATCGTGGCCGGATCGCGGCCAACCGCCTCGCATGCCTCGACAAAGCGGGCTCGCTGCTTGGCCGCCAGCTCCGGTGCACCCCAGGCGTTCCACTCGTCGGCCCAGCGGGCGGTGATCCGCATCATCCGGGAACCGGCGGTTCCGACCAGGATCGGCAGCTTGTCCTGCACGGGATGGGGTTCGCAGGGAGCATCGGTGATGGTGTAGTGGGTGCCGTCGAAGTCGGTGCGTTCATTGTCGAGGAGGGAGCGCACGACCTGAATGCTCTCCTCGAACCGGTCGACTCGGGACTTGGGCGGTTCGAGCTCGATGCCGTAGGCCGCGTGTTCGTTGACCTGCCACCCGGCGCCCATCCCGAGTACGAAGCGGCCACCGGAGATGTGGTCCACGGTCGACGCCCGGTTCGCCAGCAGAGCCGGATGGTGGACCGACGTCGGCGAGACCAGCGGACCGAGTCGCACCCGCTCGGTCACCGCAGCCAGTCCGGCCAGTACCGTCCAGGCCTCATGGCTGTCGCCCTCGATCGGCTCACCGGACTGGGTGTTCGGCATGTAGTGGTCGGCAAACCAGATCGACGACCACGCCGGGTTGTCGTCAGCGAGCTTGGCGAGGTCGACCATCTCGTCCCAACCGAGCTGGTTGTGAATCCACATCGACACCTTCACCGGCGAGTTGCCCATGGGGCCAACCATAACGGGGCCGGCGTCGCAACGTTGCCTGCCATCGACCGGACCGGAAGTAGGCTGGGCCCATGTTGACACTGGTTCGACGAGTGGTCGCCGCCCTCGGCTTGACCGGCCTGATCGCCACGCTGTTCCGGCTGCGGGGGCGGGGCGGGGTGCCACCTCAGACGGGAGGTTGGCGGGAACTCACCGAGGCCGAGCTGACGGGGGTCCTCGCCGTGACAGACGTGGACGACGCCTCGGAGCCGGCCGACCAAGCGGGATCGGACGAGGCGGCGCGGACGAACAGCACCGGCGAATGAACCCGACCGTCGCGGTGGCCGGACTCGGCACGACCGGCAGCCATATCGTCCGGCACCTCGTCGATGACCTGTCGCCGCCGCTCGCGCTCCGTCTTCACGACACCGATCCGAACGCCGAGAGTCGGGCCGGGCGGCTGGTGGGGGAACGGGCTCCCGTCGAGTTCGGCCCGGTTTCAGCAGCCGAGGCACCTGAGGTTGCCATCCTCGCCACCCCTTGTGGCGATCACGCCGCCGTGGCCTCCGAGCTGTTGGCGGCCGGCAGCCACGTGGTTTCGATCTCCGACTCGCCCGACGACATCGACGCCCTCCTCGAACTCGACGGCCTCGCCCGTCGCGTCGGGCGATCGCTGGTGATCGGTGCAGGCATGGCGCCAGGGCTCGGCTGCCTGCTGGCCCGCCATGCCGGCAACCAGATGGATGCCGTCGACTCCATCAATGTCGCCAAGGCCGGTACCGCCGGTCCGGCGTGCGCCCGCCAGCATCACCGGGCGCTCAAGATGCCCGGACGCGACTGGGTGGGTTCCGGCTGGGAGTTTCGGGCCGGCGGGTCCGGCCGTGACCTGGCCTGGTTTCCCGAACCGATCGGTGCTCGGGACTGCTACCGGGGCGCGCTGGGTAGCCCAATCCTGCTCCATCGGACCTACCCGGAGGCGAAGCGGCTCTCGGCCCGGGTGTCGGCCACCCGTCGTGATCGGCTGACCTCGCGGCTCCCGATGCTCCGCAAGCCTCACCAGGACGGTGGTCCGGGGGCGGTCCGGGCCGAGGTGCGGGGGTGGCGCGATGGTCGGGTCGAGACGATCGTCTACGCGGTCGCCGGGTTCCCGTCGGTGGTATGTGCTGCAGTTGCCGCTGTGGTCGCATTGGGCCTGGTCGCCGGTGACGGCCCCGTCGGCGTTTCGGGCCTGAGCGAATGGGACGACGCGAACCTGATCCTCGCCGACCTCCACCGTCGGGGCGTTCGCATCTCGATGTTCAGCGGCATCGCCAACTGATCCCTCCCCGAAATCCACGGCCCAGTCGACACTGGTTGTCGCTTCGGCAACGTAGATCGGGAGGGGCGGCATCGTCCGCATGGTTCCCCCGGACCGGTCTGCTCAAGTTCGACGAAGATCTGGTCGACATCCAGGCCGGATAACTTTTCGCGGTTTTCGCTAAAGGTTTCTGCCGATCCTGTCGAGAACCCCTTTTGTTCATGGAGGACTTTGTGCGACGGGACCGAGCCCGTCGCCGGCCGTAAGCGGCTTGGGTTCGGCCAACGAGGGCCGAAACTCCTGACCTCGCAGCAAGTCGAGAGTTCGACTGCCAAGAAAATCAGAGAAGGGTGAGATCAACCAATGGGTGACACACGAGTATCGGGGAAGCAGCGGCAGGAACTCAACATTCGCATCGAGGCGAATCTGCCGCTGGTCAAGCACGTCGTCTACCAGGTGGCCGTGCACTTTCCCCGCCACGTCGACCGCGAGGAACTGGCCCGAGCCGGAGCCCTCGGTCTGGTCGAAGCGGCACGTCGCTACGACGAGAGTCGAGGAGTGCCGTTCGAACGGTTCGCCGCCCAAAGAATCCGGGGGGCGATCCTCGATTCGGTTCGTGCCGCCGACTGGGCACCCCGCTCGGTACGCCTGCTGGCCCGCCGACTGGAGTCTGCCGAACAGCAGTTGGCCAGCGAACTGGGTCGGCTGCCCGACATCGACGAGACCGCCAAGGCCCTCGGTGTCACCAAGGAGGAACTCGCCCGGCTGCGTGATCGACTCTTCCGCTCCGTCGTCCTGGCCCTCGACCACGAGACCAGCGCCGACACCGACGAGGACCTGACGCTCGTCGATATCCTCAGCGACGACAACGCCGTCGAACCGTCGGAGGAGCTGGAAACACGGGAGCTGCACAACTACCTCCGGGATGCCGTGAAACTGCTTCCCGAGCGCCAGCGTCTGGTGATCGTCGGCTACTTCCTCGAAGGCAAGACCTCGAAGGAACTGGCCCGTTTCCTCGGCGTGACCGAGTCACGCGTGTCGCAACTTCGCAGCGAAGCGTTGCGGAATCTCAAGTTGGGCATCGAGGCCCAGTACGATCCGTCGAACGACTACGAGGCGCCGGTCGGGCGGGTGGCCAAGCGTCAGGCCGCCTATGTCGACCAGATCGGGGACGCGTCACAGTGGCGCAACCGTCTCGACTCCTGGGACGACGCCTATGAAGTCCCCGAGGACCCACTCCTGCCGCTCCGCCGTATCGCCCTGGCCTGACGTGCCCCGACCGGACCCGACCGGACCCGACCCGACCCGACCACCACGGCGTCCTGTGCGCCAGGCGCCCGGAATTCGAGCTCGGGGGCGCACGGAACGATGGGATCCGCGGTCCGCTCCGCTCACCTAGTCGGTGGCTGCG
>JBFGLT010000170.1:0-6186 GCA_041576015.1 Acidimicrobiales bacterium
AGGTAGGCGCGACTGTCGCCGACATTGGCGATCGTCACCGAGCGGCGGATTGGGCGAAGCAGGGCGGCCACGACCGTCGTGCCCATGTTCGCCAGTCCGTGGCGATCAGCGGTCGCCACCACGGCGCGATTCGCTTGGCGGATGGCGGCGACGACATCCTCGGCGTCGTGAGGTTCCCCGAAGCGGCGGAGATCATCGATGGCGGTCTCGGCTGCCAGCTCACCGCCGGCGTGCCCGCCCATGCCATCGGCGACGGCAACGAAGTCACCGGCGACGAGCAGGCGATCCTGATTCGATTCGCGCACCCGTCCAGTGTCGGTGAACGAACCGACCTCGAAACGCATCAGCGGACCTCCAGGACGGTGCTGCCGACCTGAAGCCGGGAGCCTCGCCGAAGCGTGAGCGGGGTGGTAACGCGCTGCCGGTCGACGTAGGTGCCGTTCGTGGAGCCGAGATCGGTGACCACCAGTCCCGAATCGGTACGGGACAGACGGGCGTGCTGAGACGACACGAACGTGTCGTCGAGGGTGACGTCGCACGCTGCCGACCGGCCGATCGTCAGATGCTGATCGACCGGGTAGACGATCCCTGCGTGCTCGAGCGGCTCGACGATCACGACTGCCGACTCGCCCCGCGCCCGCTTCTTGGGACGGCGACCCATGCCGTCGGTGTTCGGGCCGCCGGCACCGACCGGTGCGGCGGTGCTCCAGACTGTTCGAGCGATTCGGAGGAAGAAGAACCAAACAAGGGCCAGGAATCCGAGACGAAGGAGCGTGAGGACGGCATCGGACACTGCTGAGAGCGTAGTTCTTCGGCGGGTGTGCCCGGTTCCGCCCGCCCCCGCGAACCAGCCCGGGGCGGCGCCGGACTACGCTTCGCCGGTGATGGCGCTGCGCTCGGTTGAAGGTCAGATCGAGGAGTTCGTGGAGGGTCTGATGGCTCGCGCGTTCGGCTCGGGTCTGCAGCCGGTGGAGATCGGGCGGCGGCTCCGCCGGGTGGCCGTGCGGGAGCGCCAGGTCAGCGTCAAGGGACGGGCCGTCGCCGCCAATCAGTACGTCGTCGAGTTGGCCACCGACGACTACCAGCGGATCCTGGATCAGACCACCACGATCACACGAGACCTGATCGAGGAAGTTCGCCAGGCCGCCACCAAGGACGGGTTGACCTTTGCCGGCCCCGTCACCGTCGACCTCGTGGCCGCTGAGGGTCGCCGGCGAGGCACCTTCTCGATCCGCAGTTCCTTCGACGACTCACCGGTCCTGGCCCAGCCGGCCGTGCTCGTGACCGCCGAAGGACACGAATGGGACCTTGGCACGGCCGGGGTGAGGATCGGTCGCCACCACGACAACGACGTCGTCATCGAGGAGAGCAACGTCAGCCGCTTCCACGCCCACGTCATGCCCATCGACGCCGGCTGGCACCTGGTCGACAACGACTCGACCAACGGCACGAGGCTCAACGGCGTGTTCGTCGATCGTCAGGAGCTGGCCGACGGCGATCGATTCACGGTCGGCCCGGCCACGTTTACGTTCTCCCACCGGTCCTGAGCGCCGGTCACCTCCCCGGCTACCGGCGCGACCGCCGGTAGCCCGGCTGGTCGATCTGCAGGCGATCGAGGGCGGTGGCGGCCAGGTGTGCGCCGACGGCTGGTTCGTCAAGCGTGCGGCCGCCCTCCCACAGCCGATCGGCCAAATCGATCCGCAGTGACTCGAGGCTGCAACTCGGATCTGCGTCGAGCAGCGAAACCAATCGAGCGAGCTCCCGGCGCCGGGCCGAGGACCCGAGGCTGCGTTCCCGGTCGATCGTGGCCGCCATGTTGGCGACGACCAGTTCGTCGTAGCGGCTGCCCTCCGGACCCTGGCGGTACAGGCGGACGGCGTCGATGAGGTGGCCGACCTCGGCGACGCCATCGTCGGGCGCGGGAGCGAGCGGCTCGTGTTCGATCGGGTCGATCAACAGGTCGGCGCAGTCGACCTCGGCCTCGCTGACTCGGGGTCCGATGGCGGCGAAGAGCACTGTGGTCCGCTCGGTTGGATCGAACCGGCTGGCCTGCACCAGGCAGGTCACCGCCCACCAGAAGGACCCGGCGACCTGCCACCAACGCACACGTTCTGGGTCGACGGTTCGACCAGACTCGATCCGGTAGGCGGCGAAGAGGTCCTCGGCCGATCCGCAGCCGCCAACCTCGTGGCGGGTGTCTCCGAAACGCCACGAGTTGATCATCAGGTATCCGAGGTCGCTCATCGGATCAGCCAGATGGGCGAGCTCCCAATCGAGCACCCCGACCACGCCGAGGCGGGGATCGACCATGAGGTTGCCGTTGCGGAAGTCCCCGTGGACCACCGTCGGTTCGACCTCGGGTGGGGCGCTGTCGACCAGCCGTCGAGCGACTGCGTCGAGCATCGGTCGGATGATCCCGAGTCGGCGGTAGCGGACATGGGTCTCGGTCACGAAGCCGGCGATGGAGAAGGCGGGGAGTGCGAGCCCCCCGGGATCGATCCGGTGAATTCGAGCGAGCGCCATGCCACACTGGCCGGCGAACCGGCGGCGGGCAGCGGCGAACTCGGGCCGGCGGGCGATGCGGCCGCCGAGGCTCTCGCCCTCCAGCCACTGCACCACGAGGGCGGGCGGATCGGTGAAGACGGATCGGACCTGCGGGACCGGAACGCCGCACGACCGGGCTCGCCGGAGCAGCTCTGCCTCGGTGTCGAGGCCGATGCCACCGAGCTCGATCGACGGCGGCGACGTGCCGGCCGCCCGCACCAGCCACCGTTCGCCGGTGGCGGTGTTCACGTCGTAGGACTGGTAGCTGGCGCCGCCGGAGAGCGGCCGGACCTGGGTGAGCTTTGCGCCGAACTCGGCGACGAGGCGCTCTCGAAGCCGGGGCTCCATCAGACGCCCTTGGGAGCCCGCTGCTTCATGAAACCGAACAGGTACCCGGCGACCCGCCGCATCTGGATCTCCTCGGTTCCCTCGGTGATCCGATACCGCCGGTGATGCCGGTAGATGTGCTCGAAGGGCAGATGGCGGCTGTACCCCATACCGCCGTGGACCTGCATCGCCCGATCAGCTGCCTCACAGCACAGCCGATTCGCCCAGTAGTTGCACATCGACACCTTGTCGCTGACAGCGAACGGGCCGGAGGCGTCCATGTCCCACGCCGTTTTGTGAATGAGCGCCCGCAGCATCTCGCACTGTGTGGCCAGCTCGACGATCGGGAACTGGATTCCCTGGTGGTTGGCGAGAGGCGTCCCGAACGGGGCCCGTTCCTTGGCGAATGCGATCGTCCGGTCGAGGCAGTACTGGGCCGCTCCGAGGCTGGACGCCGCCTGCCGGATGCGGTTCTCGTTGAAGAAGTGCTGCACGACGGCCAGACCCCGTTCCGCTTCGCCGAACACCGCATCGAAGGGAACCTCCACCGCGGTGAGTGTGATTCTGGCGTGGTCGGTGGGCATGTTGAACGTCCAGAGATACTCCTCGACCCGGAATCCAGGAGCATCGGTGGGCACCAGAAAGGCGGTGATTCCCCGAGCGTCTCCGGCCTGCCCGCTCGAGCGGGCGAAGATCAGATCATGGGTGGCGGTGTGGACACCGGTGTTCCAGGTCTTGGTGCCGTTGATGATCCAGCCGCCATCGGTTCGGCTGGCGGTCGTCTCCATGTGGGTGGCATCGGATCCGTGCGCCGGTTCCGTGATTCCGAAGGCGAACGATCGCTCTCCCGTGGCCAGCGCTTCGATCCATTCGGCCTTTTGTTCCTGGGTTCCGTACTCGATCATCAACAGCAGACCGACGTTGTTTCCGACGATGGAGTGTTCGTTCTGGAGGTCGTTGTGGAGGCCGAGTCCGCGCCTCGCCAGGTGTTCACGGATCACCGCCATCCCCAGATTCGTGCCGTCCCGCCCGCCGTACTCCGAGCTCAGGGGGTAGCGGTAGTGGCCGGCGGCGTCGGCTCGCCGGCGGGCCTCGGCCAGCAGCGCCTCCCACTCGGCACTGGGCAGCCCGTCGCGGCCCCAGTCGGTGCGGGCGTGTTCACGCCGGTGATCGAAGAACCGCCCATTGTCGTCGGCAGCCTCGAGAGGAGCGATCTCCGTCTCGATGAACTCATCGAGTTCGGACAGGTAGTCGACTAGGTCCTGGGGCAGCCGGAGATCCATGTGACCACTTCACCACGAGCGGGCGGACGGCGCACTCGGTCGGTCAGTGAACCACGTCGGCGAGGTCAGGGCGCGTGCGGAAGTAGGCGGCGGCAAAGGGACACGTCGGTCTCAGGGTGCGCCCGTCGGCCCGAACGATCTCACCGAGGCGGGAGAGGAGCTCCTCGGCGTAGCCGTTGCCACGGTGGTGGACCAGCGTCTCCACATGGGGGATGACGAGGGTGTTCTCGAACCGGCGGTAGACGGCGAAGCTCCTCAGGGAGGTGGGGGCATCGGACGTGTCGTGGAGTTCGAAGCGACCCGTCTCGGTGTTCTCACGAACGGTCAGCAAACCCGCCGATGGGCCCGGATGCGAGAGGTTCACGATCCGAGCAACGCCCGCCGCCGTCGGGTGATTCCCGTGCGAGGTCTCAGCTCAGTTCCGCGATGCCCTGGATGATCGTCGGCCAGAACTCGCCGACGACGGGGTGAATCGGCAGCCACGTGGCGAAGGCGGTATACGGAACCCCGGCGTGCATCATCATCGAGATGGTGGCGATGATCTCATCGCCGGCCAGCCCGAGGGTGGCCGCACCGAGGATCTCCTCGGTGTCGAGATCGACCAACAATTTGATCAGACCGTTTGTTTCGCCGTCGAGGACGGCACGGGTGAGCTTGGCCATAGGGAACGTGGCCATGCCGACACGTCGATCACTGGCTCGGGCGTCCCGTTCGGTCATCCCGACCCGGCCAAGTGGTGGATCGGTGAACAACCCGTAGGTCAGCACCCGATCGGCGACGTGGCGATCCCCGCCGCCCAGATGGTCGGCCAGGATCTCGTAGTCCTGGTAAGCCGTGTGGGTGAACGCCCCCCGCCCGTTGACATCGCCGACGGCGTAGATCCCCGGTACGGGCGTCTCGAAATAGCGATCGGTGTCGATGTAGCCACGCTCGTTCGGTGTAATGCCGACGGAGTCGAGGCCGATGTCGTCGGAGTTCGGCCGTCGGCCGGTGGCGACGAGGAGGTGGCTTCCCGTCACGTTCGACCCGTCCGAGAGGTCGAGGGCGATCGAACCATCGGCGTCGAGACCTGCCCGGGTCGCGCCGACGCCGGTGCGAATCGTGACGCTCTCCTCCCCCAGGAACTCGGCGATCGCCGCTGAGATGTCCTCGTCCTCGCGGGCGATCAGCCGGTCGGCGTACTCGACGATGGTGACCTGGGCGCCGAACCTCCGGAAGATCTGGCCGAACTCCAGGCCGATGTAGCTTCCGCCGAGAACGAGCAGGTGGTCGGGTAGCTTGGTCAGCTCGAGGATGCTCGTGCTGTTCAGGACCGGGACATCGGACAGGCCGTCGATCGGCGGGATGGTGCTGCGGGCGCCGGTGTTGATGATCACTCGCGGCGCGACGTACTCCGTCCCGTCGACGTCGACCACCTTGAGGTCCCCTTCGAGACCGGCCAGCCGGCCGACGCCGTAGATCACGTCGATCGACTCGTGGTTCTCGAAGTACTTCTCAGCTCCGGAACGCCAGTTGGTGATCAACTTGTCCTTGCGAGCGATGACCTCGCCGAGATCGACGTGGACATCACCGACGGTGACTCCGTGCTGGGCCGCTGCGGTCCGGGCCGTGTAGGCGACCTTGGCCGATGCTCGGATGGCCTTCGTGGGCCGGCAGCCGTCATTGAGGCAGGTCCCCCCCAGCATCCGCTTTTCGATCAGGGCGACCTTCTCGCCCCGCCGATCGAGGGTGTTGGCGAGGGCGGGGCCCGCTTGGCCGGCCCCGAGGATGATCGTGTCGTGCGTCTTGTCGGCCATGCCTGGGACAACAGCCCGGCTCCGGGACGGTATTCCTCATCCGGGCGGTGACTGCGGGCATGGACCGCTCCGTTGCCGCCGCGCCAGCAAGGCAGCACGATGGGTGTGCGCCAATTGCCGAGCGTAGCGAGTCCGGTCGTAGCCCTCGGGCGGTGACTGCGGCCATGGACCGCTCCGTTGCCGCCGCGCCAGCAAGGCAGCACGATGGGTGTGCGCCAATTGCCGAGCGTAGCGAG
>JBFGLT010000171.1:0-6177 GCA_041576015.1 Acidimicrobiales bacterium
GGGTGGAGGAGCAGGTCCTGCTCCACGATCCGGTGCTGGCGCCGAGACCGCAACCAGGCCGCGGGCCGCCACCGCCGGCTGCGAACCCGTTCAACGGTCTGCAGGCGTTCACCGAATCCGACGCCGAACGATTCTTCGGCCGCGAACGACTGGTGGCCGAGCTGGTGCGTCGGATGGTGGCGGGCGGGCGGTTGTTGGCGCTGGTCGGCGCGAGTGGTTCCGGAAAGTCGAGCGCCCTGCATGCGGGGCTCATGCCGGCGGTGCGAAAGGGTGTTGTCGAGGACACTGCCGACTGGGTGATCGCCCAGATGGTCCCCGGTTCGAAACCATTCCGGGAGGCCGAGGCTGCGCTGCTGCGTTCGACACTCGACTCCCCGGACAGCCTCACCGAGTTGCTGACCGACCCGGAGGACGGCCTGCTGCGGGCGTGCCTACGGGTGCTGCCCGACAACGACGCCCGACTGCTGCTCGTCATCGATCAATTCGAGGAGTTGTTCACGCTCGGAGCTCCACGGTCCGAACGCGATCGCTTCATCCGGAACCTGGAGGTGCTGGCCGACGATCCGCATGGTCGAGTGGTCGTCGCACTCGCCCTTCGGGCCGACTTCTACGGTCAGCCGCTGGAGTATCCGGTCTTCGCCCGGCTGCTCTCCGAGGGCGTCGTCAACGTCGTGCCGTTGACTCCCAACGAGCTGGAGACGGCTGCCGAAGCCCCGGCGGCGCGGGCCGCCACCCGGCTCGAGCCACCGTTGCTCGTGCAGCTCCTTCACGATGTTGCCGGCCAGTCGGGCGGGCTTCCGCTCTTCCAGTACGCCCTCACCGAACTGTTCGACCGGCGGGACGGTGCTGTGCTCACGCTCGATGCCTACGAGGCGCTCGGCGGAATCAGCGGTGCCGTCGCCCGCCGGGCCGAGGATCTGTTCCTCGCGCTCGGCCCCGCCGAACGTGATGCGGCGAGACAGCTCTTCCTCCGTCTCGTCACGATCGTCGATCAGGGGGCGTGGGCCCGGCGCCGGGTCTCCGGCCAGGAGATCGTGACCATTGCGACCGACCTCATCCCGCTGCAGGAGGTGATCGACCGTTTCGCCACCCACCGGCTCCTCACCCTCGACCGCGACCCGGTCGGCGGCTCACCCACCGTCGAGGTGGCCCACGAGGCGCTCCTGCATCAGTGGCCGCGACTGCGCCGCTGGATCGAAGAGGGACAGGACGATGTCGCCACGCATGCGAGACTGGTGATCGCACTGGATGAGTGGGTCGACTCCGGTCGTCAACCCGACTATCTGCTTTCGGGCCGGCGTCTGGCCGACTACGAGGAGTGGGCCGCGGTCAGCTCACTCCGGCCGAGCACGGCCGAGCAGAAGTTCCTCCACGAGTCGATCGCACACCGGGAGTCGGAACGCCTCGCCGAGGACCAACGCCGGGCCCGCGAAATCCGGCTCGGCCGGACCGCACGACGACGTTCATGGGAACTCGGCGTGGTCGCGGTCGTCGTGGCCGCCGGCATCATCGCCGTCGCCATCGTGCTCGTCGGCAGCCGGCAACCAACCATCGCCCTCGTCCACGGTGTCACCGGTGATCTCGGTATCGCCGATCTCATGATCGCCGGAGCCCTCGACGCCGAGCGTCAGCACGACATCGAGATCGACCGGGGCCAGCCGCTCGTCTCGGCTGAGGACTATCTTCGACGTTTGGCCGATGCCGGAACCGACCTGGTGATCGTCAGCCGCGAATTTGATCTTGCAGTCGAGGCGGTGGCGCCGGCGTACCCCGACGTGCAATGGGTCGCCATCGACCCGGCGGCGGTCCACATCGAGGGGCCCAACATCGCCGAGATGCACTTCGAGGTCGAAGACAGCGCCTTCGTGGCCGGGGCGGCAGCGGCCCTGACCACCGACGCCGGCCGGGTTGCGTTCATCGGCGGCTACCAGACATTCCGTACGGAACGTTCTCGCAGCGGTTTCGAGCAGGGAGTCCGGTGGATCGACCCGTCCATCGAAGTGGTGTCGACGTTCCTGGGGCCGTTCGCGGACCCGATAGCACGAGCGGAGTTGAGCAACGATGCGGCCTGGCAGCTGGCGCAGTCGCTCTACGATGACGGCGTCGACGTCATCTTCCACGACGCCGGTGCCTCCGGCGCCGGCGTGACCCGCGCCGCCAACGAGCGGTCCGACGAGCACGCCCACGTCTGGACCATCGGGTCCGATGTCGACGAGTTCCTCACCTTGCCGGCCGCCGATCGAGACGTCGTCCTCACCTCGACCGTCAAGCGGTTCGACGCGGTCACCGACACCGTGATCGCCCGGTATCTCGACGGCAACCTCGAATCGGGCGAGACGACGATCGGATTCGCCGACGGCGCCGTCGGGCTGTCGCGATCCGGTGACCACCTGGTCGACATCGACGGCCGGCTCAAGAACCTCGAAGGCGACGTCGAGTTCGAGCACATCCTCGTGTCGCCCCATGCCGAGCGCCCGCCGAGCTGGCAGCTCGAAGCGGATGTGTTCGTCGACCTCACCTTGACCGACTCCGGGTGCTCGGTCGACGCCATCAGATCAGCTGATTCCGGAGGCGACTCGATCACCGCTGACCCTTCGCTGCTCGAGGTCGAGCGGGGCGCCATCGTGGCGTTCGACCTGACCAATGCGAGCTCTGACATCGCCGGGCTGGCCGTTCGAACAATCCCGGTCGGCGTGACGATCGAGGACCTGGAGACCGAGAGTGCAGCCGAGAACGGCATTCCGGAGTCACTCCAGGCGATCCTCGGGATCACGACGGCCCAGCTGGGGGCCCGAACAGGCACCGCGGCGTTGGTCACCGGAGCTCCCGTCGTCGTCAACTGCATCCACGGCGCGCCGGCCGCGTCGGCCACCGACTACTTCACCATGATCGTGAGGCCCACATGACGAACCCGTTCACCGAACCCGACCTGAGGTCGTCTCCTCGGACGACCGCCGTACCCGAGGGGCGACCGGGCCGTCGACGATGGATCGTCTTGGCCGCTGCGGCAATGCTGGTCATCGTGCTTGCCGGGTTCGGGGTGATCCTGACCCGGGGCGGCGATGACGGCGCCTGGCAGACGAGTGACATCGGCGAGCAGGGCGACACCGAGCGCTCGCTGGCCGATCACGGTGCCCGCCTCCTGCGGCGGAGCGACGGGCTCTCCATCGACGTGACGGTTCCGACCCCGGAGCCGGGGAGCTACGAGTATCCGACGGGCGACATGGTCCCACCGGGCGCCGAGCCACATCCATCGATCAGTCCGGGCGCAAGTGATGCGCCAGAGGTGTTCACGCTCTGGCTCTTCGCGTTCAACGAACCGTCGCTCTGCTCCGAAGGGCAATGCGATACGGACGACTTTGCGCCGGGCGCCGCGGCACGCGGTGGTGTCTACCAGGTCGATGGTCGTGTCGGTGACGGCGACCGGCTGCATCTCGAGGGCAACGTCCGACTCGGCCAGTCGCCGACCACCGGGGCGCCCCTCGACGACCCCGAAGGAGCGGAGATCCACATCGCCATCGCCCCGCATGGCATGAGGCTTTCCGGCGATGACGGCATCCGCCAGCTCAACAGCTCGGTTGGCAACCCGACATTGTGGTGGGCCGCCAGCTTCACGTCACCTGATCAGAGCGCCGAGTGAGCTACCTGGCGGGATCAGTCAGCGTCGCCGTTGCACAAGCCGCGATTCATCGTCGGGCCGGATCTCGACGATCGCCACATCGTTCACCCCGTCCGCCCAGTAGTCGACGGGGATCATGGCCTGGAAGAGAACCCGATCGCCGTCGTCCTCCCGGAAGCTGCGGGTGAGCGAACCGACTCTGCCGTTCACCGCAATGGCCAGCACCTCGGTACCGTCGACATCGCCGACGAGTTCGCCGGTGACGCGGGCCGGGAGCACGCCATCGTCCAGGTCGATCGCCTTGTAGAGCTCCGCCTGTTCGAGCCGGGCCGAGTAGGGCGAGGTTTCGAGCGCGGTCACATCGATCTCGTCTCCCAACAGATCGGGGCTCGGTGCTGGACGAAGGGGCCAGGGGTCGCCCGTCGGGAACCATCGCTCGAGCCGCGCCGAGACCTCGAGGCGTTCATGCCCGTCGGCACCGTAGGTCGCGGACCCTTTCGGGCCCGTGGTGGTGCTCTCGGTGCGCTTCGGGTCGGGGCCAAGCAGCGATGCACCATCGGTCTCCCAGGGCAGCGTGGTGCCCAGGATCTCGGCCACCGTGGGGGCGATGTCGGTGGTGTGGGCCCGTCGATCGTCGATCACCCCGGCCGGTCCGCCGGGAGCCTTGACGAACAGGGCCACCGCGGCGATGTCACCGACGGTGTCGTCGGTTATCCGGCGCTGATGGGCCACGTTCTCCTTGATGGCGATGCCGTGATCGGAGACCACCACGATGGCGGTCTCATCGTAGGTTCCCGCCCGGTCCAGGGCATCGAGGATCTCACCCAGGGCCGTGTCGGTGTACTCCACCTGCAGGAGCATCCGCTGAGCGGCTTGAGCCAGGAGGAAGTCGTCGTCACCCCAGCCGTTTCCGGAGCGGCCCGGCGCCTTCTTGACCGGGAGCGGATAGCGATGGCCGTCGGGCAGAAACTCCCAGGGGTGGTGGGGCATCAACACGTGCATGAAGTAGAACGGAGGCTGACCGGACCGGGGTGTGGCGATGTCATCGATCAGTTCGTCGATCGGGCGTGTCGGATCGGATCCGGCCGCCTCACGAAACGCCGCGATGCTGTCGAACTCCTCGTTGGTGGCGCCGAAGTCGGCCCAGGCGTTGTCGATCGACGGCAACGACCCGGTCAGCGGCTCCGGCAGCAGCGCGTGACCGGCCAGTATGCCGACGTCGGTCAGAAGCGGTGTGCTGATGCTGGCGGTGGACTCGCACAATGAGTCGGGGCACAGCTGGGTGATCGTCTCGTGAACGTGGAGATCACGGCCCTCCGACAGCGCCACGAACAGGTTCTCCGGGTAGTCGGAGGTGTACGGTGCCTTCGAGTCATCGGGATCGAGACCGGTGAGCATCGCCGGAACCACAAATTCCGTGGCGTCGCTGACCGTCACCGCGTTCGGAAACCAGATGCCGTCGTCGGCCAGACGGGCGAAGTTCGGGTACCGATCCCGTCGCAGATCGCCCGAGGAGTCCATGAGGGCTGCGGCGGGAAGCTCGTCGAACACGATCATCATCACCGGGGTGCTGTTCGCCGGTAGCAGACGGCTGGCGACGCCGGCGCCCGAGCCCGACAGAAGCCCACCAACCGGAGTGGCGAAGAGGAAGATCACCAACATGATCAGCGGGGCGGGGCTGAGGAACCGGGCGAGCAGGCGGGCGCCGTCCCACCGTCGAAACGCCCAGAGCACGCCGAGGCCGACGAGCAACGCCACGACGGCGGCGGCCAACCAGTGCAGCGGCGTTCGGCGAACGTACAACCACGCCACGGAAGACGAGGTGGCAACGATGAGGGCCGAGCCCACCATCGAACCGGCTCTGCCCCGAAAGCTCCCCACCAAAGCCACCAATAGCGGGATACCGATGGCCAGCAGCAGGCCCAGGCCCACGATCTCCCACCGAGGGGTGCGACGCACGACAAAGAACTCGACGTTGCGGCTCAGCAGCTCGAGCACGGGCCACGACACACCAAGGGCGGTGGACGCCACGAGCACGGCAAACCGGTCGCGCCGCGAGACGACCACGGCCTCCTCGCTCATCGCAGGGGCGTCAGGTGGAACAACCGTCGCGTCTCGCACGGCTGTTCCGTTGCGATGGAGAAGTATCGGCTGCAGTAGCGGCGCAGATCCTGCTCGGAGTAGTCGGCGTGGACCTCGTGGCGGCGTTTGTTGGCGGTCAGTCGCTTCGACATCGGATCGTCGAGGGGGACCCATTCCAGGATGACGTCGGCTCCCAACGTCGCCAACCAGTCGATGACCGAGGCCAGCGGCAGGTTCGAGCCGATGACGAGGTGGTGGATCACGGCCAGCATCAGGACGAGGTCGGGCGTTCCCCGGTCCTCCAACGGCGCCCGCTCGGTGCCTCGCCAACCCAGCCCCGGTGACGGATCGGCCAGGTTCATCACCAGCGGCAACACATTCCGGGGCCCGTCGCTCTTGAGCCTGCGATAGGTGTTGTCGACCGTGACCTCATCGGCATCCATGGCGATCACGACCTCGGCCGTGTCGGCCGCCAC
>JBFGLT010000172.1:0-6093 GCA_041576015.1 Acidimicrobiales bacterium
CTCGCCGTCACCCAGAGCGATGTTCCCCACGCCGCAGTGCTTCTCGACCGGAGGGGCGCCGACCTCTGGTTCCGCAGCGATCTCGGTGCACCGGTGCGCACCACCTCGATCGCTGGCGACGGGGAGCACATCCACCGGGGCCACCCTGGCGGATGGTCACAGCGGCGCTTCCAGCAGATCGCCGAGAACACCTGGGAGGACAACGCAAAGCTGGTGGTAGAGGCTCTCGACGGAGATGGTTTCGATGCCGGGATCGTGGTGGCCGGCGGCGACGAGCGGGCCGTCGGCTTCTTTGCCGAACACTTGCCGGACCGACTGGGCGAGCTGGTCGTCGTGCATGGCTCGCGCACCGCTGGCCCGGAGGCGTTCCTCGACAACGCTGACGTTGCGATCCGGTCGATCGCAGCCGACCGTCTCACCCAAGGGCTGGAAACGCTGCGCAGCTCCCTGGCGAGGGGCGGTGCGGTCGAGGGAGCCGACGTTCTCGACATGCTCGGCCAGGGACGGATCTCGCACCTCTATGTCGCCGACGACACGCTCGACGATCAGCGCTGGGTCGAGCGATTCGACTTCTCTGTCCCCCTGGCACGCCGAGGTGACGGCACATCCGAGTGCCCCGCCACCGAAGGCGCCGTGGCTCTTGCCGTGGCGACCGGAGCGGAGGTGACGGTCGTTCCTCGGGGCGTCGTCGACCAACCCCTGGTTGGGACACTCCGAGGCTGAGACTCCCCACACTCGAACACCGGCAACGCAAGGTCGGTGCGGTTTGTCACCTGCCGGTGGGGGGTAGGGACCAGAGATCGACACTGCAACCAAGACCGACCGCAAACCCAACGCTCGAGGCACCGCCTCCGAGGGCCAGCTCGCTCGCGAGCTCGGTCTGACCGACATCGTGCTGTTCGGTGTAGGAGGAATTGTTGGTGCGGGAATCTACGCCATCATCGGCGAAGCGGCCGGCTACGGCGGAAACCTGCTGTGGCTCAGCTTCCTTCTGGCCGCTGCGGTGGCCTTGCTCACAGCAGCGACCTATGCCGAGCTGGTGTCTCGACATCCCGATGCCGGCGGAAGCTTCGAGTACGTGAAACAGGCGTTCGGGCTACGGGTGGCGACCTTTGCGAGCGTCTTCATGCTCTTCACCGGAGTGGTGGCGGCGGGGGCCATCGCCATCTCGTTCAGCTCATACCTCTCGCGGCTCGTCGGCCTCCCCGGTACGCTGACAACTCTCGGCATCATCGCAGCGATGGGGCTCGTCAACATCGCCGGCGCAGCGCAGGCGAGCTGGTTCAACACGCTCGCGACGGCGGTCACGCTCGCCGGCTTGGCTGCGGTCGTGGTCGTGTCTGCGCCCGAGATCGGCACAGTGAGCCTGGTCGATTCGGGCGACGTGGACGCGCTGGGTCTCGGTATCGGAAGCGCGCTCATCTTCTTCAGCTTCATCGGGTTCGAGGATCTCGTAAAACTGGCCGAGGAGACCAAGGAGCCGGAAACGACACTGCCGCGGGGGTTGCTGATCTCGGCCGGCATCGTGTTGGTCGTCTATCTGACGGTGGCCGTTGCGGCCGTGTCGGCCCTCGGTCCCGATGAGTTGAGCGAGTCCGCCGGACCGCTGGCCGAGATCATGGAAACGCAGGCGAGCGCCACGTGGGCCACGGCGATCATCGCCGTTGCGCTGTTCGCCACCTCCAAGACGATTCTGAGTAACCTGCTCGGGACCAGCCGCCTTCTGTACGACGTCTCTCGCGACAACGAGATCAGCTGGCTCGAACGACTCACGCAGATCAACGGTCGGACCCAGACACCGGTGCTGGCCATCGTGGCTGTCACCCTCTTCGCCGCCGCCTTCGGCCTGATCGGCAATCTGCGAGTCGTCGCCGCGATGAGCAACATCATGATCATGCTCGTGTTTCTGATGGCGAATGCGGCATTGCTGAAGCTGCGATCGAACGGGGACGGCGACCCGGCGTTTCGAATCCCGGTGTCGGTCGGGCCCTACCCCGTGTCGGTCTTCCTGGCCATGTTCGGGATCGCCGGGCTCCTCGTCCTCAATGCGCTCGCGTTGACCGGCCTGCGCTGAACGCCGAGCCAGCGAAAGAATCGCGTGTGGGCGGACTGATCAGCGTGCCTCAGTGCCCGATGTCGCGGTGGCCGGGGGTGATCAGGCCGCTTTCGTAGGCGAAGACGACCGCTTGGGCGCGGTCCCGCAGGCCCAACTTGGTGAGGATATTCGACACGTGGCTCTTGACGGTGGCGGCGCCGATGTAGAGGGCGTCGGAGATCTCGGCGTTGCTGGAGCCACTGCCCAGCTCTATGAGCACTTCGCGCTCGCGGTCGGTGAGAGTGTCGAGCCGCCTGGTGGCTGCTGCGTCGGCCGCCAGGGTCTGGGCGAATCGCCCGATGAGGCGACGGGTGATCGTCGGGTCGAGGAGAGCCCCACCGCCGGCGACGGTCCGAATGGCGGGCGCAAGTTCCTCAGGCAGGACGTCCTTGAGAATGAAGCCGCTGGCGCCGGCCGGGAGCGCTCGGTAGACGTACTCGTCGGGGTCGAAGGTGGTGAGGATGATGATCTTCACCGGCCAATCGGCCTGTTCGAGCACGGCCTCGGTGGCGGCGAGGCCATCCATCTCCGGCATCCGGATGTCCATGAGCACCACATCGGGTCGGTGTCGGATGGTGGCTTCGATCGCCTCGCCGCCGGTACCGGCCTCGGCGACGACGTCGATGTCGGGTTCATGGTCGAGGATCATGGCGAAGCCTCGACGGACGAGTGCTTGGTCGTCGACCACTGCGACCCGGATCGTCATCCCGACCCCGTTTCGAGCGGGAGGCTGGCGTGCACCCCATAGTGGCCGGGTGGCTGCGGACCGGCGGTGAGCGTGCCGCCTAGAACGGCGACTCGTTCACGCATTCCGGCGATCCCGAATCCCGACACCGGAAGTCGGGCAGGCGAGCCGTCGGTCGTGTTGGTGACGTCGATCTCGAGTCGGTCCTCGACAACGGCGACGGTGATGTGGACGGCCGGCTCGGGCCCCGCGTGCCTGATGACGTTTGTGACCGACTCCTGGATGATCCGGTAGGCCGAGAGATCGAGCGCGGCGCTCAGGTTCGCGGGGACGCCGGCCAGATCGAAGCTGACCTCGGCCCCCGTGTGAGCGAGGTGGTCGACGAGGGCAGGAACGTCCCCGAGTCCGGGTTGCGGCCCGAGGTGGTCGTCGTCGAGCGCTTCGGCCCGAAGTACGCCGAGGAGGTGGCGGAGCTCACCTAGAGCCTGGCGGCCGGCCCTCTCGACATCCCCCATGGCCTCGACGGCTGCGCCGAGATCGCGAGACGCGATCGTCCTGGCGGCGCCGGCTTGGACTGTCATCATTGACACCTGATGGGCGACGACATCGTGGAGTTCGCGGGCGATGCGGGTGCGCTCGTCGGAAACGGCCTGGCGGGCGCGAGCGAGCTGTTCGGCCTGGAGGCGTTCGTTGCGGTCTTGGAGCAGGGTGAGATAGTCGCCGCGGTTTCGAATCCGACGTCCGACGTACCAGGGAAGCACGGTGAGGATCACGGCAGGGGCGATGTCGATCCGCTGGTTTCGGTCGATGACGGTGCCGGCGAGAGCGATGGCGATCGCCGCTGTGACGGCGGCGAGGCTGTGTCGGTGGTGGACCGTGTACCGACCAACGCTGTAGACGGCCACGGCGAGGGCGAGATCCTGGCCGTCGCCGTAGCCGGCAAGGGCCCAGGTGATCAAGAGTGCGAGCACGACAGCGGTGACGGCGATCGGCTGGGACCGCCGCCACCAGAGGGAGGCCGCCGACAGCGCAAGGAGAAGGACCGCACCGGCGGGCCGGTCGGCGACCGCTGCCACGGTGAAGTCCTCGCCATCGTCCAGGGCGCTGATTGCCACCGCGATGAGCGAGCTGCAGAAGACGACGAGGGCCAGGGCGCCATCGGTGACGTGCGGCCACCGAGCGAACGGTCCCCGCACCTGGTGGGGTTCGCCTGGGTCGAACGCCGCCGCCAGGGCGCGCAGCCCGCCGGAAACGACGGCCGGAGCCTTCCGTTGGTGGTCGATGGCTGTCATGGTGTCGTGGTTACCGTAGACCTGGGGCCGGATCTGTTCATCCCCCGCCCGGCGGATGCGAGTTCCGTCGAGCGGGGGAGGTCGTGGGTCGTTGGCTGGCGGGGTGGCTCGCTAGGTCACATCTCGACTACCGACCAGCCAGGTCGCCGCTGCGGCGGGCACGAGGCCCCACAGGGCGATGGCGACGATGGCGGAGACCGTGCCGGTCTCCTCGGCCACACCGGATGCCACGAGCGCGAGCGTGCTCGGCATCCAAGGCGCAGCCCCGGTGGCGAGTTGCACGATGACCGGTGGTGCAATCACGAGGACTAGTACGGCGCCGGTGACGGCGCCGCCGGTGTTGCGCACGATGCTGCCGATGCCCGCTCCAAGCACGGCACCGGCGGCACCCGCCCAAGCGGATGCCGCAAGCACCTGGGCGACTCCACCGGCGGTGACCATGAAGGCGAAATCGGTGAGCGGCAGTGACACCGCGATGGCCACGACGGTGAACGCAGCGCCGGCCAGGCCGACGATCGCTCCAGCGGCGCCGATGGCGGCGAACTGGGCTCGGAGTGCGCGGGCCCGATTCGGTGTGTTGAGGAAGGTGGCGATCACGGTGTTGTGGGTGTATTCGCGTGCGGAGGCGATGGCGCCGAACAGGCCGGCGATCATCAGGGAATTGGAAGCAAAGGCCATGAGGGACTGCTGGTCGGCGGCGGTGGAGATGAAGGTCTTGGAGCCGTCCATGTCGGTCCCGATGGCAACGGCGATGCCGTTTGTGATGGCGAGTACGATGAGCACGATCCCGAAGGCCAGCGGCATGCGGGTCGTGGTCAGCTTGCGCAGTTCGCTGCGTGTGGTGTTGATCGATGTCATGATGCGAGAGCCTCCTGCGGTGAAGTGTCGGTGGTTTGGGTTGTCAGGGCGAAGAAGACGTCCTCCAGCGATCCGGCCTGGGCCGAGAGCTCGTGCAGTACGATGCCGGCGGAGTGAGCAAGATCGCCGATCTGTGCAAGGTCGAGACCGGTGACGACGAGGGTGTCTGGTCCGACCGCCTCCACTCGGGTACCCGACGTGGACATCTGGGCGGCGAGACGCCGGGGATGGGGTGTTCGTACCCGGGCTGAGCCCCGGGTGAGGTCTGCGACAGTCCCGGTCGTGACGAGGCGGCCGCAATTGATGACGACAACGTCGTCGACGAGGTGCTCCACCTCGGCCAGCAGATGACTCGAGACCAAGATGGTGTCGCCTCGAGTCGCCCGCTCCCGAAGCAGATCCCGCAGCTCCCGGATGCCCTCGGGGTCCAGTCCGTTGGCTGGTTCATCGAGGATCAGCACCGGCGGATCGGTCAGAAGTGCTCCGGCGAGCGAGAGTCGCTGTTTCATGCCGAGCGAGTACGTGCCGACTCTCCGTCGCGCCGCCTTCGGGTCGAGCCCGACGGCGGTGAGGGTCTCGTCGACCCTACTGAGCGGTCGATCGGTCGCCTGGGCCAGGACCCGCAGGTGGTTGCGGCCGGTGCGACCCGGATGGAACGCGTTCGGCTCGAGAACGACCCCGACGGTGCCCGCCGGGTCAGGCAGGTCCCGGTACCGGCGTCCGCCGATCGTGGCGACTCCGTCGTCGGCGGCGGCGAGGTCGAGCAGGATCTTCATGGTCGTCGACTTCCCCGATCCGTTGGGTCCGAGGAACCCCGTGATCCGACCGGGCTCGACGCTGAAGCTGAGGTCGTCGACGACCGTCGAGCCGTCGTAGGTCTTGGTGATGTTCTCGATGACGAGGCGATGTTGGTCTGCATGCTGGTTCACGAGTCTGCTCCTTGTCGAGATCAGTCCTGTGCGAACAGGTCGTTGCACTGATCATCAGACCTCGACGGCCTGCGCAGAACACCCCGCTGGAGGCTGATCCTCGCCTCCGTCTCGGGATGGATTTCCTCCTCGACCGGCTCCTCGGGACGAGGGGTGCACACAGCTCGACCGAAACCTCACGGGTCCGAAGCGGCTGGCGGCGCTGGGTCTGCTGAGGGCGGCCATCACGCCGGC
>JBFGLT010000173.1:0-6081 GCA_041576015.1 Acidimicrobiales bacterium
CAGACGGGGGGCGGCTTTGCGCAACGGCGGCGGTTCGGCCCCTGTGCCGGTTTGGTCGGCCTCCGTACCGGTGTGGTCGGCCTCCGTGCCGGCTTGGTCGGCCCCTGTGCCGGCTTGGTCGGCCCCTGTGCCGGTCTGGTCGGCCTCCGTACCGTCGGCCCCTGTGCCGGCTTGGTCGGCCTCCGTACCGTCGGCCCCTGTGCCGGCTTGGTCGGCGCCTGTGCCGGTCTGGTCGGCCTCCGTACCGTCGGCCTCCGTGCCGGTCTGGTCGGCCTCCGTACCGTCGGCCTCCGTGCCGTCGGCCTCGGTGCCGGGCTGGTCGGCCATGACGGCGGCCAAAGCGTTGGCTTCGGCGTGCTTGACCGGGTGGCGCTCGGTGGGATCGGTCGTGGAGACCGGGCCCTCCCGCCCGGCCATCGCTTGGGCGAATGTCGGTTCTGCATCCGATTCGTAGCCCTCGGGCGGCTGTGGTGGCACGGGCGTGACCTCGGTGGACGCGTCCGGGCCGCCGTTGACCGCTCGCGCATCGACCTCGTCGTCATCGATCTCGTCGCCGATCCGGGCGTCGCTGCGGCGCGGTGCCGGTGCGATCTCCTGCCCCTCGTCGAGCCGGTCCCGGATGACCCGCAACGGCAGGTAGTGATCCCGCTGCTGCTCGAGGATCCAGTAGAGCCGGTCGTAGTCGGCGTCGGAGAACTTCCGGTAACCCGACGGCGTCCGTTCGGGATCGATCAGCCCCTGGCTCTCGAGGAAGCGGATCTTGGAGATGGTCACCTCCGGGAATTCGTCCTGGAGCAGAGAGAGCACCTCCCCGATCGACCAGTGATCACGGACTCGGCTCATTGCTCTGCCCCCAGTGCGAGGTACACCATCTTGAACTTCCCGATCTGCAATTCGTCCCCGTCGACCAGATCGGCTTGCTCGACCAGTTTCTTGTTGACATAGGTGCCGTTGAGACTGCCCCGGTCGGTCACCTGGAACCCGCCGGCGTGACGACGCAGCACCGCATGGCGACGCGACACGGTGATGTCGTCGAGGAAAATGTCCGAGTCCTCCTGGCGACCGATGCTGATCTCCGCTGCGTCGAGCGCGATGCGACTCCCCCGTTTCGGGCCCTGACGCACGACCAGTACCGCCCCATCGGGCCGGGAGGCCGGAGGTCCACCGACGGTGTCGCTGACGATGATCTTCTCGGTCTCGGAGTTCGTCGCGCTACGAAGCTGGTGCCCGCAGGAGGAGCAGAAGTTCGCTCCGAGGGGGTTGTCATACCCACAGACCGGACAGGAGGCGCCCACGGCTCGTCCTCAGCCCTCGGTCAGCTCCGCGTAGCCGGGTGCGTCGAGCAACCCGTCGGCCGACGATCCGTCGGCGACCTCCACGACGAACATCCAACCGTCGCCATAGGGATCGCTGTTGACCTTCTCCGGGGCGTCGACGAGGTCGGCGTTCACCTCCACCACCGTGCCGGTCAGCGGTGCGTAGACGTCCGAGACCGACTTTGTCGATTCGATCTCGCCGATTGCCTCGCCGACCGAGATCGTCGTGCCGACCTCGGGAAGATCGATGTACACGACATCCCCCAGCGCGTCCTGGGCGTAGTCGGTGATGCCGACGACGAAGCGGCCATCACCGGCGTTTCGGACCCATTCGTGATCCGAGGAATAGCGAAGATCCGCAGGTACGTCCATGACCTGCAACTTAGCCGAGCGAGGCCCTCGCCTGTGGAAGGTACTGCCCAAAGGCGGCCCAGTAGCTGTAGGCCAGGCCGGGTATGGCGAACACCCAGGCGAGGACGCCGAGCAGTGGTGCGTATGACAAGGTCGAACTGGCGCCGAGAAACATCGGAACGGCGACCAGCATCAAGAAGGTGCCGGTCTTGCCCTCCCAGGTCACAGCGAAGGGCTCGACCCTTCTGGCGGCGAGGTACAGAGCACCGGCTGCTACCAGCCCTTCCCGCAGGAGGACCAGGGCGGCGACCCACCAGGGCATCGACCCGTCGACGGCGATCGACGGGACGGCCACGAGAAAGAGGAGACGATCGACCGTCGGGTCGAACAACTTTCCGAACTCGCTGCCCTGGTCGAGTCGCCGGGCCAGGTAACCATCGACCCAATCGGTGCTTCCGAGGGCCGCCAGGAGCCACGCCGCCGCCGCCCGGTTCTCCCGCCCGAACAACAACCACACAAACACCGGGATGCAGAGCAGCCGGACCAGAGTGAAGGCGTTCGGCCAGGTGAGAAGCTCCTCTCGTCGGAGGAGCGATGCGGGTCGGGCAGGATCGCTCACGGTCGGAAGAACAGCAGGATCTCGCCGTCGGGGTCGTCGTTCACCAGGTTGAACCCGAGACCAGCCATCTGGGCGGTGAAGCTGTCCAGCTGATCTGGACCGAGAGGCTCGTCGAGAGTGCGCTGGTCGATCAGCACAGCCCGCGAGCGGAACACGACGGCGGCCACCGTGGGTTGATCGGCCGACAACGAGTAGGCAAATGGCCGGTCGGCCAGGTGGGGGAGGATGTTGGCCGAGGCCCTGACCGGCACCGAGGCCTCCAGCCGGATGGCGGCGGCCACCAGCTCCTCGTCGGATTCATCGCGATCGGCGAATCGCCAGGGCTCGTCATAGGGCGACAGCGGCGACCGGGTGAGGTAGAGCAACGAGGCCACGGCGATGAGGGCGGTCAGCAACCGCGGATCGAGGAATACCCGATCCACCCCCAGGGTGCCGAGCCGGTCGAGGGCAAAGACCGACGAGACCATCACGAAGGCCAGCACCGGCGCGATGCCCTGCGACGAGTCGGTCGACTGAGTGAGGACGAGCAACGCCACCGCCGGCAGGGCTGGGATCAGGTGCCGGAGGGACAGCATGGGAAGGAACAGGACAGGGGTGAGGAGTCCCAGCAGCAGCGTGATGTTCTCACGTTCGGTGAGGTCGCCGGCGAAGCGGCCGGGGTTGGAGACGATCTCGATGAGGGCGTCGCCGAACGAATCGCCGTACTCGCCGTAGACACCACCGATCACGCCGGTCTCGCCGCTCAATGGCTGAGCGACGAGCAACAGGCCGAGGGACCAGACCAAACCGATGGCGAGGGTCCAGAGACCGGTGCTCCGTTCTGCGTCCCCCAGCACGAACAGCGCGAACACGGCGATCACCAGTCCGAGATCGGCTTGGATCAGGAGAACGAGGAACAGGGTCGGCCAGTACAGCAGCCAACGCCGGGTGGCGCCGTAGTAGACCAGCGCCAGGAGCGCCGGCAGGGCAAAGGCCTCGGGATGGAAGTCGACCGCGCCGATCCGCTGGGTGGCCGGATGCAGCGCGTAGGTGAGGCAGATCGCCGTCGCTGCCCCCACCCGGAGGCGCGCCACCTTGCGGCACAGCAGCCACAGCGGCACGACCGCCAGGCCAAGTGCCACCGCCTGGGCCACGAGCAGCGTCTTGGCGATCGGAAAGAACCAGCCGGGCACCGTGAGCACGTACAGGAAGAACGACCATCGCAGCTCGAGAAGGTGGACCCCCTCACCCAGGAGGGTGGCCGTCGGGGAAAAGCCTTCGGTCAGCAGCCAGATCGCCTGTGTGTACCCGGCGAGATCGGGGCCCATGTCGAGCCCGTCGAACCGGGCGGTGCTGGTGAGGCCGAGCACGAGCGCCAGGAGCGTGCCGATCCCGTAGGGGATCCATCGGTCGGCGGCCCCCGCGTCGAGCCGGGATTGGATGGCGGTGAGACGGCGACGGAAGCGCCGACTGTACGGGATATGGCTCACCGGCGGTCCGTCACGGGAGCTCGACCGGGTCGATCAGCTCGGCGCCCTGGTTGCGGACGTTGTTGACCATGGTCGATATCGGCGTCAGTTCGAGCAGGCCGTCCGGGGCGGGAGCGAGCACTCCGCCGACGGCGTCGGCCGGGACGTCGGGATCGAGCCACCGGTCCCATTCCGATGGCGGCACCAGAACTGGCATGCGGTCGTGGATCTCCTTCATCTCGGCGTTCGGCTTGGTGGTGATCAGCGTGCAGGTGATGAGCCACTCCGGCTGTGCGGACTCCCGGTCGCCCGCCGCCTCGCTTCCGAGCTGTGGCTTCCACGCTTCCCAGAGGCCGGCGAATACGACCGGTTCACCGTCCTTTCGAGTGATGTAGTAGGGCTGCTTGGTCCGCCGACCTTCGACCTTGCGCCACTCGTAGAAGCCGGTTGCCGGCACGAGGCATCGCCGCTTCTTCATGGCGGTGCGGAATGCCGGTTTCGTGGTGGCGGTCTCGGCCCGGGCGTTGATCATCTTGGAGCCGATCTTCGGGTCTTTGGCCCACGACGGAACCAGCCCCCACTGCATGCGGTCGATCTCGCGATGGCCCTCTCGCGCCCGCACGACATGCACCGAGTTGGTTGGGGCGACGTTGTAGCTCGGTTCGAACTCGGAGTCGGCCGCCGACTCGTTCAGGACCGCTTGGAAGTAGTCGGCGAGCTCGCTCGGCGGCGCTGTCGCAACGAAGCGGCCACACATGCGAACCCAGCGTAGTGGAGCCCTGTTGCGCTGATAGGCTTCATCCCTCGACATACGGGCTGTGGCGCAGCTTGGTTAGCGCGCTTGACTGGGGGTCAAGAGGTCGGGAGTTCGAATCTCCCCAGCCCGACAAGAAAGCCCACGTAGGGCTAGACAGCGGTCGGCCACCACCGGTTTCGCAAGATTCGACGCACCTCGTGGCGGCGTGCAACTCGGACGGGTCGTGCAACCCGTCGTTCACCTGGTCGACGATCCCGGCGATCCGGTCGACCGTATCGGCCCGGACCGTGTCGAGATGGGCGTGAGCGGACTCGAAAGCAGCGTCGACCATCAAGGCCACCAGCAGCCGGGTCGAGAGTCGCGGTCGCCGCGGTCAACCGTAGGCATACCGGTATTCCTGTCGGAGACTCTGACCGCAAGAGGCTGAGTAGGTCCTCGTCCTGGTACCGGTCACTGGACGATCGGCACCAACACTTTCACCAAGTAGCGCACGAAGAACGTTGGTCTGCCGAGAGGTTCAGGACAGCAGCGGGAGGCCAGCAAGCGTGGATGTGATTGCCGATTGGGACCCGCCCCGGATCGCTGGTCATAGTCCCGGTTCACTGGACGGATGGCCCGCTGACAACGACCGGCGCCGAAGGAAGCGTCTGCAGCTCGGCTGTGACAACATCGATCCGGTGAGACCGGTACGGGTTCCGCCATGTTGAAGTCGCTCGGCGCAACCATGGCCCAGGTGACGCAGCGGCTGCGCGACGGGCCGTCTGCCCCAGGGCGGTACGAACGCGCCCAGCGAGCCGCCGACCGTGCCGAGCGACGGCGCCAGCTGAAGACGATCCTCGTGATGGCCGTCGTGTTCGTAGTGCTGGTAGGCACGTTCAGCTTCTTCTTCCATGAGCTGATGGCTCGGGAGGGCCGCACCTTCTCGTGGCCAACCAGCGTCTACTGGACACTGACGACGATGACGACCCTGGGGTTCGGCGACATCACCTTCGAGTCGGACGCCGGGCGCATCTTCTCGGTGATCGTGCTGCTCTCGGGATCGACGTTCCTGCTTGTCATGCTCCCGTTCGTCTTCATCCAGTTCGTCTTCGTTCCGTGGATGAACGAACGCGAGCGGAGGCGCGCGCCACGGACGCTGCCGTCCTCGACCTCCGGCCATCTCATCCTCACGTCAGATGGACCGGTCGAGGAGGCCCTGATCGATCGGGCCGACCAGGCCGAGGTGCCCTACGTCGTCATCGTCGAGGACGTCGTCGAAGCCGGACGCCTCCACGACGAAGGCCGCACCGTGATGGTCGGCGAGCTCGACGACCCGCGTACCTATCACAACGCGCGGGTCGCGCAGGCGGCGATGGTGGTGGCCAGCAAGAGCGACCAGACCAACACCAACATCGCGTTCACCGTCCGCGAGATCGCGCCACAAGTCGAGATCGTTGCCAGCGCCAACTCGCCGGCGTCGGTCGACATCTTGGAGATCGCCGGGGCCGATCACATCGTGCAACTCGGTGAGATCCTCGGGGCGGCGATGGCAGCCCGCACGCGCGGCCTCGGTGGACAGAGCCACATGATCGGCAGCTTCGCCGGCCTCCA
>JBFGLT010000174.1:0-6023 GCA_041576015.1 Acidimicrobiales bacterium
GCGGCGACCTCGGAGGGAGCTCCGGTACCGGGCGTCGCCCAGGGGGCGATCCAGGGCGGGCGCCACGCCGCCGACTGCATCCTCGCCGACCTGGCCGATCGGGCGCGAACCGACTTCCGGTACGACGACAAAGGGGAGCTGGCGACCATCGGTCGCTCGTCGGCGGTCGGGGTCATCAAGGGCGTCCACCTGTCGGGCTGGATCGCCTGGATGGCCTGGTGGCTCGTCCACATCGTCTTCCTGATCAACTTCCGAAGCCGGCTCATCGTCCTGTTCAACTGGTCGTGGAGCTACCTCACGTTCCAGCGGGGCGCCCGGCTCATCACCCAGACCTGGTCGGCGAACCGGCGGGTGGACGAGAACGCCGGACCGTAGGCTGACCGACGATGTTCCCGCAACGACGCCTCCGTCGGTTCCGCCGGACCGAGACGCTGCGTCGGATGGTCGCCGAGACCAGCCTGCGCGTCGATGATCTCATCGCCCCGCTCTTCGTCAGCGAGACCCTCGACGACCCGGCACCGATCCCGTCCCTGCCGGGGGTGATGCAACACACCCAGGACTCGTTGCGCGCCGAGGCCGAGGGATTGAGGGGCCTGGGCATCCCGGCCGTCATCCTGTTCGGTCTGCCCGCCACCAAGGACGCCACCGGATCCCAGGCCGCCGACCCCGAAGGAGTCGTCCAGGTTGCGCTGGCCAACCTGCGGTCCGACCGCGGTGACGAGATGGTACTGATCGCCGACCTCTGCGTGGACGAGTACACCGACCACGGCCACTGCGGAGTCCTCACCGAAGCCGGCGAGGTCGACAACGATGCCACCCTGGCGGTCTACGGGGACATCGCCGTCGCCCAAGCCGACGCCGGCGCCGACATCTGTGCGCCGTCGGGAATGATGGACGGCCAGGTCCTCGCCATCCGGGAGGCGCTGGACGACGCCGACCACATCGAGACCGCCATCATGGCCTACGCCGCCAAGTACGCCAGCAGCTTCTACGGTCCGTTTCGCGACGCGGTCGACGTCACCATCGCCGGGGGCGGTGACCGCAAGGGATATCAACAGGATCCCCGCAACGCTCGGGAGGCCCTGGACGAGATCTCCTTCGACGTTGCCGAGGGCGCCGACATCGTCATGGTGAAACCGGCGCTCGCTTATCTCGACATCGTGGTCGCCGCCCGGGCGATGACCAATGTGCCGGTCGCCGCCTACCACGTCAGCGGTGAATACGCCATGGTCAAGGCGGCTGCGGCCAACGGCTGGATCGACCCTCGGGCGGCGATGTTCGAGATCCTCACCAGCATCAAGCGGGCGGGCGCCGATCTGATCCTCACCTACTTCGCCCGAGAATTGGCCGAAGAGCTGGCCCGATGACCGGTCACACGAACGCGTCGGTCTTCGAAGCCTCCAAACGGGTGCTCGTCGGTGGCGTGAACAGCCCGGTTCGCAGCTTCGGGTCCGTCGGTGGGGTCCCGTACGTCGTCGCACGAGCCGAGGGCGCCTGGATCTACGACATCGAGGGCAACGCCTACATCGACTACGTGCAGAGCTACGGCCCGTGCATCCTCGGCCATGCCCACCCCGCCGTCGTGGCGGCCATCACCGAGGCCGCCGGCCGCGGCACGAGCTATGGTGCCCCCACCCTCGGCGAACTCCGTCTCGCCGAGCTGATCGTCGACCGCATTCCCGGGCTGGAGATGATCCGCCTGACCTCGTCGGGTACCGAGGCGGCGATGTCGGCCATCCGGCTCGCTCGCGGCGCAACCGGCCGGTCCAAGATCGTCAAGTTCGACGGCAACTATCACGGGCATGTCGACGCCCTGCTCGCCGCCGCCGGGTCCGGCGTGGCCAACCAGGGGCTCAGCGGATCCTCGGGCGTGCCCGACTCGGTGGTGGCCGACACGATCGTGGTGCCCTACAACCAGGTGCCGACCCTGACCGACGACGTGGCGGTCGTGGCGGTCGAACCGGTGGCCGCCAACATGGGTCTGGTCCCGCCGGTGCCCGGCTTCCTGCCGGGACTTCGCTCCGAGTGCGACCGGGTCGGCGCGATGCTGCTGTTCGACGAGGTGATCACCGGCTTCCGGCTCGATCACGGCGGGGCCACCGCCTGGTCGGGGGTCGCGCCCGACGTGTGGGCCTTCGGGAAGGTCATCGGCGGTGGCCTGCCCGTGGGAGCGTTCGGTGCCAGCCGCGAGGTCATGGCCCAGGTGGCTCCGCTGGGGCCGGTGTACCAGGGCGGCACCTTGTCGGGGAACCCACTGGCCATGGCGGCTGGTCTGGCGACGCTGACCCGCCTGGCACCCGACGTCTATCACCAGCTCGCCCGAACAGCGGAGCGGCTGGCGGCGGGGATCGCAGCGGCGTTCGACGGCACCGGGATCACCGTGCAGGTGCCCCAGGTCGGTCCACTGCTCGGCCTGTTCTTCGCCGACTCGCCGGTCGTCGACAACGCAGGCGCCACCGCGTCGGCCCGGACCGGCCACTACGCCGGACTGTTCCACGCCCTGCTGGGCGAGGGCGTGGCGCTGGCCCCGGGGCCCTACGAGATCCTCTTCCCGAGCCTGGCTCACGGCGACGCCGAGATCGAACGCACGATCGCCGCCTTCCACACGGCCGCCAGCCGCATCAGCCCCGGTTCCTGACCGTTCTTTCCATCAGGCGAGCTCGCGGCGCAGCCAGCGACGCAGGGAGTCGACCTCGGGGGACAGCCGGCCGGGGCGGCGGAGCAGGAGGAACGGGTCGTCGGTCTCGATCGGGTCGCCGCCGACGCCCAGGAGGCGTCCCTCATCGACGAGCGGACCGACGATGTGATCCCATCCGAGCGCGACTCCCTGACCGTCGAGCGCCGCCTGTACGACGACGGCGTAGTCGTTCGAGACGATTCCCCGGACGGCGGGGACCGGCAGCCCCTTGGCGGCGAACCAACGCGCCCAGTCATAGCGAGGGCGATAGCGCTCCTCGAGGTGGACCAGGCTGGCGTCGAGCAGGGCTGCCGGATCACTCGGATCGGCCAGGCGCTCGGCCACCGCCGGCGCCGCCACCGGCAGAATTCGTTCGGGCACCAGCTGCTCGGCGACAAGGTTCGGCCACCGACCGCCACCGTGGGGAATCCAGAGATCGGCATCGTCCCGGCCGACGAGCAGATCGTTGTCAGATGTGATGCACCGCAATTCGATGTCGGGATGTTCGGCCTTGAAGGTGGCCAGGCGCGGCAGCAACCACCAGGTGGCGAACGAGGTCGACACCGACAGCCCGATCGGTCCCACAGCAGCCGGGCGCCGGACCGAACCGACGCCGGCGTCGAGGGCGGCGAACGCCGACCGGGTGTGACCGACCAGCTCCAGCCCTGCGTCGGTCGGTCGGATGGGCGTTGCCGTCCGATCGAAGAGGGTTCGTCCGAGCGCCCGCTCGAGCTGTTTGATGGCATGGCTCACCGATGGCTGCCCAACGCCGAGACGGCGGGCGGCGGCGGTGAATGATCCTTCGGCGGCCACGACGTCGAAGACCCTCAGCCAGCGATCCTGTACATCAAACAGATCGATGGGGCCATCGACAGGAGGGCCGTTGACTGAAGCCGGCATACGGCTGACACTAGGCGACACCATCGACGTGGTCGATGGGATGTCGACATCGACATGGTCGATGGTGAGGAGAGGGACGGAGTGACCGAGACGATCGGATTCATCGGACTGGGAACGATGGGTGGTCCGATGTGCACGCGTCTGGTCCGGGCCGGTTTCGACGTCGTTGCCCACGATGTCGACCCGTCGCGAACCTCGGTCCTGGGAGAGCTCGGCGCCCGGCCGGCGGCCGACGCGGCCGAATGCGCGGCCGCCGCCGATGTGTTGGTGACCTCGCTTCGGTTTCCCGATCACGTCGTGTCGGTGATGCGGGACAGCGGGGCCCTCGCCGCCATGGGAGCCGGTTCCCTCTGGATCGATCTCACCACCAATCGGCGGGAGTACCTCGTCGAGCTCGCTGCGGAGGCGCCGCCCGGTGTCGGCGTGGTCGATGCGCCCGTCACCGGTGCGGTCGATGGAGCCCGCAACGGCCGTCTCACCCTGTTCGCCGGGGGCGCCGAGACCGATCTCGACCGCGCCCAACCGATCCTGGACTGGCTGGGGCAGGTGATCCGGTGCGGCGGACTCGGATCTGGCACCGTCGTGAAGCTCGTGACCAACCAGCTCTGGTTCGTCGCCGCCGCTGCGCTGGGGGAGGGGTTCGCCCTCGGAGTGCACCACGGCGTCGACCTGGGTGTGCTCCACGAGGCGATCTGCAACTCCGTCGGCGACTCCTTCGTCGCCCGCCACGATGCGCCGGCGATCTTCGCCGGCCACTACGACCCCTCGTTCGCCCTCGACCTGTGTCTGAAGGATCTCGGGCTCATCGCCGAGTTGTCGGCCGCACTGCCGTCGGAACTCCCGCTGACCGAGGCCGCACACCGCGCCTTTCGTGACGCCGGCGACCGCTACGGCACCGACGTCGGTGAGATGCACGTCGCCAAGCGCCTCGAGGACGACAACCGGCTGTCGTTTCGGCTCGAGGGTGACTGGACCCCACCGTGGGAGATCATCGATTGAACACCACTTCGCTGACCGATCTGGTCGATCTCGAGCGCTACCCCATCGATCAGCTCGACCACCCCAGCCGCCGCGCCGCCGTCGAGCGGGCCAGGGTGCAATTGCGGGACTCGGGCTGTGCGGTCGTCGAGGACCTCGTTGGACCTCGCGCAGTCGAGCTGCTCGACGCCGAGATCGTCGATCGGAAGCACACCACCCACTACTCGACCCAGGTGATGAACCCCTACTTTCATACCGAGATCAACCTCGGCTATCCGGAGCGGCATCCGGTCAACACCTTCATCGAACGATCGAGCGGTTTCATCCCCGGTGACAGCTGGGAGCCCGGATGCGCCACCGACGTGCTGTTCCGCTCGCCGGAACTGGCGGCGTTCATCGCCGACTGCCTGGAGGTTCCCGAGCTCCACTGCTACGCCGACCCCTTGGCCGGGTTGACCGCCAACGTCCTCGATCCCGGTCAACAGTTCACCTGGCACTTCGACACCAACGACTTCGCCGTGACCGTGCTCGTGCGCGAAGCCGACGAGGGCGGCCGGTTCGAGTACGTGCCCAACATCCGCTCGGCCTCCGACGAGGGGTTCGCCGCCATCCAGAGGGTTCTCGAGGGCGGTAGTGAGGGTGTCGTCAGCCTCGATCTCCGTCCCGGTGATCTCCAGATCTTCCGCGGGCGTCACTCGCTCCACCGAGTGACCCGCGTGGCGGCTCACTCCTGCCCCCGCCATGCGGCCATCCTCGCCTACACGGAGAAGGCCGGCGTCATCGGGCGGTTGGAGCGGACCCGGCAGCTGTTCGGTCGGGTACTTCCCGAGCACGAGGCTGCCGAACGTCGGCGAGTCCGCTCCGACGGTCTGCTCGACTGACCCGGCGCCCTACTCGTCCTCGGCGAGCAGTGCGTCTTCGGCTTCCTCGACGCTGTCGGACACCGGCACGATCCGGTCGAATCCGGTCGTGTGGAGGAGGCGGACGAGGACGGGCCGGTTGCAGGCGACGGCGACGGCGTGCTCGGCCTCGCGGGACAGCCGGATCCCGCCGATCAGGGCACCGAGGCCCGCCGAGTCCATGAACGACACCTCCGACAGATCGATGAGAAGATCGCCCTGCTCGGCCAGGCGCGCCAGCGACTCCCGGAACGTTCCCACCGTGTAGGCATCGAGTTCTCCCGTCGGTCGGATCAACGTGTACGCCTCGTTGTCCTGGATTGCGATTTCGAGCACAGGCCCTCCACTTCGACGCCGTCGCCAGGGCGATGTCCAGCCCACATGGTACTCAAACGGCTGGTAACCTGCGCCCGGTGACCGATGTCCTCCTGGCAACCGACTCCGACGATGTGTTCGTGGCGGTGGACTCGGCACTCACCGACGACGACACGGTCGTCTACCGGGTCCGCCAGGGCAAAGACGTTCTCCCGGTCGTGGAGATCGAGGACCCCGATCTGGTGATTCTCGAC
>JBFGLT010000175.1:0-6011 GCA_041576015.1 Acidimicrobiales bacterium
CGAGATCCCACTGCCCCTCGAGTTCGGGCTGCGGGTCCGGTCCGACAACGACGTCGCCGTGTTGGCTTCGAGATCCCAGCTGTACCCAGCGGTCGACAACACCCTGGTCGGAGCCGAGGACGACGGTGCGACGATCGAACTGGCCGGTCCGGATGACCCGCCCGCCGACGGTGAGACACTCGACGGGGCGGCACCGGAGGAGGACGACACGGCGGAGGCGACCATCGACCCGTCCACCATCGAACGTCGCGATCCTCTCGGCGGGGGTCTGGTACTACAGGACGACGACCGATCGAGCGAAGCGGGCGACGTCGCCGCCGACAGTGCCGGACCCGACCCCTTCGTCGGCGTCCTCGACGATGGTGCCCAACCGGCGGCAACCACCGGACTCGGTGTCAGCGCCGGGCAGCAGCGGCTGTCCGACCACTGGTTGATCCCGCACGGGCGGTTCCTCCCCGACGGCGGCACGGTGCTGTTGATCAGCGCTCCAACCGACGCCCTCGTGTCGATCGAGGCGGTGGTCAGCGGCCAGCGCATCGGTCCGGAGCGGGTGGCCGTCGATGGCGACACCCGCCGGGTCGTTCCCCTGGTCCTACCGGTCTCGAGCGCCGCGCTGGAGATCACCAGTTCCTCGCCGGTCGTCGTCGAGGTTCAGGCCGTCGACGACTCCGGCTTCCTCAGCGTCGGAGCCGGCGTGCCTGTGATCGCCCGCTGATCGTGGAACTCCGGATCGGTATTCTCGTGGGACTGACCCTGGTCGCCGTCGCCGTCGCCCTGCTGCTCCAACGCCGCCGGCCCGAACCCCCATCGTCGCCCAGCTATCGGGCCATCGCCGAGGTCGACCGTTCGGAGTTCGCTCACCGCGACGTCCCTGTCCTGGTGGTGATGTTCGGATCGAGCAACTGCCACACGTGCCCCCAGGTCTGGGAGGCGCTCGAGACGATCGAGGGTCCGGGGGTCGCCGTCGAGCGCGTCGATGTGCAGGTCGACCCCGAACGGCATCGTCGCTACCGGATCGACGGCGTTCCGACCACGATCATCGTCGAGACCGACGGCACCGTCCGCCGAACCTTCTTCGGACCGGTCGATCGGGATGTCCTGGTGGCCGAGCTCGACTGAACGTCGGTCAGCGCTCAGCGTCCTGCACGAGGCCGGGGGCGAGCGGGTCGCCTTCGATCGTGCCTCGGAACAGGCCGTCCTTGTCGTTGTCGCCGATTGTCTCGGGTTCGATCGACGCCGCCGCCGGGTTGTGCTCGGCGAGGGCGATCAGGCGCTTCACCTCGTCTCCGCTGACCGTCTCGTGTTCGAGCAGGCTCCTGGCGATCAGGTTGAGCGCCCCCCGCTTATCTTCGAGCAGGTCGGCGCAGCGGTCCTCCATCTCCATGAGAATCCGCCGAGTCTCGGTGTCGATCAGCTTGGCTGTCTCCTCGGAGTACTGCTTGGAGTGCATCATGTCCTCGCCGAGGAACACCGGGCCGTTGTCGGTGAGGCTCATCGGGCCGACGGCAGGGCTCATACCCCACTCGGTCACCATGCGCCGGGCCATCTGGGTCGCCTGGCGGAGGTCGTCGGCGGCCCCGCTGGACACCTCTCCGAAGACGACCCTCTCAGCGTTCCGGCCTCCCAGCGCCATGACAATCCGATCCTCGGCTTCCTGTTGTTCGAGCTTGTGCCGGTCGCCCTCGGGGAGGGTCATGGTGACCCCGAGCGCCATCCCGGTCGGGATGATGGTGACCTTGTGCACCGGATCGTGGGTCGGCAGCACCGCTGCGCACAGAGCGTGGCCGGCCTCGTGATAGGCGGTCCGTTCCAGCTCCTCGGGTGTGCGGACCATCGACTCCCGCTCGATCCCGATGAGTACCCGGTCGCGAGCCTGGTCGAAATGCTTCGCTTCGACTTTGGCCTTGCCCTGACGCACGGCGAACAGGGCCGCCTCGTTGACCAGGTTGGCGAGGTCAGCACCGGACATCCCGGGCGTGCCGCGGGCGATGACGTCGATGTCGACATCGGGACCCATCTTCTTGTGCTTGGTGTGGACGGCGAGGATCTCCTTGCGGTCCTCCAGTTCCGGGAGCGGGACGACGACCTGCCGGTCGAACCGTCCCGGGCGCAGCAGAGCAGGGTCGAGGATGTCGGGCCGGTTGGTGGCCGCCATCATCACGATGCCCTCGGTCGCTTCGAACCCGTCCATCTCGGCCAGCATCTGGTTGAGCGTCTGCTCGCGTTCGTCGTGGCCTCCGCCGAGCCCGGCCCCTCGCTTCCGCCCGATCGAGTCGATCTCGTCGACGAAAATGATGGCCCGACCCATCTTGCGGGCCTCGGCGAACAGGTCCCGGACGCGGCTGGCGCCGACACCGACGAACATCTCCATGAAGTCCGAGCCGGTCACGCTCATGAACGGCACGCCGGCCTCGCCCGCCACGGCCCGGGCGATCAGCGTCTTGCCGGTTCCCGGCGGACCGACCAGCAGGACGCCCTTGGGGATGCGGGCGCCGATCTCGCCGAACTTGTTCGGATGCTTGAGGAAGTCGACGACCTCGGTGATCTCCCGCTTTACACCGGCGTAGCCGGCGACGTCGGCGAAGGTCGTGCCCGGCCGCTCGGTCGTGTAGGTCTTGGCCTTGGATCGGCCGACCGACATGATCCCGCCCATCTGGCTCTGCTGGCGCCGGCTGATCCACCAGAAGAACAGGATGATGAACCCGAGCGGAAGGAACAGCGGCAGGATCGTGTTGGTGAACACGTTGCCGGTGTCGGTAAAGGGGATCACCTTCACGTCGCTGGCGATGATCTCGTTGAGCGTGTTCTCGGGAATCTCCCGCGGGCTGAACGTGGTGAAGGTCTCGGGGGGATCGGTTCGGGTGATCGCCTCGATCTCGAAGGTGGCGTTGTTGTACCGGATCTCGGCGATCTCTCCGGCGTCCACCATGTCGAGGAACTCGTCATAGGAGATCTCGGTCGACGGGGTCCCGGTGCCGCCACCGACGGCGACGACCAGCAGTGTCACGACGACGGCACTGACCAGCAGGATCGCCCACCGGGGGACGTTGCCCTGGCCGCTCGATCCGGGCAGACGCGGGTTCCGGCCCTGTTGGGGCGGAGGCAGGTTCGGGCCTTGGTCTGACATGGCTCTCAGTCTAGGGGTTGGGGAAGTTGGCTCCGTGGTCGGGCGAATGCGCGTCGACAACGGTCACAGATACCGTCGGCGTATGCTGCGGTCGACTGAGCGCGCTCCTGCCGAAACCGTGCCGTGGACCCCCTCGGCGGCGTTCGCCATCTGGGTCGCCGCCGTCCTCGGGTCGGCGGTCTGGGTCGGTGTCCTGTATGGGATCCGGGGAGAGCCGGCGAGCTCGACCGCCCCTCCGGTGTGGCTCTTTCTCGGTCAGCTCGTTCTGTGGGCGGCGTATGGGTGCGGGCCGTTCCTCGTCGCAGCGCGACTCGGTGGGTCCGACCGGCTCGGCGACTACTTCGACCTCGAGCTTCGACCGGCCGACGTCCCCCTGTGGGGAAGTGCGGGGGTCGCGACGCAGCTGCTGTTCGTTCCGCTCATCTATTTGCCACTCAGCCGCTTCATCGATCTGGAGGAGGTCGGCGAGGTCGCCGAGGACCTCATCGACACCGCCGCCACCACCTCGGATCTCGTCCTGCTCTTCATCATGGTGGTGATCATGGCGCCGCTGGTCGAGGAGATCTTCTTCCGGGGGTTCGCCCTTCCGGCCCTCGCCGGCCGTTTCGGCACGCTGATCGGTGTCGTCGGGTCCTCGGTGTGGTTCGCCGCCAGCCACTTTCAGGTCGTGCAGTTCCCCGGCCTCCTGGCCATCGGCCTGGTTCTCGGGCTCGTTCGTGTACGAACCGGACGACTCATGCCGGCGGTCCTGCTCCACCTCGGGTTCAACGCCGTCACCTTCGGCGTGCTGGTGAGCGAGCTGCGCTGACGCTGTGAGTGAGATGCTGTGACGCTGGGGCCCGAGGGGTCACACCCGCGCCCGGCGCCTGCGCCCGGAATGTTCTCCGACGTGGGCGAGGGCTTCCTGCAGGTCGATCCGGTCGCCGGCGAGGGCCCAGGTTCGCGTGTCGCAGGCCTGGCACGACTTCATGATCAGGTCGTGGCCGTCGACGTTCATCTTGAGCGTCACCAGCTCCTTGGAGCACACGGGACAGGGTTGAGCAGCGGGCAGCGCCATGGGTTCGTCCTCCGGTTCACCGACGAGGGTGTCGCCTCTCCGTCGCCCGCCGGAGCCAACCGATGAGCTGTCGCCGCCGAATTGGTGCGCGTTTCCCAGGCCGGGGGATCGTCGCGTGGGTCCGGCGACCCACGGCGACGGTCCTGGGCTGGACGCGATGCGGTCTCACCATGCCACCGGGCGGCAGCGAGAAGCTGACAGACTGAGGAGGTTGTGCGACTCCTCGACGAGCCCCGAGAATCGACCGAGTCCGATCCCCTCCAGGCCCTCGGACGCTGGGCCAGCCTGGTGGCGGCGCTCGCCTGCGCCCTGTTCGTACTACTGCAGTTGCGCCCCGACCTGCTGGTGCTGGACACGACCCCGTCGGGCGGCGACATGGGCGCACACGTCTGGGGGCCCGCCTACATGCGGGACCACCTGCTCAGCGACGGGCGGCTGACCGGGTGGACCCCCGACTGGTACGCCGGGTTTCCCGCCTACCACTACTACATGATCCTGCCGCCGCTGGCGATCATCGTCGTGAACGCCGGCCTTACCCCGTGGCTCGGACTTCCTGTCGCCGGCGTGGTGCTGGCCGCCACCTGGTTCGCCGCCCGCCGGCCCGAGGTTGAACGCCAGGGCCTCGCCGGTCTGGTCTACACCGCCGGAATCGTGCTGGCGGCCGGCGCCGTCTTCGTGCCCTACGGAGTCTCGTTCAAGCTGGTCTCGGTCGCCGGGCTGGTCGTCATGCCCGTGGCCGGGTGGGCGATGGCCAAGCTGTTCGGCGCGGTCGAACCGATCCCCGCTCTCGTCGCCGTCGCCGTCACCGTGTTCTTGTTCGACACCAATTTCAACATCTACGGCGGCAACATCGCCAGCACGCTGGCTGGAGAGTTCGCCTTCGCCATCAGTCTGTCGCTGACCCTCCTGTCCCTCGGCTGGATGGTTCGGTCGATGGACACCGGGCGGTACAGGGCGTCGACGGCAGTCCTCCTGGCCGCCGTCGCCCTGACCCACGTCATCCCACTGATCTTCGCCATGGTCGTGGCGGCCCTGCTGTTGTCCTTCGTTCCCGGGGTGAGCCGCCGGAATGTTCTGATCGTCGGCGCCGGGGCCGCGCTGTTCGCCACCGGCCTCGACGAGGGGCTCTCCACCAGCCGTCAAGTCGCCGCGCTCGCCGCCCTCCCCGTCATTGTCGCCGCTCTGGCCGCCCAGTCGCCCAGGATCCTCGACCGGGTGCGTACGCTGGCCACCGCCGGCCCGGCCGGGGCGTTGATCTCGGCGATCTGGTTGTTCCCCTTCTCCGTGCGGTCCGACTACTTCAACGACATGGGGTGGGAACGGCTCGACGACTACTGGCCGGCCCTCCTGACCACCCCGATGCGGTGGGCCCTGCCGGTGGCCGGGGTCGGCGCACTCCTCGCCTTCGCCTTCAAGGACCGCCTGGGGATGCTCTTCACCGTGGTTGGCCTGACCTGTGCGCTCGGCGTGGCCAACTTTCCCGACGGGAAGCTGTGGAACGCCCGGATTCTGCCCTTCTACTACCTCTCGGTCTATCTGGTGGCCGCCGTCGGCGTTGCTCTGCTGGCGCGGGTGATCGGAGCAGCGGTGTCCGAGCGTCTCGACGCCCCGCACCCGGTCGCCACGCTGAGCCTGGCCGGTGGCGCGATGGCCGTTGCCCTCGTCGGCATCTCGTTCACACTGCAGAACCTTCCCTTCGGTGGCCTCAACGACGAGGGCGCCTACGAGTTCGCCGGCATCGAAGGCGGCACCCGCAGCTTCATCCCGAGCTGGGTCACCTGGAACTACAGCGGTTACGAGGAGAAGAGAAGCTACGCCGAGTACGCC
>JBFGLT010000176.1:0-5947 GCA_041576015.1 Acidimicrobiales bacterium
CGGGAGGCCAGGGACCCGTCGACACCGACCACCATGGCTTTTGTCCGAACTCCTTCGCTTCGCTCGTCGTTCGGCTCGCTTCGCTCGGCAATCGGGTCGGTCTGTTCTTGCTGCCGTGCTGGCGCGACGGCAGCGTCACGGTCGGCTCCTTCGCTTCGCTCGTCGTTCGGCTCGCTTCGCTCGGCAATCGGGTCGGTCTGGTCTTGCTGCCGTGCTGGCGCTGTTACTCGACTCGGGCCGGCGCCGCTGCGCGCTGGCGGGTCGTGTCCCATGCTCATGCTCGCACCCTGACGCCGAGCCGGGCCCTTCGGGAAGGGGAAAAGGTCATGGCTGCCCGGATCGGCCGATACTTCAAATAGGGACCTTGTTCCCTGCTATGGCTCCGGCCGTTTGGGGGAACCTGGATCGATATGAGCGAACCCGTAGGATCGAGCGTCCTGACCCGGGCCGCGACGGAACTGCCTGAGGAGGTCGCTGACGCCATGAACGCCACGCCCGCCAGCGCATCCCCGACGACGTCGATCCGGGTTGTGCTGCTCGACGACCATGAGATCGTTCGAATGGGAGTCGCCGATCTGGTCAACGCCCAGTCGGACATGGAGATCGTCGCCGACGTGGCCACCGGTGCCGAGGTCCTGAGGGCGGTGGCAGCGCTCCAACCCGACGTCGCAGTGATCGATGTCCGGCTCGAGGACGGCAATGGCATCGAGGTCTGCCGGGAAATCCGGTCCAACCACCCTGGCGTCGCCTGTTTGATCCTGACCTCCTTCGCCGACGATCACGCCATCGTCGATGCATCCCTGGCTGGTGCGGCGGGGTACGTGCTCAAGCAGATCCGTGGGAACGAACTGGTGGAGTCGATCCGCAAGGTGGCCGACGGCACAATGTTGCTGGATTCGGCGATGGTCCGCCGCTCGATGGAGCGGTTGAAGGAGAGCGAGGAGGGGGTCATCGCCACCCTCACGCCGCAGGAGCGCAAGATCTTCCAGCTGATCGGTGAGGGTCAGTCGAACCGACAGATCGCCGATGAGTTGTTCCTCGCCGAGAAGACGGTCAAGAACTACGTCTCCAACCTGCTGGCCAAACTCGGGATGAGCCGCCGCACCGAAGCCGCCGCATTCGCGGCGCGGATCGAAGAGCGAAGCCGTCTGAGGTATGAGTGAGATCAGTGGCTCGCTGGCGTCCCTCGATCCGCTGTCGTTCGTCCAGCATCTGGACCGGGCGCCCGAGGCGTCGCTGATCGTCGACGAGAGGGGAGTGATCCTCTGGGCCAACCGAGCAGCGATCGATCTCTTCGGGTACGCCGACCACAACCTCAACGGGCGGCTGGTGGAGGAGCTGATCCCGGAACGCCTGCGAGTGTTGCACCAGCTCTACCGCCAGCGATTCGGCTCTGCGCCCGAGGCCCAGCCGGCCAACGGCCGTCGCGCCTCTTTTCCTGCACAGCGGGCCGACGGATCGGTGTTCGAGGCCGAGATCTCGCTCAGCCCCGTCGAGCACGGTGGGCAGTGGACAACCCTGGCGGTGGTCCGAGACATCTCCGATCACCTGACGTCGCAATGGGAGACCGACCGGCGGGTCAGGGAGGCCGAGACGGCGGCCAAGACCGAACGGGAACGGCGGGAAGCCTTTCTGGCCTTCCTCGGCGATATCCGGCTCTCGGTTCTCTCTGAGGAACCGGTCCAGGATGTGCTGTCGCTGGTGCTGTCCTTCGCCCAGGACACCCTCGGCTGTGCCCACAGCCTGATCGCCCTCCCCACCACCGGCGGCTTGCTGAAGATCCAGGCCACCCTGACCAATCGGATGGGCGATGTCGGTGACGTGCTGCCGGAAGGCTCCATGGAGTCCAGGGCGTACGGCGAGGCGACGAGAATCGTCGTGTCCGAAGAAGCCCACAAACGAGGCTTGGGTCCTGTCTCGATGCACCAGCTCTCCGACATCGGGTCGATGGTGGTGTCTCCGTTGCTGTCCCGCGGGAATCCCCTCGGCGTGCTTGTCGCGGGGCGGAAGGCGGGATCGCCGTCGTTCACCGGAACCGAACTGGTGATGATCGACGCGCTCTCACGGGAGAGCGCGGTCGCCCTCGAGCTCTATGCCGCCGCCGGAGAGCGACGGCGCTTGCTCCTGGTCGAGGATCGCGAGCGCATCGGCCGGGAGCTCCAGGATCGGGTCCTGCAACGGCTATTCGCTATCGGGATGAGCTTGCAGGCCGGTCTGACCGAACAAGCGGCCATGGCCTCTCGGGTCGAATCGGCGGTCAACGACATCGACGACGTGATCGCCACCGTCCGCGACTCGATCTTCCGCCTCGGCGCCGGCAGCTGAGCTCGATCACGACGCCCCACCGTGGTCGGCAGGGCCCTTCGGCCCTAATGAGGTTGTTCGATCTGGGATCAAATGCAGGCATGAACCCGCAGGAGACAGCGCCCACGTTTGTGGAAGATCTGATGACCGGCGACATGCTGACCATGCGGGTCTCCGATCCGCCCGAGCGAGCCCGGGATCTGATGCTCAGCCTCGGAATCCATGCCATTCCACTGCTCGACGAGACCGGCGCGGTGGCCGGAATCGTGACCTCGCACGACCTGGTGGACGATCAACTGGGCGACGATGCCACCCTCGAGGAGCTCATGACGTCGCCGGTGGTGACGGTCGACTGCGAAGCCACGCTCAAAGAGGCCGCCGAGTTGATGCGCAGCGAGCTGATCCACCATCTGATCGTGGTGGAAGACGGTGACCCGGTCGGGATTCTCTCCACCTTCGACCTTCTGAGGGTCATCTCCTCGTAATCGGTCCTCGACGCGCTCCGGCACGCAGGTGGTCCCCTCCACTACGCGGGACACCAGGTTCGGAGCCCGCTCCGTGTCGTTTAGAACGGCTGTTTGATCACCATGACCGAGCAAGGGGCATGGTGGATGACCTTGGTGGAGACGCTGCCGTGGAGGATCCGTTTTGCCGTGCCCTCACCTCGGGATCCCATCACGATGAGGTCGGCGCCGAGCTTCTCCGCCGACTCGATGATTGCGTCGGTCGGGTCGTCCTGAATATCGTCGAATGTCGCCGTGACGCCGGCTGCCGCGACGATGCGACGGGCCTCGGTCAAGGTTCGCTCGGCGGCATAGCCGGCATGGAGCATACCTTTGAACTCGTCAGGGAGATCTTCGGTCAGCTCGACCATCGCGGCAGGTGTCAGAGCGTGAAAGGCGGTGATGACATGCAACTTCGAACCCGGGTTGCTGGCGGCCAGGCGGCAGGCCACACGCAGGGCCTCGAAAGAGTTGTCGGATCCGTCGGTGGCCGCCAGGATCTGCTTGAACATACCCGAGTGTACGCATGTGCGACGTTGTGACCAGTAGAGGACTAAGGCCCTTCCGAGCCCGATTTCGCCAGGCCAGAATCCCACTGTGAGACAGGATGAAGCTCTCAGGAAGACCACGACCGCCGTGATCGGAATCGACGGCTCCGAAGGGTCACGCCACGCACTCCTCTGGCTTCTGCGGCGGCCATCTCTGGCCGATCACATCCGTCCCGTGGCGACCTATTCGATTCCACCGATCGCTGCCCCCTACGGCATGGGAACGGCGAGTCCGAGCATCGGAAAGGTGTACAGAGAGGCGGCCGAGTCCGGCGTCGACGAGTTGGTCAACGCCGTCGACGATCCCCGAATCATGCCCAAGGTCGTGTTCGAGTCGAGCGCCGGTCCTGGCTTGGTCACCGCCGCCGAGGATGCCGATCTGCTCGTCGTGGGCAGCCGGGGGAGGAGTGCGCTGGCCGAGATACTGCTGGGCTCGGTCGGATCCTATTGCGTGAAACACGGGAAGCTTCCCGTGATCGTCGTTCCGCCTGATGCTCCGGTCGACGGTAACGTTGACCGGGTCGTCGTTGGGGTCGACGGATCACCCAACGGGCAGGCAGCGCTCGGATGGGCTCTGGATCACGTCGCCGACGGTGGCACCGTGGTCGCCGCGCACTCCTACCAGCTCGTGCCGTACCCACCCGAGGTCGCCCACCCGGCCATCGAGCTCCTCGAACAGGAAGCAGCGAGCCGCCTCGACGCCGCCCTGCATGGGGTGACGCCCCAACGGGGTGTGACCATCGAGCGTGAGGTGCGGCTCGGGGACCCTCGCAACGTCCTGGTCGAACTGGCGAAGGACGCCGACCTGCTGGTCATCGGAGCGAGGGGTCACAGGGGCGTCGCCTACCTGCTCCTCGGCTCGGTGTCGGCCTCGCTGCTTCATCATCCGCGGGTCCCGACCGTGGTGGTACCCGAGACCTAGGTAGCCCACGGTCAACCGGTCGAACCGAAGAACTCCTTCAACCACGGTGTCGGAGGGCGGGTGGCGACGGAACCGGGAGTGTCGAATGCGACGATTCGACCCCGGTCGATGGCGAGGACCCAATCGCACTGACCGGCATGCTCGGCGCCGTGGGTGGCCACCAACTGGATCTGCTCGGGACCGGCCCATCGGTCGACCGCGTCGCGGGTGAGCCGGCGCAACTCGACATCGACCTTGCCGAGTGGCTCGTCGAGCAGGAGGAGAGCGGGCCGCCGGACGAGCGCTCGCGCCAGCGCCCCTCGTTGCTGTTCCCCACCGGACAGATCGCCGGGCCTGCGATCCGACAGGCCGTCGAGCCGGAGATCGGCCAGGATTCGTTCAATGTCGGCAGGCTCGACCCCCCGGCCGAAGGCGATGTTCTGCTTCAGCGTCAGGTGCGGGATGAGGAGCCCGTCCTGGGGGACGTACCCGATGGTCCCTCCTGGTCGCACGACCCGGCCCGTCGTCGGTTGCTGGAACCCGGCGGCGACTTCGATCAGCGATGTCTTGCCCGACCCGTTCGGGCCGATGATGGCGACGGTCTGTCCGGCATCGAAGCGGGCGTCGACGCGGATGGTGAAGGCGTCGCGGGCGACGCTCACGTCGTGGAACTCGAACGTCATCGGGCGGGCAGGAAACGGTCCCGCAGGAGGAAGAGCACGGTGAGGCTGACCGTCAGCAACAGCACGCTGAGGGCGAGGGCCCGGTCGGCGTCCTGCTCGTAGGCGAGGACCACTTCGAGTGGCAGGGTTCGGGTGACGCCCTGCACGCTTCCTGCGAAGGTGATGGTCGCCCCGAACTCGCCGAGAGCGCGCGCCCACGCCAGGACTGCGCCGGCGGCGATAGCCGGCCGCACCGCAGGGACCGATACATGCCAGAACGTCTCGAGGGGCCCCGCCCCCAGCGACCAGGCCATCTTCTCGAGGCGCCCGTCGCCGGAGCGAAACGCCCCCTCGACACTGATGATCAAGAACGGCATGCTCACGACCGTGGCGGCGAGCACCGCCCCGGCGGTCGTGAGAGGCAGGCCGCGGCCGAAGATGGCGCCGAACCAGCCCTGCCGTCCGAAGCCTGAAAGCAGCGCCACGCCGGTGACGACCGGTGGGAGCACCAAGGGGACGGTGACCACCGCCCGCAGGGCTGCTCGTCCGGGGAACTCGGTCCGGGCCAGGAGGTAGGCGAGGGGCACGCCGAGCACCACCGAAACGGCGGCGGCGATCACGGAGACCACCACCGACACCCGCAGTGCGTCCACCGATTGCCGGTTGGTCAACAGATCGACCAACCCCGTCCAGGGAACGTCGACGAGCAGCGCCAGCAACGGAACACACAGCAGGAGGACGGCCAGGGCAGCCGACAGTCCGACCAGAACGGGGAGGCGTGCCTTCACGGCGCTCCGAACCCGGCGGCGTCGAACAGGGACCGGCCCCCCGCCGAAGCCAGGAAGTCGAGGAACATTCGGGCCATCGAAGCACCTTCGCCGGCGGCGGGTCCAATAAGCATCCCGGCGATGTGGGTGACGGGGGCGGTCGGGCCGAGGTCGATCACCGAGACCTCCTCACTGGCCACTCGAGCATCGGTGGCATACACGGCCCCGACGTCGATCTCGCCGGCCCGGACCTTGGACAGCA
>JBFGLT010000177.1:0-5916 GCA_041576015.1 Acidimicrobiales bacterium
ATGCCGAGCGTCCACAGGATCTGGGCTGTTCCGGCCGTGGCGTAGGCCTCGGCCAGCTCGGCGATGGCGACGGCCGGCACCCCGGTTACCTCCGAGGTGCGCTCCAGCGTCCAGGATTCAACCGATTCGGCGTAGGCATCGAAGCCGGAGGTGGCGTGGGCGATGAAATCGGCGTTGTGCCAGCCGTTGGTGATGATGTGGCGGGCGATGCCGTTCGACAGCGCGATGTCGGTGCCGACGTTGAGTCCGAGCCACACGTCGGCGAACTTGGCCGACGAGGTGCGCCGCGGGTCGACCGAATACATCTTGGCCCCGTTGTCGAGGCCCTTAATCAGATGATGGAAGAAGATCGGGTGCGCTTCCCGGGCGTTGGAGCCCCAGAGCACGATCAGGTCGGTTTCCTCGATTTCGGTGTAGGACGACGTGCCTCCACCGGCTCCGAACACTGTCGCCAGACCGACGACGGAGGGAGCGTGTCAAGTTCGATTACAGGAGTCGATGTTGTTGGAGCGGAGGACGGTGCGGGCGAACTTCTGGGCTGCGTAGTTCATCTCGTTGGTCGACTTCGAGCAGCTGAACATGCCGACCGCCGTGCCTCCGTGTTCGCCGGTGATCCGGGCCAGGCCCGACGCGGCGCGGTCGAGGGCCTCATCCCAGGTGGCGGGGCGCAGCTCGCCGTCGTCGCGCACGTACGGGGTGGTCAAACGCTCACGGGGACGGGCCAGGCGGCGGGCTCGCTGGAGCGCCGGGCTGGCGGTGCTGGTTGCCGTCATGATGTGCTACCTCGCTGATTGCGGTGTTGTGGCTGATTGCGATGTTGTGGCTTGCGGAGTCGTGACTTGCGGCCGTCGCTGTCGCCATCGGGCACCCTCGAAACAGCTCGGCACAAGCGATCATAATCCCAATGGAACGGTTTCGCCCAACGGTCCCACCCCACCCAACTCTTCCCGAAACATCCGCGCACCTTGCGCGATTCGGCCCCGAGAAGATTCTTCCGGGAAGATCCGCGCATAGCGCGCGTTCCACGCAGGAAGAGTTGTGCATTGGCGGTTCAGGGAGCGTCCGGCCTGGAATTGGTTAAAGCTCCACGTCAACAGTGAAATCCCGTTAGGTTTGCCTCATGCGTTGGTCAAACCTGTTCGTTCCCACCCTTCGCGACGCCCCCGCAGACGCCGAGGCCGCCAGCCACGCCCTCCTGGTCAAGGGGGGCTTCATCCGCCAGCTCCACGCTGGTCACTATTCGATGTTGCCACTCGGCTGGAAGGTGCATCAGAAGGTCGCAGCCATCGTCCGGGAGGAGATCAACGCCATTGGGGGTCAGGAGTTCCTGCTGCCCACGATGCATCCGGCGGCGATCTGGAAGCAGTCGGGCCGGTGGGACACGATGGGTGAGATCATGTTCCGCCTGACCGACCGGCGCGACAACAGTCTGGCGCTGGGCATCACCCACGAGGAGGTCTTCGCCACCGTCGCCGCGGAGTTGTCGTCGTACAAGGAGCTGCCGCAGATCTGGTATCACATCCAGACAAAGTTCCGAGACGAGGCACGTCCGAAGAGCGGGCTGCTCCGGGTGAGGGAGTTTCACATGAAGGACTCCTACAGCTTCGATATCGACTGGGCCGGCCTCGACCAGAGCTTCGAGCAGCACAAGGTCGCCTACGAGCGCATCTTCGACCGGCTGGGCCTCCCGGCCTTCGCCGTCGAGGCCAGCTCCGGCGCGATGGGCGGCAACACCTCCACCGAGTTCATGGTGCCGTGCCCGGCCGGCGAGGACGACGTGATCCGCTGCCCCAACTGCGACTATGCGGCCAACATCGAGAAAGCCACCTCGCAGCTCACCCCGATCGAGGACCAGGTCGGCCCGGCCGAACCCGAGCGGTTCCCGACCCCCGGCATCCGCACGATCGCCGCCCTGGAGGAGGCGGGCGCCCCGGCCGACCGCCAGATTAAGACCATGGTCATGATCGCCGACGGCGAGGTGGTCCTCGCCCTGGTGCGGGGGGACCATCAGCTCAACACCCAGAAGTTCATCGACGCCACCGGCACGATCGTGTTGCGGGCCGCCACCGCCGAGGAGGCGCAGGCCAACCTGGGCGCCCTGCCGGGCAGCCTCGGGGCGGTCGGGGTGACCGACCTGCGAATCGTCGCCGACGAGGCGCTGCGGGGTCGGACCGACATGACCACCGGTGCCAATGAGGACGACTGGCACTATCGAGGCGTCGACATCGAACGCGATATCGACGTCACCCAGTGGGCCGACCTGCGGGAGGCGGCGGCCGGCGAGCCCTGCGTGAACTGCGGGACCGGCCTGGAGATGATCCGGTGCGTCGAGGTCGGGCACATCTTCAAACTCGGCACCGGTTTCTCGGAGACCTTCGGCGTGCAGGTGTCCGACGCCGACGGGAAACAGCGCCCGCTGGTGATGGGAAGCTACGGCATCGGGATCGGCCGCAACATGGCGACCGTCGCCGAGACCTACCACGACGAGCAGGGGCTCAAGTGGCCAGTGTCGGTCGCCCCGTTCGAGGCCGTCGTCACCGTGCTCAAGCTCGACGAGCCAACCATGGCCGCCGCCGAGGAGCTCTACCAGGGTCTCCTCGACCGCGGGATCGACGTGCTGCTCGACGATCGCGACGCCCGAGCCGGCGTCAAGTTCGCCGACGCCGAGCTCATCGGTATCCCCTATCGGTTGACGGTCGGTCCACGGTCGCTGGCCGACGGGGAGGTGGAGTTGACCGCGCGAGCCAACGGCGACGGGAAACGGGTGGCAGTCGATGTCGCCGTCGACACTGTCGCCGACGCCGTCATCGCCGAGCGCTGAGCTCCCCCTCCCCGGACGGAACGGGCTCGGGACGGCCAAATCATCGGCAGGCCTCGACGGCGCCCGGTAGTTTTGGGCCGGTGGGCCTTACGTACACAATCGCGACCCGTGACGATGTCGATGAACTGTGCGAACTCGACAGCCGGAACTTCGGGTTTCGCTTCGACGCCGACACAATCGAACGGATCCGCGATTCCTTCGACCTTGCCCGCTTTGTCGTGGCGCGGGATACGGCGCAGACAGGCGATCCGATGGTCGGCGCAGCCGGCAACTTCAGCCTCGAGGTCACCCTGCCCGGTCCCTCGGTGGTGCCGATGGCCGGGGTGACCTGGGTGAGCGTGGCAACCACCCACCGGCGCCGGGGTATCGCCGCCCGCATGATGGCCTGGCTCGACGAGGACGCCCGGGCCCACAGCGAACCGGTCATCGGCCTCACCGCCAGCGAGGGTGGGATCTACGAACGGTTCGGCTACGGCGTGGCGACCGTCGTGCGAGCCGTCTCCATCGACCGGCGCCGGGTGGAGATGACCGAGCGGTTCCGGGCCGACACCTCGCCCATCCGCTTCGTCGATCACACCGAGCACTATGCCGAGATCTGTAGCATTTTCGACCGCTACCGTCGAACCGCCGTCGGCCAGGTGTCGATGCCGGAGTTCCTGGCCCGGGAGAACCTGAAATCCCCGAGTGCGACGGCACGGGTCGTCTGCGCCCTCCACCCCGACGGCTTCGCCATCTGGCAGGTCAACCAGGACTGGAACGACGGCGATCCCCGCCACGGCCTGCGGCTCTGGATGCTGTGCGGGCTGACCGATGAGGCCCGCCGGGCCCTGTGGACCTTGATTCTGTCGACCGACCTGGCGGGTAAGATCACGAGCCGCACGGCCGTCGGCCCCGACGACCCGCTCCCCTACTTCCTCACCAATCCGCGGGCCGTCAAGACCACGCACATCGGCGATCACCTGTGGCTCAAGGTGCTCGACGCGAAGGCGGCGTTCGGCGCCCGGTCGTACCGGACCGACGATGCATTGGTCGTCGCGCTGCCCGACGGCGACAAGCTGCGCATCACCACCGACGGCGTGTCGACCACCCGACGGCGGAAGCGGGCCGATCTGGTCGTGTCGGAGTCCGGCGTCGGTCCGCTGCTTCTCGGCGGGATCTCGGCGTCGATTCTGGCATCCGGGGGTCGCCTCGAAGCCGCTTCGGACGACGTCCTCCAGCGGGCCGACGCCTTGTTCGGATCGTCGCCGACCCCGCACTGCTCAGTGGGCTTCTGAGCTCGACGACGGCGGCGAGGGGGCCATCGAGGTCGAGCGGCGGCTCATCGAATGACCACCTGGCATCGCCAGCCACTACGATGACTCTGCGTAACCTGTGATTCTCCAGGTCGAACCTCACCGTCCGATACGCATCGTGCGGTGCCCGAACACCGCAGTTCGGAACCCGAAGGGGACCCCACGGCAGACTGCCGCCCAAACCCCGCCCATCGACAAGGACCGTTCCGCCTGTGCAATCAATAGAACGAGCATTCGTACTACTGCGGGCATTGGCCGCCGGGCCGGCGGGCATCACCGATCTCTCCGAACGCACGGGTCTGCCCAAGAGCACGGTGGCCCGCATCCTCAACGCACTGGAGCGGGAACTCGCGGTCGAGCAGGACGAGACCGGCGGCGAATACCGGCTCGGCCGATCACTCGGCGATCTCGCCGGAGCGTCCGCGCCCGGACGGAATCTCATCGCGGCCGCCCGTCCCCACCTCTGGGACCTGACCGAGATCACCGGTGAGACATCGGGACTCTCCATTCTCGATCGAGGCGAGGTCTTGTACCTCGACCACTACGAATCGACCGAGGAGGTCCAGGTCCGGAGTTGGACCGGTGAGCGACTGGCCCCCCATCTGGTGCCGTCCGGTCTCGTGATGTTGGCCGACAAGCCCGAGAGCTACCTGTCGCCCCTGCTCCGCAAGCCGCTCGAACGAACCACCGACGCCAGCGTCACCGACCCCGACAAGCTGCGGGCGAGGCTCGACGAGATACGCCAGCAGGGCTACGTGTGGGTCTTCGCCGAGTTCGACGAGAGTATCAACTCGGTGGCCGCCGGGGTGACCGACCACTCGGGCAAGATAGTCGCCGCGCTCCATGTTCACGGCCCCGCCTACCGCTTCCCACCTGACGACCGCATCGACGAATTCGGCCACCTGGTCCGCGACGCGGCCCGGCGTTTGTCGAGCCAGCTCGCCGACTGAGGTCGCTCGCCACCACCGGGCCGAATGACCCGGATCGAACGCCTCATGCATGAAAGGTGGCGGCCGACCGGTTCTGGGTGTCCAGAGCCGCCACCAACCGCCTGCTTCCAGCTACCGCAGCGATCATCGCCGTATTGGCCTCTGGCTGTACCGACGCCCGCGGACTCGTCGAACAGTCCAACGTCCAACCTGACGAGTTGGCCTTCGACGACAGCGCAGGCGATACGTCGATCACCACCTCGACCGCGCCGGAGCCGTCGACCACGACGACGGCACCCCCTCCGATCTCGCTGGGTTCGCCGGGCGAACCATTCGTGGTACTTCCCGAGGCACCAGTCGCACGAGCTGTCGTGACCCCGACCGGCATCGTGCTACCGGTGCTCGGTGAGCAGAGCGACAGTTTCACGGTGCTGACGGCGTGTGAGAACGTGCGGTATGTCGCCCGCTCCGCAGTCAGGCCGATTGGGCGGGCCCATGTCGTGCTCGACGCCGGGCACGGGGGCACCGAAGTCGGCGCTGTCGGACCGGGAGGCACGACGGAAAAGGACCTGAACCTGGCCGTGACCACCGAGGCCGCGTCGAGACTGGAAGCACTCGGGGCGACCGTCGTACTGACCCGGGCGACGGATCACAACATGACGACCGGGTCCAGGGGTCTCCTCGCCAAATCCATCGACCCCGCGCTGTTCGTCTCGATCCATCACAACGGCGGTGCACCACGCAGCGACGACGGCCCCGGCACCATCGTCTTCACCAAGACCGCCAGCACTGAGGCCACCCGATTCGGCGGCCTCTTCCACAGCCGCCTCGATGCCACGCTCGAGCCGGTGGCGGAAGCGAAACGTCGGGAGCA
>JBFGLT010000178.1:0-5902 GCA_041576015.1 Acidimicrobiales bacterium
GCGTGGTGCCGTCGAGGACTCCACGCATGAACTCGATGTGCTCGGCGCTCGACCCACAGCAGCCGCCGATGATCGCCGCCCCGGCCGCTGCGGCCCGGTGGGCGTGTGCGCCCATCACTTCGGGAGTCCCCGAGTACACGAGGGCGCCGTCCTGCCACTGCGGGATGCCGGCGTTTGCCTTGCTGATGACGGGTACGCCGACGCCGGCGGCGACGATCGACCGCACCGCAGCCTCGGTGTCGGCGAGGTTGTTGCCGCAGTTGGCGCCGAGGGCCTCCACGCCACGGTCGGCGAGGTGGCGCGCCATCGTCTCTGCCCCGACCCCCATCATCGTTCGCCCGGCTGTGTCGAAGCTCATGCAAACGGCGATGGGGGCAGCGGTGACCTGGCGGATCCCAGCGATCGCAGCGTCGACTTCTCCCAGATCGCTCATCGTCTCCAGCCACAGGACATCGACGCCGCCGTCGATCAAACCGGCGGCCTGCTCGGCGAAGGAGGCGGTGCAGGCGGCCGGGCCCATCGAGCCCATCGGTTCGAGCAGCTCACCGGTCGGTCCCATCGAACCGGCCACGGCGACCGGCCGTCGGGCATCGTCGGCTGCAGACCGAGCCAGCTCACCCGCCCGGCGGTTGATCTCGATGACCCGATCCTGCAGGCCGTGGAGCTCGAGCCGGAACGAGTTCGCACCGAAGGTGTTGGTGAGAACGAGGTCGGATCCGGCGTCGATGTAGGCCCGGTGCACGGTCAGGATCCGATCGGGATGATCGAGGTTCCATCGCTCGGGCGCCTCGCCCGAATCGAGACCGGCGGCGAAGAGCGTCGTGCCCATGGCACCGTCGGCGAGGATGGGCGGCCCACCGGCGATGAGCGAACGGAAGCGGTTCAGCGAGTTGGCGGGCATGCTGGCGCAACCTCGGGTGATCGAAGATGGTGGGTTCGGCGAGCCGGGCGAGGCGAACGAGAAACCACTTGGCTCGCCGGACCTGTCAGTATAGGGACCGAGCACTTCCACGGGCAGCCTGTCCATGTCGGACACGAGCGGAGAGGAACACGATGGCCAGACAGGATTCGGCAAAGCGCAATGGATTTCTGACTCCGAATCAGCAGTGGCTGGCCTTGACGCTGCTGGCCCTGTTGGTGCTCCTGGCAGTGTTCTACTTCGGGATCGGGTTCGGCGGACAACCTCAGGGTGCGATCGGCTGAAGCCCGATGCCACGCGTCGCGGTGGCGTCATTGCATCCCGGTTGCGCCACCGCCCGCTGGCTCACCTCGGTCAGACCGCTGGGTTCCAGCCGGTAGGACACGACCCGGCTGACGGTGTGACGGCCTGACCGAGCACGCCCCGAGACCACGTCGAGCGCCATGCCGGTGATGGCCGGGACGAGCGCAACCGCCCGGAACCCTGTCCGCGTCCCCGGAGTGCTGCGCTTCTCCTCGAGAATGAGTTCGGTCGCGTCCCACACCCAGTTGTCGTTGATCGAGACGAATCGACACACATGGCTGGTCTTCGACGACCAGCTTACCGCCCCGGGACAAACCACGAAGTTGCCAACCACGTAGGGATCGACCCCGAGGCCGTTGGCGGCAAAGGCGGTGTCGAATGCTTCGGCGATGATCTCGTCGCAATCCCCGCTGGTCACCGCCCGCTCCCTCTGGATCTGATGCACCAGCGCTGCGATGTCGGCCAGATCGCCGTCGGCCAGCCGGGCCACAACCAGCGGTGCCTCGGCCCGGTCCGACAGCAGTCGGGCGGCCGACGCGAGGCGGCGGTTCGATGCGCGCTCGGTCATCGAGTGGCCGCCTCGTTCCGGTATCGGGCGCGGACCTCGGCCACCGGCTCACCGACGGGCTCGGGAACCTCGACGGTGTAGCCCTGTCCGAGACCCCACCGCTCGGCGACGGTGGCCGGCTGTTCACCCGTCAAGACGCAAGCCGCCTGCACGGCTGCCCCCCGGGCGACGGTCTCCCCCGCCGACGGGATGACGAGTTCGTGCTCGGACAGCGCGGCGAGACAGGCTCGGAACGCGGCAGAACGGGCGCCGCCGCCGATGAAGAACCGCCGCCCATGGACGCGCACCCCGCAGTCCAAGAGGGCATCGACGCCGTCCAACAGACCGCAGACAACGCCCTCGACGGCCGCCCGGGCCACCTGTGGTCGTGTGACATCGGTGCGGATGCCGGTGAGCGCCCCGGTGGCGTCGGGACGGTTCGGCGTGCGCTCTCCGTCGAAGTACGGAACGAGGGTCAGGCCTGCCGCTCCCTGCGGCGCAGAGAGCGCCAGCGCGTCGAACTCGTCGTAATCGATGCCGAGAAGGCTGCGAACCGCTTCGGTGACCTTGGTTGCGTTCAATGTGCAGATCAGTGGGAGAAAGCGACCGGCTGCGTCTGCGAACCCGGACACGAGCCCGGTGGGGTCGGAGGTCGGATCGTTGCTCACCGCATAGGCGGTGCCCGAGGTACCCAGGGACATCACCAGATCACCGGGACCGACCCCGAGACCAAGGGCCGCTGCCATGTTGTCGCCGGTGCCGGGCGCAACGAGCGCGTCCGGGCTCAACCCCAGTTGCAGGGCGTCGGGGTGGCTGACCGATCCGATCGACTCGAACGGGTTGGCGATGCGTGGGAGCACGAACGCTGCCGGATCGACGCCTGCCGCCCGGAGCGCTTCGTCGACGTAGCTTCCCGATTCGGGTGACCAGTAGCCGGTACCCGACGCCTCCCCGCGATCGGTGACCCATCGATGGGTCAGCTGATAGTTGAGGTAGTCGTGGGGGAGTCCGATGCGAACCGTGCGGGTGAGGGAGTCGGGTTCCTGCTCGGCCATCCAGGCGAGCTTCGTGATGGTGAACGAGGGACCGGGCACCGAGCCGACCCATTGCGCCCACCCCTCGCCGCCGACGGTGGCGACGAGTCGGGCACTCTGAGGCGCCGACGTGGTGTCGTTCCAAAGTTTTGCCGGGCGGACGGGCTGATCGGACTCGTCGAGGGTCACCAGGCCGTGCTGCTGCCCGGCGACGGCCACCGCTTCGACGCTGGGTAGGTGGTGGTCCACCTCCGCCAGGCAGTCGAGCAATGCCCGCCACCAGTCGGTCGGCCACTGTTCGCTGGCCGGTGGTGTGGTCGCCGGATGGGGTGACCGGGCCGACGCCACCAGCGTGCCGTCACCGACATCGACCACCTCGACCTTGGTGGATTGGGTGGACGAGTCGATCCCGATGACGAGTACCACGGTCTGCTCGCTAGCGTGCGTTGGCCACGTGCCGGGCGACGATGTTCTCGAGCCGTTCCTGGGCACCGGACACCGGTTGGGGGTCGGGTTCGTTCAGTGCCCGTTCTCGAAGGTCCGGCAGCGAACGGTTGCCGGCCAGCATGTCCTTGCCGAAGGCGCTGTCCCATCCCTGATACCGGGTGGTTCGGAACTGCTCGAGCTCACCCGTTTCGCGGAGCGAGGCGGCGGCCAGCAGCGCCTGGGCCATCGTGTCCATGCCGCCGATGTGGGCGTGAAACAAGTCGGTCCGATCGATGCTCTGGCGTCGGAGCTTGGCGTCGAAGTTCAGCCCGCCGGTCGTGAATCCTCCGCCGCGCAGGATCTCGTACATCCCGAGGGTCATCTGTTCGACCGACACGGGGAAGCGGTCGACATCCCATCCCAGACGGTCGTCGCCGGCGTTGGCGTCCACCGATCCGAAGATGTCGTTGGCGACGGCGTAGGCCACCTCGTGGTGGAAGTCGTGGCCGGCCAGCGTGGCATGGTTCACCTCGATGTTCAGCTTGATCTCCTCGGCGAGACCGTACTTCTGAAGGAATGCATGCACGGCGGCCGAGTCGTAGTCGTACTGATGCTTGGTGGGCTCGAACGGCTTTGGTTCGATCAACAGGGTTCCGCGAAACCCGATCCGGTGTTTGTGTTCGACGACCAGGTGGAGAAACCGCGCCAGCTGCTGCGCCTCGCGGGCCAGGTCCGTGTTGAGCAGGGTCTCATATCCCTCCCGGCCGCCCCACAGGACGTAGTTTGCTCCGCCGAGCTTGTGGGTCGCCTCGAGGATGTTGCAAACCTGCGCCGCAGCGCGAGCGAAGACCTCGGGATCCGGATTGGTTGCCGCGCCGGCGGCGTAGCGGGGATGGCTGAACAGGTTGGCCGTGCCCCACAGCAACCTCACGCCGGTGTCCTCCTGGAGTTGCCCGGCCCGGTCGGTGAGCTCGTCGAGTCGTGAACGTGTCGTTCGGAAGTCATCGGCTTCCGGGGACATGTCGACGTCGTGAAAGCAATAGAAGCCGGCTCCCAGCTTGGCGAAGAACTCGAAAGCGGCATCCTGCTTTGCCCGAGCCGCGCCCATTGGATCGTCTCCGTCGAGCCACGGGCGATCGAACGTGCCCGCACCGAAGATGTCGAAGCCGTTCCAGTTGAAGCTGTGCCAGTAGCACACAGCGAAGCGAAGGTGGTCGGCCATCGTCCGGCCGGCGACGAGCCGGTCGGCGTCGTAGAACCGGAAACTGATCGGATCGGCGCTGTCTGGTCCGGCGTAGCGAACCGGTTCGCTCACTTCGGTGAAGAACGGGGTGGTCATGGCAGGCTCCATTCGATGGTGAAGGTGCGTGTGAACTGCTCACCGGGTTCGAGAACGTCGGGTTCGAGATCGAATCGGTCGGGGTTGAAGACGTCGGGAGGTCCGCTCTGTGGCTCTACGCAGAGCGCATGGCTCGTCTGGTCGAAGATGACCCAGTGGTCACAGTCCGAGCGCAGCGCCAGGCTGACCTGGCCAGCCCACCGAAGGGTGATCGGCTGGGTGATCGAGCGGAATGGATGGTCCCAGGGACCCGACGGTGGCGGTGATTCGAGCCGGCCGGTCGGGATCGAGCGGTCGTCGAGCACATACATCTCCATGGACTCGAAGTCGACGAACTCGAGTTCTGCGGCCGGACCGGCCGGCGTCAGTCGCCGGCGAAACCAGGGGTGCCAGCCGACCATCACCGGCATCGCCTGCCCTCCGGCCAGGACACTGAGTTCGAGCACCAGGCGACCCGCCGACTCGCTGTCCTGTTCGAGGTGGACCCGGTGCGAGGCGGTTCCGGCGAAGGGCCAGGGGTGGTCGAGGTCGACGGTCAGGTGGCCGGGAGCGATCTCGGTCCAAGCCTGCCCGAGGGTGGTGCCGTGGATGGCATGCTCGCCGTGGTTGATCGGCACGTCGTGGTCAGACCCTCCGAAGGCGAACCGGCCCCGGTCGATCCGCCCGGCAAAGGGAACCATCGGATAGGCGCCCCACGACGTCGGTTTCAAGGTCGGATCCGGCGGTGAGAAGAGAAGGTCGTGGCCGCCGACGCTCAGTTGGGCCAGGCGGCCCCCGGCGGCCGGGTCGAGCTGAAAGCTCGGCGTTCGGCTCATGCGCTCTCCGGGTGGGTGTCCGCCCCGATGGTTTCGACGCACGCGCGGAGGTTGGTCAGCATCGAGAGCCTGGAGGGTTGTCGGCGAGGTGCACGGATCGACTCTACTCACTACAGCGGACCGGTGCCGGGGTCGATAGCACCTGAGAATGCTGCAACCCACGCTCGCCGAACTGGCTCGAACGGCCGTTGCGTATGCGCCGACGGCCAGCCTCGCAACCGTCGACGCCGACGGCCGCCCCGTCGTGGCGCCGGTGCCGATCATCGACGACGGCTCCGGTCGCCCCGTGACGGTGCTGTCCAACCTGACCACTCACACGATTCGAGCGCGACGGGATGCCCGCGCTGCGATGAGCATCGCCGAGCGGCTGCTCTTACAGGGCCTGCTCGAACCCGTTCCCGGCCTTCAGCAGCTGGAGCTCCAGCCCCGATTTGTGGCGATGCATCCAACCCTGACCGAGCAGGTGGAGTCGCTGGACTTCAGTTGGTTCCGGCTCGACGTCGCTCGGGTCCGCTGGAC
>JBFGLT010000179.1:0-5823 GCA_041576015.1 Acidimicrobiales bacterium
CCGACCGCTCCGCCACCACCGCAGCCGTCGACCGCTCCGCCGCCACCGCAGCAGCCGCAGCCGCAGCAGGCCAGCGGTGTAGCGACCGGAGCCGGCACCGCCGGCAAGGTCCTGTCTCCGGTCGTGCGGCGTCTGATCAACAGCTACGGGATCGACGCCGATCAGATCACCGGCTCGGGCCTCGGCGGTCGGATCAGCCGTGACGACGTCCAGCGGTACATCGAGGCCCACGACCTGGAGCCGGGCGGCGAGGCGACGGCCGCACCGTCGACCGCCTCGGCGGCGGCCCAGCCGACTGCACCGCCGCCACCACCACCGGCGCCGGCCCGGCCGGCCCGGGCGGCCGCACCGGTGGCACGCACCGTCGAGGCACCGGTGGTCGAGGCCGGCCAGCGGGACACGGTCGTGCCGATGTCCAACATCCGGCTCCGGACCGGCGAGCACATGATCATGAGCAAGGCGGTCGCCCCCCACACGCTGACCGCCATCGAGGTCGACTACGAAAACGTCGAGACCGTGCGCAAGGCCAGCGGAGCAGCCTTCAAGAGCGACGAAGGATTCAGCCTCACCTACCTGCCGTTCATCTCCCGAGCGGTCATCGATGCCCTGAGGGAGTACCCGCATCTCAATGCGTCGGTCGGCGATCGCGAACTGGTCGTCCACGGCGAGGTCAACCTCGGCATCGCCGTCGATCTCGACTTCCAGGGACTGTTGGCCCCGGTGGTCGGCGGTGCCGACGGCAAGCGAATGCGCGCCATCGCGAGGGAGATCAACGACCTCGCTCGCCGGGCCCGCTCCAAGAAGCTCTCGCCTGACGATCTGGTCGGCGGCACCTTCACGTTGACCAACGCCGGGAGCTACGGCACGATGATGCAGTTCCCGATCATCAACCAGCCCCAGGTGGCGATCCTGTCCACCGATGCGGTCAAACGCAAGCCCGTCGTGACCGAGGACAGCTTCGGCAACGAATCGATCGTGATCCACAGCGTCGGGGTGCTGGCGATGGCGTGGGACCACCGAGCGATCGACGGAGCCTATGCGGCGGCCTTCCTGGCCCGGGTGAAGGAGATCATCGAAACGCGGGATTGGGCCGACGAACTGGCCTAAGGGGCCCGGCTGCGGTTCCCGGAGCCCATCAGGGGGTCGGTAGCCTGGTTTCATGCCGAGCGAACGCGCCTTGAGAGCCCGGTGGCTGGGGACGGTGTCCTATGCCGAATCGTGGGACCTCCAGCAGCGCCTGTTCGCCGGTAGCTCCGACCACCTGCTGCTGGTCGAACACCCGCCGGTGTTCACCCGCGGCGTCCGGACCGACCCCGCCAACCTGCTCGTCGATCCCGAAACCGTCGGCGCCGAGGACTACACGGTCGATCGCGGCGGCGATGTCACCTTCCACGGACCCGGGCAGGTGGTCGGCTACCCGATCCTGACCGTGCCCGGGAAACGAGGTGGCGGCATGGCCGACACCGTCGCCTACGTCACCGGGATCGAACAGATCATCATCGACTCGCTGCGCGAACTCGGTCTCGACGCGGATCGGTTTCCCGGGTATCCGGGGGTGTGGGTGGAACCGGGATCGGAGCGGGCCCGCAAGGTGGCCGCAATCGGCGTGCGCTTGAGCCGGGGAAGATCCATGCACGGGTTCGCCGTGAACGTCAACACCGACCTCAAGTGGTTCGATCACATCGTGCCCTGTGGCATCGGCGAGCACGGTGTCACCTCGATGGCCGCCGAGGGCGTGGCGGCGTCGGAGTCCCACGTTGCCCGGGTGCTCGCCCGCCGTGCCGCCGAATCATTCGACCTGCCCCTCGAATGGGCCAGCGCCACCGAAGGTCGGGCCGGCGACACCGATCTGAGCCTGTTCAGCAGAGGCGCCGGCCCGGGCGAGGACGTCCGCCCAGAGCGCCGCGGCGTCTCCGAGCGATCTGGCGTCCCGGTGCGTCTGCAGCGACGTCTGGCGGCGGCGGGCGTGAGCGGCGGTCTGACCGCTTCGGCGCCCAAGCCGGATTGGATGCGGGTGAAGCTCCGGACCGGCCCCGAGTTCACCCGCCTCAAGAAGCTGAGCCGGTCCCTCGACCTGGTGACGGTCTGCGAGGAAGCCGGGTGCCCCAACATCTTCGAATGCTGGAACGAGGGCACGGCCACGTTCATGCTGCTCGGCGAGCGCTGCACGAGAGCGTGCGGCTTCTGCCTGGTCGACACCCGCAAGCCCGAGACAGTCGACCGGAACGAGCCGGAACGGATCGCAGCGGCCGTCGCCGATCTCGGTCTGGAGTTCGCCGTGCTGACGATGGTCGCCCGCGACGATCTCCCCGACGGGGGTGCCGGGATCGTCGCCGAGACCGTGCGGGCGATCCGCGACACCAGTGCCGGCACCGGTATCGAGGTGTTGATCTCGGACCTCCAGGGTTCTGCGGCCGCTCTCACAACGGTGCTCGACGCCCGACCCGACATCGTCAACCACAACATCGAGACCGTCCTTCGTCTGCAGCGGGCGGTCCGACCCTCGGCGTCATATGGGCGCAGTCTGGCCCTGCTCGCTCGAGCCGGAAGAGCTGGAGCGGTCACCAAGAGCGGCATGATCGTCGGGATGGGCGAATCGATCGCCGAGGTCCGCCAGACCCTCGCCGATCTGGCGTCGATCGGCGTGGCCATCGTCACCGTCGGCCAGTACCTCCGACCGACGACGCACCATCTGCCCATTCAGCGATGGTGGACCCCCGAGGAGTTCGAGGAACTCAAGCGGTTCGGGGAGGACGAGTTGGGAATCCCGCGCGTCGAGGCCAGCCCGCTCACGAGATCGAGTCACCACGCCGGGTCGGCTGCCGCCGGTGTCCTCGGGGCGCGCCGCTCAACGTGACGTATCAGCTGCGAGGATTGCGCCAGTTGAACCAGATGGCAGCGGCGAGCAACCACAGCAGGTGTATCCAGAGCAGCGGGGTCCGCCGACCGATCAGCCAGCCTATGGCAGCCACCGACACTCCGATCTGGTGCCCGGTGAGAGCCAGGCGGTTGCCGGTGCGGACGACCTTGGGGAGCTGGGTGGCGATCGGGATCGCCAGTCCGTACCCGACGACCACCAGGAGCAGAGCGACCGGGTTCACGAACCGAGGGTAGCGCCGCACCCGAATCGCAACGCCGCCGGCCGGCCAGCGGATTTCTGGGCTCGACTGCTAGGTCCGGTGGCCGCCGAAACCCTACGGTGTGAGTCGCCCGAGGGTCGGGTTCCAACCAGGAGGAGACACACAATGAGCGAGAATGCAGAACGGGTGGCCGCCGCACTCCGGGAGCGGATCGGACAAGAACCCGTCGCCGGCGACTGGTTTCAGATGACCCAGGAGCGCATCGATGCCTTTGCCGATGCCACGCTCGACCACCAGTTCATCCACGTCGACCCGGAACGGGCTGCCCAGACGCCCTTCGGAGGGACGATCGCCCACGGGTTCCTCACCCTCTCGATGCTGGTCCACCTGAGCGAGAGCATCGCCGAGAACCTCCCCGATCTGACCGGACTGCTGATGGGCGTGAACTATGGCCTGAACAAGGTCAGATTCGTCGCTCCGGTGCCGAGTTCGGCACGCATCCGGGCGACGGCGACCACGGTCGACGTCACCGTCAAGGGGAATGCGGTGGATCAGACCCGCGCCATAACCGTGGAGATCGAGGGTCAGGAGAAGCCGGCCCTGGTGGCCGAATGGATCGGCCGGATGGTGTTCGCCTGATCAGACCGTCGAGGGCTCGACCCGGAGCCGGGGACGGATTGCGACCGGCGACAGGGAGCCGAGTTCGGCGATGCGGTCGGCCAGATGTGTCCTGATGTCGGCGTGACCGAGTTCGAACGCCGAGAGCAGACGATCGGTGTGAGCCCACGGGGTCTCGTCCACCAGGGCGACCTGGGCCTGCCCGATGATGATGTCCGCCTCGGCCGTCGAGCGGAACAGCAGGAGCGGTGCCTGGCGGCGCCAAGCCGCCCGGCGGAGCTGCGTCGACCACCTGTGCGCGAGGGAGTGGATGCCGTCGGTGCTGGCCGCACAGTCCTCCAGACGGGCCAACTCGTCCTCGATGATGGTCCGCACCTGGGCGGCCGACACTTGCGTGGCCCCGGTTCGGTTGATGATGCGGATCGATTCGGTGAAGCGATCGATCGCCTCGTCGACGTTGTCCAGCTCGTCGTCGATTGCCGAGATGGACGTGGAGACGAGAAGCGATGCCATCGGCTCGGCCGTGATCTCCCAGTACTCCGACGGACTCGGGGCGGTGCCGTCGTCACGCATCCGGCGGAGCTCGCGGTGGGTGCGTTTGAGGTCGGCGGACCGCAGGTCGTGGGCCTCGGCGATGACCCGAAGGCGGCTCCGTAGCCGCCGGGCGGAGACGTCGATCCGCTGGCGCAGCCGGTCGGTGGCGGCCGTCAGCTCGGGGAGCGACGATGTGGTGGCAGAGGCCGGGATCGTCATACTCAGACCATCGGCGGGTTCTACCCGAACTCAAGCCCAACGGGTACTGTCGCCCATGTGTTTACCGAACGCATGAAGCGGACGCGCCAGTCGATGCGCGATCAGGGGGTCGATGTCCTGCTCCTGTCGGTCGGGCCGGACCTTCCGTGGCTCGCCGGATTCGAGGCGATGGCCCTCGAACGGCTCACGATGCTGGTCCTCGCAGCCGACGGTCCGGCGCAGCTCGTGATCCCTGCGTTCGAGGCCGAACGCGTGCACGACCTGGAAGGTCTGCTCGAGCTCATCACCTGGGGGGAGACCGACGACCCGGTGGCCCTGGTTCGGGAGGCGGTTGGTGGAGCCGGCACGGGCCGACTCGCCATCGGCGACCACACCTGGAGCCGCTTCCTGGTCGCCCTCCAGCACGAGTTGCCGAACGCCCGCTGGACCACTGCAGCGACGGTGGTCGGGCCCCTCCGGGCCACCAAGGACGCCGGTGAGGTCGAGGCCCTCACTCGCGCCGGAGCCGGCGTCGATGCCGTCGCAGCCGCCCTCCAAGCGGGCGACATCCCTCTCGTCGGGCGGACCGAGCTGGCGATCGCCGCTGACATCAGGGCGGGGATCGTCGATAACGGTCACGCCCGGGTGAACTTCTGTATCGTGGCATCGGGCCCCAACTCGGCCAGTCCCCATCACGACACGGGGACCCGGGTCGTCCAGCGAGGTGAGCCGGTGCTCTTCGACTTCGGCGGTACCACCGCCGAACCCGACGGCCGGCCCGGGTATTGCAGTGACACCACCAGGATGGTGTTCACCGGCGAACCGCCTGCGGAGTATGCCGGCGCCTATGCAACCCTCGCCGCCGCTCAGGAGGCGGGCTTCCAGGCGGCTCGGGTCGGCACGCCGGCCGAACAGGTCGACGCGGCGGCCCGCTCGGTTCTCGACAATGCCGGTCTCGGGCAGTACTTCTCGCACCGACTCGGCCACGGCATCGGCGTGGAGGCGCACGAGGACCCGTACCTGGTGGGCGGCAACACGACGCCTCTCGAACACGGCAACGCCTTCTCGGTCGAGCCGGGGTTCTACATCAGCGGCCGCTGGGGCGCTCGCATCGAGGACATCGTGCTAGCGACCGACGACGGACCGGTGCGGCTCAACAACTCGAGCCACCGGCTGGCTGTCGTCGAAGTCTGAGGGCGATCCCGGCCTCCACTAGCCTGCCCGAGTGATCGATCTCGCAACCGCGTCGTTCCTGCTCCAGTGGGCCGGCGGGGGGATGCTGTTCACCTGGGTCACCACCCGCCGGCGGGAGGTGAGCATCGGCTACGGCTGGTCGGTGCGGGGTACCTACCTGACCATTGCGGCAATCGGGGTCGCCGTCGGCCTCGCCTAC
>JBFGLT010000180.1:0-5781 GCA_041576015.1 Acidimicrobiales bacterium
GCGCTGTCGGCGGTTGGCACGGCCGCCATGCTGTGGGTTGGTGGCCACATCCTTCTCGTCGGATCCCGGGAGCTCGGATGGGAGGGCCCCTACGACATCGTCCACGATCTCGAGGACGCGGTGAACGATGTCGGAGGAATAGGCGGGCTGCTGGGGTGGCTGGTCAACACCGCCGCCTCGTCGGTGATCGGGCTCGTGGCGGGCGCTGTCGTTGTGGCGATCGTTTCCCGCCTTCCGATGGCGTCCAATCAGGCGGCGCAGCCCATCCACTGAGGCCGGACGCTCCGGCTCTCAGCCGAGCTGATCGAGGATGGCCGCATAGGTGTTGGCCGTCCCACGATCGAAGCAGACGAAACGCACGGTTGCGACCCACGACGGCGTGGACGTGACCGTGTCGACGGCCACGCGGGCAGCGGCGTCGGTGGGATACCCGTACACCCCCGTCGAGACCGCGGGAAAGGCGACCGACGCTGCGCCGACCTCATCGGCGCGCGCCAAGGATTCCCGATAACACGAGGCGAGCAGCTCGGCTTCGCCCTCCTGCCCACCCCGCCACACCGGTCCGACGGTGTGGATGACCCACCGGGCGGCGAGCCGGAACCCGGGGGTGATCTTCGCCTGTCCGGTCGGGCACCCGCCGAGTCCCCGGCAGTGCTCGAGCAGTTCGGGGCCGGCGGCACGGTGGATGGCCCCGTCGACGCCGCCGCCCCCCAGCAGGGTGGAGTTGGCAGCGTTCACGATGGCGTCGACGTCCTGCTCGGTGATGTCCCCGACGACGACTTCGAGCTCCGGGCGTCGAGTTTCCATTCCGTTCATCATGGCCGAGTCCGCCGGCGTCTGCCGCCGGGCCAGACGGTGTCGCCGAGTCCCCGCCAACTACGATCGTGTCCGATCGCCCATGCCCCGACCGCCTCGAGATCCCGATTCGTCGAACGTTGATCGCTTCGACGCCGTGGTGGTCGGTGCCGGGTTCGCCGGGCTGTACATGCTCCACCGGCTCCGCACGATGGGGTTGCGAGTGCGGGTCTTCGAGGCGGGGGCAGGGGTCGGGGGAACGTGGTATTGGAACCGGTATCCGGGAGCCCGGTGCGATGTCGAGAGCCTGGAGTACTCCTACCAGTTCGATGAGGCTCTCCAACAGGAGTGGGAATGGACCGAACGGTACGCCTCACAGCCCGAGATCCTCCGCTACCTCGAGCACGTCACCGACCGGTTCGACCTACGGCGGGACATCCAGTTCGACACCAGGATCGTGTCGGCGACCTACGACGAGCCAAGCCACCGGTGGCGGCTTGCCACCGACACCGCGAGGCAGGTCGTCGCTCGCCATTGCATCTTCGCCACCGGCTGCCTCTCGTGCCCGACCACACCGGAGCTGCCCGGACGGGATCGATTTCGCGGACCCGTCCACCACACGGGCCGGTGGCCCCACGAGCCAGTCCACTTCGACGGCCGGCGGGTCGGGGTGATCGGCACCGGGTCATCGGCCGTCCAATCGATTCCCCTGATCGCCGAGGAGGCTGCGCATCTGACGGTGTTCCAGCGGACGGCCACCTACTCGGTGCCGGCCAACAACCGGCCCCTTGATCCGGAGCTGGTCAGGGAGCTGAAGAGCGAGTACCGGGCGTTCCGGGAGCGCAACCGGCAGATGATCTTCGGGCTCGGCTCGCAACTCCCACCCAGCGGGCGGAGCGCCCGGGACGTCGACCCTGCCGAACGGCGACGGATCTTCGAGGAGCGGTGGCAGCACGGCGGGCTGCCGTTCCTCGGCGCCTTCTCGGATCTCTTGCTCCATCGGGAGGCGAACGCGATGGCGGCGGACTTCGTCCGCCACAAGATCACCGAGGAGGTCACCGATGATGCCGTCGCCGAGCGGTTGCTTCCCGACACCGTGCTCGGTTGCAAGCGTCTCTGTGTCGACACGGGTTACTACGCAACCTTCAACCGCCCGAACGTCACCCTGGTCGACCTTCGCCATGAGCCGATCCAGGAGCTCACCGCCGGTGGTGTTCGCACCTCCGCCGCCGAGTACCCGCTCGACGCGCTGGTCCTGGCCACCGGATTCGACGCCATGACAGGAGCGCTCCTGGGTATCGACATCCGGGGCCGCGAGAGCCTCACGCTGGCCGAGAAGTGGGCCGATGGGCCCCGTGCCTACCTCGGACTGGCGACGGCCGGATTCCCGAACATGTTTATGATCACCGGGCCGGGGAGCCCGTCGGTGCTGACCAACATGGTGCCCTCCATCGAACAGCACGTGGAGTGGATCGCCGATTGCATCGCCTGGCAGCGCGCCAACGACGTGGTGGCGTTCGAGCCGAGTCGGGTGGCCGAGGACGCGTGGGTGGACCACGTGAACGAGGTGGCTGGTCTGACACTCTTCATCGCCTGTGACTCGTGGTACCGCGGCGCCAACGTGCCGGGAAAGCCTCGGGTGTTCATGCCGTACCTCGGGTTCCCGCAGTACGTGCGGCGATGCGACGAGGTGGCGGCTCGGGGGTACGAGGGGTTCGAGCTGACGCCGGCGTGAGCGAGCGGAGTTCTCGTCTAGCGGGTGCCGAGCGCTTCGGGATCCGGTGCCACGACCACTTTCATGGCGTCTCCCGCCTGCAATGCGGTTTCCATGGCCCGCTCGGCCGCCTCCAGCGGGAACACGTGGGTGACCGCCCGATGGAACGGCACCCGGCGATGGTGTTCGACCAGCATGGCCAGCGTGGAGTCGTAGGCTCGGGCGTCCTCACCGGCCACACCGACGATGGTCAGATTGCGGCCGAGCAGCGCTGCCGGGTTGACGGGGACCGGGCCGAGATCGACGAAGGCGCCGACCTCGATGAGCGTGCCGCCGTCCCTCAAAAGGCCGAGCGACGGACTGAAGCTGGCCGGGTGGCCGGTTGCGTCGACCACGACATCGGCTCCCCGGCCCTCGGTGCAACGGCGAACCTGTTCGGCCACCCTGTCGCCATCGGCCGCGCCCACCAGCGGATCGGTGGCGCCGAGTTCGGCGGTGAGGGCGATGCGTCGATGGTCGGGATCCACGGTGACCACCGTCGATGCCCCCATCAGCGCCGCCTTGGCGGCGTGGACCAGTCCGACCGGTCCGGCACCGACGACAACGACGGAGTCGCCGGGCACAAATCCTCCCGGTCTCGGCATCCTCCTGACCAGGTCGAGGCTGTGGGTGACGGCGAACAGCTCGGTGAGCACGGCCACCCGGGTGGGGAGTCCGGATGGGACCTTGAAGACCGGCGTACCGGGCCGGATGTAGAGGTACTCGGCCCAGCCGCCGAACAGATGGGGCGCCTCGTCGCTAGTCAGCGAGTTGCCATAGTTCTCGAGCGACCGGCAGAAGTAGTACGGGAAGTGGAGTCGGCAGTAGTAGCAGGTCCCACAGGACCGATTGGGAGCCGGGACGACACGATCCCCAACGGCCAGGGACGACCCGTCGAAAGCGACCGCCCCACCTGGACCGGTGGCGACCACCTCACCGACGTTCTCATGGCCTTGAATCAGGGGGAACGGCGTCTGCGATGCGTGATCGGTGCCGGCGTACTGACCGGTCTCCCCCCGATAAGTGTGCTTGTCGGTACCGCAGATCCCAGACGCCAGCATCCGGAGCAGAACCGCTCCCGGTTCGAGCGCGGTCGGGTAGGGATATCGCCGTAATTCGAGCCGGCCGGGAGCGACCAGGGTGGCGGCGAGCACGTCGGCGACCATGCCCCACCGTAGGCCCTTGTCCGTCGGACCCGAAACACGAAGTGGTCAGCCGCCACCCGGTTGACGGGCGACGTCGCGGATCCCTACCGTGTGGGAGCGCTCCCATGCCCGGGGCGGCTGATTTGAGGCACGCACGATGACCACCCCCGCGATCTATGTGTACGTCGGCTGCTACACCAATCGGGCGTCGGTCGGCATCCATGCCTACCGGACAACCCCGGGGGGTGCCGCACTCGATCCAATCGATGTAGTGGATGGCATCCCGCAAGCGTCGTTCCTCGCTCCTCACCCGAGCGGGGAGAAGCTCTATGCGGTGAGCGAGACAGGATCGGCAAGCGGCGGCGGACGGGTTGCCTCCTTCGAAGTCACCGCCGAGGGTGCCTTGACCATGGCCGACGAGGTTCCCAGCCATGGGGATCATCCCTGCCACCTGAGCGTCACGCCGGACGGGCGCCGACTGCAGGTCGCCAACTACTCGTCGGGGACGGTCGCGGTGTACGAACTCGGCTCCGAAGGGCGATTCGGCGATCTGCTCGGGATCCTGAGGTTGCGAGGGTCGGGACCGACGCCACGGCAGACGGGTCCCCACGCCCACTGCGTCGTTGTCGATCCAACCGGCCGCTGGCTCTACACGGCCGACCTCGGCGCTGATCGAATCGTCCAGTCGACGGCCGCCGGCGAGCGCCTCAGCGAGTTCGTGATGCCGGCCGGTTGTGGACCACGCCATCTCCGGTTCCATCCGACCGAGCCGCTGCTGTTCGCCGTCGGAGAGCTCGACAACACTCTGATGATGCTGTCCTACCACCATTGTGACGGGTCGCTTGCACCGGTGGTCACGGTCTCGACGCTGCCGCAGGAATGGAGCGGCCCTTCCCTCGCCGCCGATCTCCACGTACACGGTTCCGGACGGTCGGTCTACGTTTCCAATCGCGGCCACGACAGCATCGCCGCCTACGCCCTCGATGCAGAAGCGCCATCGCTGGAATCCCTCGGGTGGACCGCCGCCGGTGGTCGCACGCCGCGTGGGTTCGGGTTGCACCCCTCCGGCGAGACGATGCTCGTCGCCCACCAGGACGACGATGCGTTGGCCATGTTCGATCTCGACCAGACGGGCGGGTTGCCGGTGCCGGTCGAGCAACGGTGGCAGCTGTCCGAACCGGTCTGTGTTGCCTACGTGGAGCGGCCCCGATGACCGGGAACGACAACCGGGATCGGCAGGTTCTGGTGACGGGCGCCGCTGGTCGGCTCGGCTCACAGACCGCCGGGCTGCTCCACGACTGCGGCTATTCGGTGGTGGCCACCGACCGGATCGGGCCAGCGGCGCCACAGTGTCCGTTCATCGAGGCCGACTTGCTCGATCACGAGGCGGTGCGGGAGCTGATGGACGGAGTCGGCACGGTCGTCCAGATCGGCAATCATCCGGGCCTCGGCGGCGGGCCGCCTCAAGTCGTGTTCAATGAGAATGTCTCGATGAACACCAACGTGTTTCAAGCGGCCGCAGAACGAGGCGTTGGCCGGATCGTGTTCGCCAGCACGGTCCAGCTGATCGGTTCCCGCATCGACCATCGAACGGTGCGAACCCAGCCCGCCCCGCCGCGCTACCCGCTCACCGGAGATGCCGTCCCGGACCCGTCCAATCTGTACGCGTTGAGCAAGGCGGTGAGCGAGCGGATCCTCCGGTACTTCGCTGAGCGGTGTGCCTTGACGGGAATCTCGATCCGGTTCCCCATGTTGCATCGGTTCGAACAACGTATCGGCGTGCGGTCGGGCGATGAGACCCCCGACGACGTCATCGAGGGGTTCACCGGGATGAGCTACCACGATGCGGCCCGGCTCATCGAGGCATGCGTTGCCGCCGACCTGTCCGGCTACCACCGTTTTCAACCGGGCACTGCGCACCGCCATCGGGATCTCGGGGTTTCCGAGCTGTTGCCCGCCTTCTATCCGTCGCTCCCCGGCGACCTCACCGATCTGGTCGACCTGGAACCGGTCACGGCGGCCACCGGTTGGCAGCCCGAACTCGATCCCCCCGACGCCTTCACCCTGGAGAACCCATCGTGACCAAGC
>JBFGLT010000181.1:0-5778 GCA_041576015.1 Acidimicrobiales bacterium
AGCACCCAGCACCCAGCACCCAGCACCCAGCACCCAGCACCCAGCACCGATCGTCCATCCCGGGCCACGCGCCCGCGGACGCGTCGTGACGTTCTGGGCGCCCATCAACGCCCGCCAGCCTTCCCGGAACGCCGCTCCCGCGCCCCGACTAACCTACGGGCGGGCGGGGGTCGGCCGAGCGGAGCAAGCCATGAGCGAGCAGAACTACGAGGACATCACCGCATACGATCTCGATCCGGCCGACGAGGCGGCGCTGCTCGAGGCCCACAACGAGTGCACGTTCATCTGGGCCAACCGGGAGGGCTGGCCTGTGGGGGTCATCATGTCGTATGTCTGGCACGGGGGACGGTTCTGGCTCACCGCCTCCGAGCAGCGGGCCAGGATCAGCGCCGTCCGGCGGGATCCAAGGGTCTGTGTGGTGGTCACGAGCACCGGTTCGCCGCTGCCCCGGAACAAGGCCGTCACCTGGAAGGGCACCTGCACGGTCCACGACGACGACGGGACGAAGGCCTGGTTCTACCCTGCCCTGGCCGCCGCCCTCGCGCAGGATCCGGAGGCCAGGGAGGCGCTCGTGGCGATGCTCGACTCACCCCGCCGGGTGATCCTCGAGGTCGAGCCGGTCCAGCGGATCGGCTACGACGGGGCGAAGATGGCGAGGGCGACTGCGGGGCGGCACCGACGACGAGCGCCGTGACCGAGGTGGGGCCAACCGATGGCCCTTCCCGGTGCCCGGCTGCGACTCAGTCAGGAATCAGCACGTTGGCGTAGATCTGCCACGCCAGTGCGCTCTTTGCCACGAAGCTGAGGAAGATGTAGACCCGCTCCCCCACCAGATAGTCGGACCAGCGACCGACCTCCTTGTACTGCAGCCACTGGTTGAGCGCGAAGCTGTTGAAGAACAGGAAGATCGTGACGATGATGCCGTAGACGAAGCCCGGTGGTCGCTCGTCGCCGGTGAAGATGTAGCCGACGATCGCCAGCCACGGCCCGATACCGGCGATACAGCCGAACCAGAACGGCGACCACCACGTCCGCTCACCCCTGCGGTTGACCATCTCCATGACCCATCCGAAAAGGATCATCGAGATGTTGGCGAACGAGATGCCGATCAGGGCGGCGAGATCCCCGATCGTGCTGACGAGGGCGATGGCCACGATCATCAGGGTCGAGGACAGCGAGTACTCCACCCAGCGGAACCGGTTGCGGCCGTGCCGGAGCTCGTCGCCGTAGCGGTTGTAGCCGACGGTCGAGATGAGGAAGTGGAAGAACGCAGAGAGATAGAGGAACCCTGCGGTCAGGGGAGCCAGCTGGACATCGGCGAGCGTCGACAGCACGCCCTCTTCGACCGGTGTCCCCGGTGGACCGTTGAGGTTGAAGGTGGTTATCGGGAGGGTGAAGTCAGCGGCGATGATCGTCATGACGACCGCCGAGACGAGGTGGAGGGTGCCGGCGGCCAGATTCAGCTTCCGGAGGCCGGACAGCGTGTCGGGCGGGACCTCGACTGAGGGAGGGTCTCCATCGGCCAGCGGATTGGCGAATTGCCGGGCGGTCGCAGTCATCGGGCCAGGATCGACGAGATACGGGTCAGGCGCAACCTCATGATCCGGAGACCAATGCGGCCGGCAGTGTCGAAGTCGTGATCTCGGACCGAGCTGAGCAGTGTGACCGTCTCGTCGAAGAACGGCCGACCTTCGAACTCGGCTGGCGGATCATGGAGGGGGGACGCAGCGCGCCTGATGACATCGTTCATGTTCGACGGATTCCCCCGCCGGACCGGGATGAAACCGAGAATCCGATTCGACCTCGACCGGCGCATCGGGGTTTCGGATCGATCGAGATGGGGGAGGTAGAGGCCATACACGAGACAGGAGTCCGCCAATGATGACGAAGAATGACCCCACCACCCGCAGACGACCCACGATCAGCTCGTTCCACCGAATCAAGGCTCTGTTCCTGCTGGCCGCGTTCGCGTCGCTGGTGCTCTCGGTGTCGCTGTGGTTCGCAGGCTCACGGGAAGAGGGGGTCTTCGTGGGCCTCTGGGTTCCCGCCATCCACTCGCTCGGCACCCTCGTGCTCGTCGGAGAGCGGAGCCGGATCGAAGACGGGAGCGCATCATGAGCGCAACGTTCTTCATCTTCGCTGCCGGCTGCACGGTTTTCGCTCTTACCACGCTGGCGTCGCTCTGGGCCGGCTACCTGGCCATGCAACGGGCGTGGGTCGACGAGAACGCAGAGCTGCTGATCGAGGAGGACAACGTCCGTCCTCTGCTGTCCAAGACCTACGAGGACGGCGAGACCGCACCGGAGCCGAACCTGGAGTCGCCACCAGCCTGACCGCCCCGGTACCGGTCGCCGTGCGGCCGGGCCACTCGGTCGGCTCTACGTTCGACAAGGCGATAGGTTGGGGGTGAATCATCGTCGAGACGCCGGGAGTGAGGGCTGGTGGCCGACCACGACACGACCCCAGAACGCAACGAGCTGCTGCGTCTCCAGCGGCTGCTGCTGCCGGCTTCCCTCCCCGCCATCGGCTGTACGCAAGCGGCTGCGGGCTACGTCGCCCACAACCATGCTTTCGAGCTCGGCGGCGACTGGTACGACCTGATCGACCGCCCGGACGACAAGGTGGTGGCGGTCATCGGCGACGTCGTCGGACATGGCGCCGAGCAGATCAGCGTCATGGGCCAGCTTCGTGCCGCAGCCAACGCCTTCGCCAGAGTCTGCTCGACACCGGCCGAGATCCTGTCGATGCTGGAGGAGTTCGCTGCCGAGCTCCCCGACGCCGACATGACCACCGCCCAGGTGCTCATGCTCGACGGGAGCAGGCGGATCGGGCTCGCATCGGCCGGCCATCCCCCACCACTGGTCGTGAACGGCGACGGCGACGTCACGGCGGTCGATTCCGGCCACCGGGCACCGCTCAGCCTGTTCGGGGATGGAGCGGATCAGTCCTTCGAGGCTGGAGTGGGTGACCTCGTCGTCCTCTACACCGACGGGGTGGTGGAGCGGCCCGGACAGGTCATCGACAAGGGCATCGACGAGTTGGGAGCCTTCATATCCGAGCACCGGTCGAAGTCCGTGTCGGAGATCGTCGATGCCACCCTGGAGCACTTCGCCGGCGCCGCAACGGACGACATGGCCCTGCTGGTCCTCCGCCCGGTTCACGAGCGCAGCGACCGGTACCGGCTCCAGCGCAAGCAGACGGTCGCCGTCCGGATCGCCGACTGATCACCGGGCGCTCAGGTCTTCTTCGGCCCCCTGGGTAGCAGGTCGCCGAGGACGACGACGTCGGCATCACCCTCGGGAGTCGTGGCGGCGACCACCAGTTCGGCGTCGCCGAGCTCGAGGGCGACCTGGAGGCAGGCGCCACAGGGGAACGTGATGGAGCCGTCGGTTCGAGGCGAGGCCAACACGAGCGCCACCGGTTCCTCGCCTGCTGCGATGGTGGCGAACAGGGCCACCCGCTCGGCGCACATCGCCAGACCGAGTGACACGTTCTCGACGAGCGATCCCGTGATGATCGATCCGCTGCGGGTACGGACGGCCGCACCCATGCGAAACCCCGAATAGGGGGCATAGGCCCGGTCTCGGGCACTGACGGCGGCCTGGAGGAGATCGGAGCCGACGACGTCGACGGGGTCGGCGGCGGCGCTGGACTCGCTGCGTTCGCTCATGTCAGGTGGCCAACCGGATCGTCTGCCAGGCGATGACGGCGGCACCGAGCAGGCGGCGCCAGGGGTTCACGCCCCGCAGCAGCTCGCCGGCGCCCCAGTACAGCCACAGGACCGTCACGATGCCACCGGCGACGTCGTACACCGTCGACCCGTTGCCGGCCAGAGCTCGCACCAACCACCCGAACGCGATGACGAACAGGGGCCAGTTGGGGAACTGGGCGATCGTCACCTCGCCAGTCTCACGATTCTCGAACCACCAACGAGGCGAGCCGACCCTCATGCCGACCCCACTGCGCTCATCACATCGATCGGAGATCTCGAGGCCAGGGTTGTCGGTTGCATGGTCGTCCTTCGTCGAACCGGTGGAGCGCACGGTAGCGCGACCGCCGGAGCCGGTAAACATCTCAGCGACGCGAGGGCGACGGATCCGACCCGCCGTGGTGGTCGGATCCCGAGCCAAACTGGGACGGTGAATCTCGCTGCTCCCCGACCGACCACGTCCAGGACAGGTTGGCGATGACGGCGGTCGGCCGGCTCATGCGCCACGATGGAACCGGCTGGTCCCCGGTGGGCGAACCGCTCCCCCCGTTCGCTCACGCCCCGCCGTCGCCGAGCCTGCTCATCGCCCCATGGATCCTGCCCAAGGAGCTCGCCCCGAGGCCCTACGATGTGATCGTGGTCGGTGAGCTGGCCCACCAGCTGATGGCCCGGTGCCCGGAGGACGACCAGGCCTACCTGGACCTTGCCCAGCAGACCATGCTGTTCCAGGACCCGGATGTGGCCATGGCGTGGCTGGCCGAGATCGAGCTCTGGATCGGACGCCGACTCGACCAGCAGCGACCGTGGCCTGAGCCGCCTGCCGAGCAGGACGACCGGCAATGACAAACGGCCCGTCCGGATGCTGCGGAGGGGGGCGGTCGCATCCAGGACGGGCCGTTCAGATGAGCCGCAATGGTGCGGCTGTGAGGCGACCGAACAGGGGGATTCGGTTGCTGAGAGAGATGTACCCGGTCGACCACCGTTGAAACAAGATTGCCCGAGAATTCTTCGAACCGGCTCGAAAGGGTCGCCAACCGCCTCGGCGGCTGCCCAGCGGCTGCTGTCGTCCCGACGCCGAGCCGGTACGGTGACCGGGAGCCGACAGCACCGATGACGTGGGCACAGCCAGTCGTCGGGCGGTAGTTCATCCGGAGGAACGACGTATCGGTGGTGAAGACAACGAGCATGTCCCGGCGCTACGCACAGGTGCTGGTCTTCGTCACCTCGGGCGCCGTACTGGTGCTGGAGATCCTCGCCGGTCGACTCATGGCCCCCTATGTCGGGGTGTCGCTCGAGACCTTCACGGGGATCATCGGCACCGTCCTGGCCGGGATCGCCCTCGGTGCGGCCGTCGGTGGCCGCCTCGCCGACCGTTACGATCCCCAGCGCCTGATCGGTCCGGCGTTGATGCTCGGTGGCGTGGCGAGCTGGCTCTCGATCCCGATCGTCGGCTTCCTCGGCCCCGGGGTCGGCCGGGCCGTTCCGGCGATCGTGACCCTCTCGTTCTTCGGGTTCTTCGCTCCTGCCATGCTCCTCACCGCGGTGAGCCCGATGGTGGCCAAGCTCCTGTTGCAGAACCTGAGAGAGACCGGGGAAGTGGTGGGAGGGCTGTCGGCGGCGGGAACGGTGGGTGCGCTGTTCGGCACCTTCTTCACAGGTTTCGTGCTCGTCTCGGCGGCACCGACCCGTCCGGTCATCATCGCCCTCGGCGGCCTCCTCGTGGTCTGGGGGCTCGTTCACGCACTCACCCGTGGCGCCGGGCAGCTCCCATCGGCCGGGGCCGGTCTCGGGGCGATCGCGGTGCTCGTCCTCGCCGCAGCTGCGGCCGATCCCTGCGATTTCGAGTCCGCATACGCCTGTGGGCGGATCACGGTCGATGACGGCGACGACTCGCTGCGATTCCTAGTCCTCGACACGCTCCGCCACGGCGCCGTCGACCTCGACGACCCCACCCACCTGGAGTTCCGCTACATCAACGTCATCGGCGACGCGATCGACGCCATGCCGCCGGGCCGGCTCGACGCCCTCCATCTCGGCGGCGGCGCCTTCAGCGTTCCCCGGTACGTCAC
>JBFGLT010000182.1:0-5757 GCA_041576015.1 Acidimicrobiales bacterium
ACCGGTGGCCCGGCGTTCGCATCGCCGCCCGCCGAGTACATCGAACCACCCCGGCGTAACGGCCTGTTCCTCCTGGCACTGGTACTGATGATCCTCGGGGTCGGTGCCATCGCCGCCTACATCTACGTGAACTTCGGGGACGCGGGCAGCGCCGACGACGTCGCCACCGTGAGCGTCCCGTCGGTGACCAACCGATCCGAGGCCGAGGCGGAACGTCTCCTCACAGACGCCGGTCTGCTGTTCGAGACGTCCCGGGCCGAAGCCCCCGTCGGGGTTGCTCCTGGCACGGTGATCGATCAGTCGCCGCCGGCCGGAAGCCCGCTGGAAGAGGGGGGCACCGTGTTCTTGACCGTCGCCCAGGACGCGCAGCAGGTGGTCCTGCGCGACGTCGCCGGATTCACGCTCGAAGAGGCCACTCGGATCCTCAACGAGGAAGGATTCGTCGTCGACTTCACGGTCGAACCCGACCTCGAGATCCCCGAGAACGTCGTCATCCGCACCGATCCGTCGCCCAACCAGGAGCTGGATCGTGGCGCCGAAGTGCTTCTCATCGTGTCCAGTGGGCCGGACCAGGTCGACGTGCCCGACGTCGCCGGACTGACCGTACTCGAGGCGTCGAACGAGCTCGGTCGTTCCGGATTGCCGAATCCGACGATCGTTCAGGAGGCGTCCGAGACCGTCCAGGAGGGCCTTGTCATCCGGACCGATCCCGAAGCCGGAACTCCGGTTCCGATCGACCGGGTGGTGTTGCTCGTGGTCTCGACCGGTCCTCCCGAGGCGATCGTGCCGCCCGTCGTCGGGCTCGACCAGGCATCGGCGCAGGCCGCCCTCGAACAGGCCGGGTTTGCCCCCTTCGTCGAGCTGCAGGACGTACCGAACGGGTCCCCCGAGGCCGGCATCGTGCTGTCGCAAGATCCTCCTCAGAACACGGCGCTGGTGACCGGCTCGACGGTCCGGATCCGCGTCGGTGTCGAGCTCGCCCCGCCGCCCCCGGAGCCACCGCCGGAGGGATAGGCCCGGGTCGACGGCGGGAGCACCGCCGGCGCCTGTGGTTCTAGACTGGGCGGGTGAGCGGTTTCGAGCCGACGACCGATTTTCCCGAGTTCATCGATGACGACGACTCGGCCATGGCGGGCGGGACGACAGCCCACGACGCCCTGGTGCAGGCCCGGCGCCGGAGAGTCGTTCGGGTCGTGTGTGCTGTCGCCGCTGTCGGGCTCATGCTGGCCGGGTTCGGGATCATCCGGACCGTGGTGGCCGTCGTCATCGCCTATGCACTGTTCGCCACCGGCATCCGCATCATCGGCGCCTTCGCCAGGCCCATTCCCGACGCTCCGCCGCCGGGGGAGCTGCGGCGGGTGAAGCTCACCTATCGGTGCGAGGTGTGCGGCACCGAGCTGAGGATCACCCGGGCCAACGAACAGGTTCCCGAGCCGCCGCGGCACTGTGGTGAGCCCATGACCCTCACCACGAACCTCGAGGACGTTCTCTAGCTATCGGTACTGGGTGGCGGCGAGGATGCCCACCAAGATCAGCCCGAGACCACCCAAGAGGTACCAGTTGCTGGGCGTGCCGAGGGCGTCGATCTCGAAAAGGTAGTTGACCAAGATGATGAGCACACCGCCGACCAGGCCGACCCCCATCAGCGCCGGGACCCAGAGGGGAGAGGGCTCGACGACCTCGCGATTGTCGATCTTGATCGAACGTTCGCTGACCTGGCCCGCCGGCTTGGTGCCCTTGGGTGTCACTCGACTCTTGGATGGGTCCGGTCGTGCCACCTGCCCAGTGTAGTCGGTCGGGTGCGGTCGGCTGGGCCGAGTCGGACCGCCGGGTTCGCGGCCCGTGAGCCGGTACCGTCTCCCCCGTGAGGTCGCGGATCCTGGTGATCGACAACTATGACTCGTTCGTCTACGTCCTGGTCCAGTATCTGGGTGAACTCGGCGCCGATCCGGTGGTCGTCCGCAACGACGAGAAAACCACAGTGGAGTTGCTCGAGCTCGATCCCGACGGTGTGCTCATCTCGCCGGGTCCGGGCCGCCCAACCGACGCCGGCGTGAGTATTGCGGCGATCGAAGCCTTTGCCGGGCGCGTTCCGGTCCTGGGTGTGTGCCTCGGACACCAGTGCATCGGCGAGGCCTTCGGCGGGACGGTGGTCGGGGCCCCCGAGCTCATGCACGGCAAGACCAGCGCCGTCGAACACGGGCAACGCGGGGTGTTCGCCGGCCTCGACTCGCCGGTCGAGACGACCCGGTACCACTCGCTGATCGTGCGGGCCGACGATCTGCCCGGCACGTTGGAGATCACCGCCCGCACCGCCGATGGGGTGATCATGGGCCTTCGGCACCGGACCCACGATGTCGAGGGTGTGCAGTTCCATCCCGAGTCGGTGCTGACCGTCGGCGGCAAGGCGATGGTCGCTACGTTCGTCGACCGTTGCCGGGCGATCGCCAGTCCAGCATCGTGACCGTCGGCGTCGGCGGCTCGCTCTGCGCGAATAGTCAAAATGGATGAGACCCGACGGAGTTGAATCCACCGTCGTCGACCATTAGTCTGATCGGACCGTTGGGCAATTTTGCCAGTGCGTGACGAACGCATGTCGGTTGAGTTACAACTCACAGGGTTTTCCACATCGGTGGAAAACCATGAGTCTCGAGTTTTCCACCGAAGAATTCCCTGGCGGCTGCCGTTTTCCACACAGAAGCTCACAGGTGCTTGTCGTGCAAGGGGGCAGGATCTCGAGGCGGGTGCCGGTGATCATGTCGAGCGCCGGTACACCCGTTGGGCGGGTTTGCCTCGGCGGTGGCCACCGACCACGATTGCTGCATGCAGGACGCCGTGATCGTTGACGCCGTACGTTCTCCCATGGGCAAACGCTTTGGGCAGCTGTCCGGTTGGCATCCCGCCGACCTGGCCGCCGAGGTTCTGCACGCGCTCGCCGAGCGGAACGACCTCGATCCCGCCCTGGTCGACGACGTGATCATGGGCTGCGTGATGCAGGTCGGTGCTCAGGGCCTCAACATCGGCCGGAATGCGGTGCTGAGCGCCGGGTGGCCAGAGTCGGTTCCGGCGACGACGATCGACCGCCAGTGCGGATCATCTCAGCAGTCGGCCCACTTCGCTGCGCAGGGCGTGATGGCCGGAGCCTACGACATCGTCATCGCCGCCGGCGTCGAGGTGATGAGCTTTGTCCCGCTGGGCGCAACACAGATGCTCAAAGATACGGGCTTTGCCTTCACCGAGACCATGAACGAGCGGTACGCCGAAGACGGCGGACTGGTGCCCCAGGGAATCGGCGCAGAGATGATCGCCGACAAGTGGGACATCTCCCGCCGGGAGCTCGACGAATACGGTCTCCGATCCCAGCAGTTCGCCGCCCGAGCCCGCGACGAGGGTCGGTTCGATGCGGAGATCATTCCGGTGGCCGAGAAGATCCGGGACCGGGAAACCGGCGGCGTCACCGTGACCGGCGAAACGGTCACGACCGACGGCGGGATCCGCCAGTCGAACATCGAGCAGATCGCCGGCCTCAAGCCGGCCTTCAAAGAAGACGGCAAGGTGACCGCCGCCAACAGCAGCCAGATCACCGATGGGGCGTCGGCGGTCCTGATCATGAGTTCTGGTCGGGCCGCCGAGCTCGGTCTCACACCCAGGGCTCGGTTCCACAGCTTCGCCCTGGCCGGTGTCGATCCGGTGACCATGCTAACCGGCCCGATCCCGGCGACCGCCAAGGTCCTGGAGAAGGCCGGTCTCACGATGGCCGACATCGATCATTTCGAGGTCAACGAGGCCTTCGCCTCGGTGGTCCTCGCCTGGGCCCGCGAACACCACCCCGACATGGACAAGGTCAACCCCAACGGCGGTGCGATCGCTCTCGGCCACCCGCTGGGGGCTTCCGGAGCCCGGTTGATGACCACGATGGTGCACGAACTCGAACGCACCGGTGGCCGCTACGGGCTCCAGACGATGTGCGAGGGCGGCGGCTTGGCCAACGCCACCGTCATCGAAATGCTGACCTAGACCCGAACCACCTCCCGGAGGATCTCACGCATGTCCGTCCTACCCACCGAATCCCCCGAACGCTTCACCGTGACCTCCGAGGAGATCGCGGCCGACGCGGCGGGGCGAACCCTTCCACGGGTGTTCAACGAACGCGTGTCCGCAAGCGCCGATCGAGTGGCGCTCAGGTGGAGGAACAGCGACGGCTCCTGGGACGAGTGGACCTGGTCCGACTACTCCGAGCGAGTTGCACGGGCGGCCGCCGGGTTGCGGGACAGCGGCATCGAGAGGGGCGATCGCGTCCTCCTGATGATCCGCAACATGCCCGAATTCCACGTTCTGGACATGGCAACTGTCTTCCTCGGAGCGACGCCGGTCAGCATCTACAACAGTTCGGCGCCCGACCAGATCGCCTACCTGGCCAACGATGCGAGCGCCAAGCTGGCAGTCGTCGAGGACGAAGGCTTCCTCGCTTCGATCACCGCGGCCCGGGACGGCATCCCCTCGCTCGACAAGGTCGGCGTCATCAAAGGCTCAGGAGCGGACTTCTCCTATGACGACCTCCTCGCCGTCGACCCCCTCGACCTCGACGAGTTCGCCGGTGTGGCGCAGCACGATGATCTGGCCACTCTCATCTACACGAGCGGGACGACGGGCCCAAGCAAGGGTGTCATGATCGATCACGCCAACGTGGCGTGGGCAGTGAACTCGACGAGCCAGTTGTTCGAGATGGGTGACATGGTCGGACAGCGGATCATCTCGTATCTGCCGATGGCACACATCGCCGAACGGATGATGAGTCACTACATCGGCCTCTTCAAGGGTTTCGAGGTGAGCTGCTGCCCCGACCCGACACAGGTGGCAGCGTTCGCTCGCGAGGTACGGCCAAACGTCATGTTCGGCGTCCCGCGGGTGTGGGAGAAGATCTACGCCGGGGTCAACGCCGCCCTCGCCGCCGATCCCGACAAGCAGCAGAAGGTGGCCGAGGCGATCGCCGTCGCCGGTCCCATTCGGGAGAAGATGACGTTCGGTACGGCCACCCCGGAGGAGATCGAAACATATGAGTTCCTCGACGCGGTCGCGTTCTCGACCATCAGGGAGCTCGTCGGCCTCGACCAGCTCTTGATCTGCTCGACTGGCGCCGCGCCCATCCCGGCCGAGCTCATGAACTGGTTCCGCACCATCGGGGTGCCGCTCTCGGAGGTGTACGGACTGTCCGAGACCACCGGAGCGATGACCTACGACGCTCATCGGGTCAAGGCCGGGTATGTCGGCCGGAGAATCCCGGGCTGTGAGGTGGAATTGGGCGAGGACGGCGAAGTCCTTTGTCGCGGCGGCAACGTGTTCCGGGGGTACCTCAATCAGCCGGAGAAGACCGCCGACGTGCTCGACGCCGACGGGTGGTTTCACTCCGGCGACATCGGTGAGTTCGACGACGACGGCTACCTGCGGATCGTGGATCGCAAGAAGGAGCTGATCATCACCGCCGGCGGCAAGAACATCTCTCCGGCCAATCTGGAGGCGGCACTGAAGATGATTCCCCTGGTCGGCCAGGCCTGTGCCATCGGTGACCAGCGGCCGTTCGTCTCGGCTCTCGTGACCCTCGACCCCGATGCCGCCGCGGCCTGGGCCGCCTCCCACGGCGTCGAGCCCGATCTTGCCGCCCTCGCCGAGAACCCCGAGGTCGTCGCAGCAGTGGACAGTGGAGTGCGCGAGGCGATGAGCCACTTCAGCAACGCCGAGTCGGTGAAGAAGGTCAAG
>JBFGLT010000183.1:0-5556 GCA_041576015.1 Acidimicrobiales bacterium
AGCGTCCGAGGGCAGGAGATCGACGTAGATCGGATAGCGGGGCAGCAGGTCGGAGATGAAACGATATTCGCGGGCGCTGCGGACGTCCGCGTCGCCGAGTTCGAGCTGGAAGAACTTTCGGCCGACGGCGTCCCAGAACGGAGAGCGACCCGCTTCGTCGGTGAAGCCGCGCATCTCGGCCAGGACCTGTTCGGTGAAACGATCGCGATGGACCTTGAGGAAGAGCAGCCGGCTCAACGACAAGAGCGAACCGCGCCCCTGGCCGCGCCGGTCCGGGCGGAGGTAGAGCATGCCGACCTCGGCGGTTCCGGTGTAGTCGTTGACCGGGCTGAGGATCTGGGTTTCGAGCCGCATCTCCAGGTCCGGCGCCGACTTGGTGATCTTGGAGATCTTGTAGGAGTAGAACGGTCGGTCGTACCCGACGGTGGAGTAGATGGCCGACGTGCCCACGATGTCGCCATCGTCCTCCAACACGAAGAGGTAGGTTTCGTCCCCCTGGATTCGGCGTCCCGGATCGAACGACGCCAGGGTGCTGTCCAGCCGTTCCTTCATGCCCGCCCGGTCGCGGGGCATCGTCGTCATGTTGCCATCGATCGATTCAGCGATGGCCGCGAGTGCGTCGAGGTCCTCGGCTCTGGCCGATCTGACTCGCATCACACGGCCTCCGGTTCGATCTCGGGGTGCACTGCGATGGCGTGGATCACGCCGGTCAGGAGGGCGACCACCTCTCCGAAGCGGGCCAGGTCCATGCGCTCCTCGACCGTGTGGATGCCGCTGCCGTGGACGCCGAGGGTGTCGACGACCCCGAGACCGAGTGAGGCGAGGTTGTTCCCGTCACACACGCCACCGGTGTCCACGAGCCGGATCGGCGCCTGGAGGTCGGCGGACACGGCTTCGACGAGTTCGGCGACGCGTTGCGAGGCCTCGGTCCACGGTTTGGCCGGCCGGTGGACGTCACCGGTCCGCTCGATCAGGACCTCCCGGTCGTCGGAGACGGCTCGGGCGAGCCGGTCGGCCTCGTCGATCGCCCAGCGCAGGTCCCGGGCCCGGGGCGACCTGAGGTTCACCCGCACGGTCGCCGATGCTGGGACCGCGTTGAATGCCTCGCCTCCGTGGATGGCCGCCACGTTCACACCGAGATCGTCGCGTTCGACCTCCGAGATCGAGATCGCCAGCCGGGCGGCCGCGAGCACCGCGTTGCGGCCGCTGTTCAGTTCCCGGCCGGCGTGGGCGCTGTGACCGGCGACGGAGAAGGTCAGGTTCGCCGAACCCGACCGGGCCCGGGCAACCGATCCGTCGGCCATGCGGGGTTCCAGTACCAGGGCGGCACAGGCCGTGCGCCCCCGGTCGAGCATCGTCGCCTCGGACGCGAGCGAACCGACCTCCTCGTCGCCGTTGACGACGAGATCGACGCCGAGACCGGGCGCCAGTCCGTCCCGCTCGATCACATCGAGGGCGGCGAGGAAGGCGACCAGTCCGCCCTTCATGTCGGCGACCCCGGGTCCATGGAGATGGTTGCCGACCCGCTCGACGGTCTGGAACGGGTGGTCGGGTCCGAACACGGTGTCGGCGTGGCCCATGACGAGCAACCGCCTCCGCTCGCCGGGGCGGTGGCGGCCGTGGAGGATCGGACCGCGCTGGACGCGCTGCCGGTGGCCGAGGTGATCGATACTCGCCAACTCCGGAGGGTCGAGCACGAGCGTGGGTACCGATCGGGCGGCGAGTTGGACGGCCAGCCGGTCCTGCACCCGCCGGATTCCTTCGGCGTTGTTCGAGCCACTGTTGCACGCCGCCAGCTCGGCGATGTCCCCGGCGAACCGGTCGGTGCCGGCGTTGACTTCGTCCCGTACGGCGCGCAGAGTCGACGCGGAGAGGGTGCCGGTCACGGTGCGGGAGTTTCGGGTAGGGAGGCCAGGACCGATTCCAGGATCTCCAGACCGGTGTCGACCTCGTCGGCGGTGATGTTGAGCGGCGGCGCCAGCCGCACGACCTCGGTGCCGGCGACGAGGACGATGAGCCCGGAAGCGAGCGCACGCAACTGAATCTCCTTCGCCCGCCCGGCGTGCGAGGGGGCAAGCTCCATCCCGAGCAGGAGGCCGAGACCCCTGATCTCGCTGAACATGCCAGGAGGTGAGATGCGATGCAGACCAGTGCGCAACTGCTCGGACCGTTCCTCGACGTTGGCCAGCAGCTCGGGCTTCGCGACCTCGTGAAGAACAGCCTCCGCGACAGCGCAGGCGAGAGGGTTGCCACCGTAGGTCGTTCCATGCGTGCCCCTGCCGAGGCTCGAAGCGACCTCTTCGGTGGCGAGCGTCGCCCCGATCGGAAAGCCTCCGCCGAGGCCTTTGGCGGAGCTGAGGATGTCCGGCGTCACGCCGTATCGCTGATAGGCGAACAGCGAACCCGACCGGCCCATCCCGATCTGGACCTCGTCGAAGATGAGCAGGGCCTCGTTCTCGTCGCACAGCCGGCGAGCAGTCCTCAGGTACTCGACGTCGAGGGGCCGGACACCCCCCTCGCCCATCACGGGTTCGATGATCACTGCGCATGTACGACCGTCCACAGCCCGGGCTAGCTCGGCGGTGTCCTCGGGAGCGACATGAACGATCCCGGGGATCGGGGGGCCGAACCCCTGTGCGTAGGACGGCTTGCCCCCGACCGACACCGTGAAGAACGTTCTCCCGTGGAAGGACTCGTTCAGGGCGACGATCTCGTGCTTGTCGGGACCGTGGTGGTCGTGGGCGTGACGCCTGGCCAGCTTGAGGGCGGCCTCATTGGCTTCGGCTCCCGAGTTGCTGAAGAACACTCGATCGGCGAACGTGCGATCGATCAGGGCGTGGGCGAACGACAGTGCGCGCTCGTTCGTGAAGACATTGGACAGATGCCAGAGCCGCTCGGACTGCTGGCGCAGGGCAGCGAGCAGCGCAGGGTGACCGTGCCCGAGCGCCGTGACGGCGATGCCACTACCGAAGTCGAGATACCGGTTCTGTTCGTCGTCGATGATCCATGCGCCGTCGCCCTCGACGGGAAGGATGTCGAGGGGAGCATACGTGGGCATGAGCACGGCGGCGGCCCGGTCGGCGATCGACGTCTCGCTCGTTGTCATCTGACCTCTCTCACCCTGCTGACGAGCATGACCCGTGACCTGCCGTTCGTGAAGTGGGTTTGTCTCTTGATCTTGCGGATCAACCTACGGATCGATAGTACTGGAGCACGATGGCCGACTTTTCCTCGTCGCTCGACGCAACCGACTGGAGACTGCTCGAGTTGCTCGAACAGGACGGCCGGGCGACGTACCGGGAGCTGGCAGCTGCAGTCCACCTGTCACCGGCGGCGACCGCCGCTCGAGTGCAGACCCTGGAGGACCGGGGAATCATCACGGGGTACCGTGCCGAGGTGAACCCCGCGGCGATCGGCCGGGGCACGGGCGCCATCGTCCGCCTGTCCTCCAGCAATCGGACGAACTCGGCGATCGAGGTCGGCGCCAAGATCGGACAACAGCACCCGGCGGTCACCGCCGTGTACAGCGTTCTGGGCGACTGCGACCTCATCTTCCGGGTGAATGCGTGCACCATCGCCGAACTGGACGCCCTCGTGACCGATCTGGGCATGTACGGCACGACGACGACCACCATCATCGTTTCGGATCTTCTGGAGGGGGCGATCAGCCGGCCGTGTGGGACCGATCCGGATCTCTGAGACCGGGCTCACCGAGCAGCTCGGCCAGGTCGTCGAGCGCTTGGGCCTCGCGCGTGACTTTGATCGTGTGAATACCCAGCGAGCGGGCCGGCTTCAAGTTGATCCCCAGGTCGTCGAGGAACACGGCCTCGGCGGCCCCGATTCCCAGGTCGTCCAGCACGGCTTTGTAGAAACCGGTCTCGGGCTTGCGGACGCCCAATTTCGACGACTCGTACACCGCATCGAACAATGACATCGCATGCGCAATCTCATCTCTGACGTCGTGCTCGAGGGCAACGTTGTTGGTGAGGCAAGCGACGCGATAGCCCAACCGTCGAAGATCGCCGAGCGCCCTCAGCATGAGAGGGCGAACCTCACCGTGCAACAGCTCAAGAACGTCCGACCCCGGCACGCGGTAGCCGAGCGTCTCGGATTCGGCGGCAAAGAGTGAGTCGAACTGCTCGACGGTGACGTCGCTGCGTTCGAGTCTGGCCCAGGCGTTGCCATCCGGATTGGTGGCGTTCACGGTGCGCAGGAAACCGTCTGGAAGTCCGTTGTCCTGCTCGTATCTCGCAAACGCAATGAAGGGGGATTCGATGATGACACCGCCGAAATCGAACAGAATGGTGGTGATCATGCAAGAAAGGTTAGAACTGTTGTCCTCCTGCCGACGCAAACGGTGACGTTCGCTGATTCACTGGGAACCCGCATGAACCCGACACACGCGCGACACCTCGTCGTCGACGGCTCCAATATCGCGACCGAGGGCCGCACGACTCCGAGTCTGGCCCAGTTGGACGAGGCGGTTGCCGCTGTCGCCGAGCAGGGGTTCGATCCGATCACTGTGATCGTGGATGCGACGTTTCCGCGCCGCATCGACAAGTCCGAGGTGGACGAGTTCGAACGGCGGGTACTCGAGGGCCAGCTGGTCACGCCGCCGGCCGGAGTTGTCGGCCGCGGCGATGCCTTCATCTTGCAGGTCGCCGTCGAGGCCGACGCCGTCGTGCTGTCCAACGATTCGTTCCAGGAGTTCCACGGCGAACACGAGTGGTTGCTCAGCGAGGAGGGCCGGCTCCTCGGTGGCAAACCGGTCCCAAACGTGGGCTGGGTGTTCGCACTCCGCAGTCCGGTTCGCGGCGAGATCAGCCAGCAGGCGGTCCGCCAGGCGAAGCGGGAGAGGAAGTCCGCCAGCAAATCCGGCGACAAGAAGACGGCCACCGCCGGCACCAAGCGAGCCAAGCGCTCCGAAAGCGGGCGGGCCAAGACCACGCAGGGAGCTGACGACAGCTCGACCGCTCGGAAGGACCGTCGAGCCGCCGGCTCGAGAGGCGCCAAGGGCGAGACCGGTCGGGGCGGCGAGTCGACGTCGCAAAAGCGAGCAAAGCGGCAAGCCGCCGTGCCGGGTGAAGCCTCGGCCACCGCCGGCGAGGCCCGGCAGGACGCGGCGAGCTCGACCCACTTGAACGACATCGATCAGTTCATGACCTTCGTCCGCAGCTACTCGATCGGTGACACGCTCGAGGGAACGGTCGAGCGGTACTCGAGTCACGGTTGCTACCTGCGGGCAGCAACCGCCCAGTGCTACCTGCCCAGCAAGGCGATGGGCGATCCACCTCCGAACCGAGCGCGGGACGTCGTGTCCCGCGGTCAGACGGTCCGGGTCAAGGTCGAATCGCTCGACGCCCAGCGGAGAGGAATCAACGTGTCCCTGGTCAGCGTGATTCCCGAGGCAGAGCGAACCGGCCAGGAACAACCCACACCCAGCAATTCCCCGAGGAGCGAGACAACCATGGCAGCACCCAAGAAAGCGGCGAAGAAGCGCACCACCAGAAAGGCCGCCGCCAAGAAGGCACCGGCCAAACGCACCACCAGAAAGGC
>JBFGLT010000184.1:0-5456 GCA_041576015.1 Acidimicrobiales bacterium
CGACGGTGGTGGAGGAGGGGCGACGGTCGGCGGTGGCGGTGGCGGTGGCGGCCCGTCAGGGGCCGCCGGCACGAGGGCGATCTCCATCGAGAGTCCGGCACCGGGAACGACGCCGTCGCGCAGGGCGGTTCCGTGCTGTGGGGGCATCGTGCTCTGCCCGGCCAGGCGCAACTCGACCCGATCGCCCAGGACCACCTCGGTCACCCACTGCTCCCGGCCGCTCCCGCCGTGCGCCGAGCCGTCGAAGATGGCCATGGCGTCGTCGAAGATGAACACGACCGGGTCTCCTCCGGCGGTCAACACAGCAGCAACCCCCCTGAGGTCATGAGCCATGACCAGTTGCTGGAGGGCGGCGGCGACGGTCTCGAAACTCCACGCCCTCCGGGCAGCGATGTTGGCGAAGGTCCGGTCCGCCTCCTGGGCGGCGCCGGCTGGACCATGCATCACCATCGCAAACGGTCCAGTCACCAGCACGTGGCCCGACCCGGGGATGATCTGTGCGCCCTCGTGCATGCGGACACTGTAGTGAGCCCCCGTCGCTCCTAGATTCAGAGGCATGCCACCCGCCGACCACCGAGACCCCCGCCGCATCGAGCAGGACCGCCTCCCGATGCACGGACTCGGTGTCCCATCCGGTGCCCTCTCTCTCGACGGTCCGTGGCGTTTTCGCCACTGGTTCGGCGATCCACCACACCCACCGAAGACCGCCAGCGACCTGCCCGACGGCGAAATCGTGCTCCCGACGTCCTGGGTGCTCCACGGCCACGGCATCCCGATCTACACCAACGTGCAGTACCCGTTCCCGGTGGAGGGCTACCCGACCATCCCGCTGGACGACGAAGCGGCCGACCATGTGCGGATCGTCACGGCGCCCGAGGCCTGGTCCGGGCAACGGATCATCCTCAGGGTGGGGGCCGCCGAGTCGACCCTGCAGGTGTTCCTCGACGGAGTCGCCGCCGGGTACAGCACCGACAGCCGCCTGCCCGCCGAGTTCGACCTCACCGACCTTCTCCAGCCGGGGCGCCCGGCCGTGCTCTGCCTGCGGGTGCTGCGTTGGTCGGCGTCGACCTGGGTGGAGGACCAGGACATGTGGTGGATGGCCGGGCTTCACCGGTCCGTCTGGCTCTACCCGCAACCGCCGGCGGCGATCGCCGACGCCTTCCTGGCGACCACCGCACTCGAACTGTTGCCGGCGGGCCAGACGACGGCCACCGTCACAGGCGAGGTGCGCTGCACGTTCGGGACCGACCCCGCCCAGGTCGAGGTGGGCGTACGAATCGCCGGCGCCGGGACTCTGGTCGACCAGCTCTACGACGTTGCGGCGGAATCTTCCGGTCCGGTCGCCCGATTCGAAGCCGTGCTCGACAACCCGCCCCTGTGGACCGCCGAGAGCCCCGACCTGCTCGAGTTCGATGCGATCCTGCGAGATCGTGGTACCGGTGGGCAACTCGACCATCGCCGCCTCTCCATCGGCATCCGGACCGTCGCCGTCGGCGGGGGGATGCTGCAGGTCAACGGCGCGCCCATCACCGTCCGGGGTGTGAACCGCCACGAGGTGGATCCGGACAACGGCCGCCACCAGTCCGACGAGGATCTTCTCGCCGATCTCCAGCTCTTGAAACGCAGCAATGTCAACGCCATCCGAACCGCTCACTACCCCAACGACGAGCGTTTCTACGAGCTGTGCGATCGGCTCGGTTTCTACGTCTTCGACGAGGCCAACATCGAAACTCACGGCCTGGTCGATCACCCGGACAACCCGTCGTTCGATCCCGATTTCGAGGCTGCCTTTCTCGCTCGGACGTCCCGCATGGTGCTGCGCGACCGTAATCATCCGTCGGTGATCGTGTGGTCGCTGGGAAACGAATCCGGCTTCGGGCCCCATCACCGACGGTGCGCAGAGATCGCCCGCGCCCTCGACCCGACCCGACCGGTCACCTACCACCCGGCCGAACACGACGAAACGAACGACATCGTCGCCCCCATGTACCCGAGCCTGGCCGAGCTCGAGGACCTGGCTTCTCGGGCCGACGAGCGGCCCATCATCATGTGCGAGTACAGCCATGCGATGGGCAACAGCAACGGTGGGTTGCATCGGTACTGGGATCTGATCTGGTCGACTCCGCGACTGCACGGCGGCTTCATCTGGGACTGGGTCGACCAGGGGATCCGTCGCACCGAACCGGACGGGACGCAATGGTGGGCCTTCGGAGGCGACTTCGGCGACGAGCCAAACGACGCCAACTTCAACATGAACGGTCTCGTCGATGCGGATCGGACGCCGCACCCAGCCCTCGAGTACGTCCGATGGGTCCACCGTCCCGTTCACGTCGGGCACCGGCGTATCGCTGCCGGCGTTGTCGAGGTGACCAACCGCTTCGACCATCTCCCGCTCGAGGACTGCGAGTTGAGCTGGTCGCTGCTCGCCCGCGACGAGCACATCGTCGCCGGGGCCCTCCCACTCCCACGCATCGAGCCGGGTGCGACCCTACCGGTGGCTCTGCCCCTCGTTCTCGATCGGGCGAGCGAGTTGATCGAGCCCCGACTCGTCGTCAGGACTCAGCAGCGGACAGGCGAAGAACTGGCCGTCGAGGAGCTGATCCTTCCGGTCGGACGGGCGACCACCAGCGGTGCTCCTGCTCGCCCGACCGGCCACGTGACCGTGGAGCGGGACTCCGAGGGCGCCGTGCTGGCCGGCGGCGGAAGCGAGGTGACCGTCGACGCATGCGGTGTGCCGTCCCGGCTCGTGCTCGGTGGTGCCGATGCGGGGTTGACGTGGGCCCGCCTCGGCTTGGACCGGCCCGGCACGGACAACGACCGCAGCTTTTTCGGTGACGAGCAACTGCTGATCCGGCTCACCGAGCTCGGCCTCGCCGGAGCGAAGCCCGAACCGGTCGGCAAACCGGTCTTCGCCGACCACTCGGTCGCCATGACGGTCGTGTTCGCCGGCCGGTTGGAGGTGCGGATCACCTGGCTGGTCGCCGGCAACGGCGATCTGGCCGTCGACATCCGGAGTACACCGATCCGTACGGTCCCTCCCATCCAGCGGCTGGGCTTCGAGCTCGAGTTCGACGCCGAGCAGGGACTTGACCACCTCACGTGGTTCGGTCCCGGGCCCCAGGAGACCTATCCGGATCGCATCGGCGGCGCCCTGACCGGGCTGCACAGCGTGGCGGTGGCCTCCAACTTCTTCCCGTACGCCCGTCCCCAGGAGAGCGGCAACCACACGAAGGTCCGCTGGGCGCGACTCCACCGGGGCGGACAGCCGGCGGCGGGCATCCTCGCCGTCGGGAGCCCCTACTTCGACGTCAACGCCCTCCACGCTCGCGCCGAGGACATCCGCTCGGCGGGCCATCACCACGAGATTCGTTGGCGGGACTCGACGGTGCTGCGTCTCGACGCCGCCCACGCAGGTCTCGGCACCGCCAGCTGCGGGCCGGGCATCGACCGGCGCGACCAAGTGCCGCTCGAGGTGCGGAACCGCCTGATCCTGGGCCCCGCTACCCGGGACCCGTGGGAGAAATCACCCCTGAGCCAGCCCCGCCAGTGGCTGCATTAGCCGCTGGGTCCTACCATTGAACTAAGGCAGCTGGGTCGGGTGCGGCCCGTCCATGGTGGGAGAGTCGAATGAACCGAGTCCGGGCATGGGTACGAGTGGCGACGTTGTCGCTGGTCGTACTCGGCGTTCTCGCCGAACCGGTCGCTGCCGACACGGTCCCCGGCCCGGTCCGCAAGATTCAGGTCGAGGTCGACGACGACGAGATCAAGGTCAAATGGGACCGTCCCAAAGACGATGGCGGCACCAAGGTGCGCGACTACGAGGTTCGCATCGGTGACCTGACCGTACGCACCGAGACGGACGAGGTGAAGATCGACCCGCCTCCGGCCGGCACCTACCGAGCGCAGATCCGGGCTCGCAACGACGTGGGCTGGGGCCCGTGGGCGGAGTCGGAGCCGTTCGCCATTCAGGGCAAGGAACCGCCGTCGGCGCCGAGAAACGTGAGCCTCGAGGTCCGCAACCGTGACAACCTGCGCCTCCGATTCGACGAACCGGCCAGCGATGGTGGCGACAAGATCCGAGAATATCGCGTCCGCTACGGCGATCGCGTGGCCAGCCTGGGGACGGACCAATCCAGAACGATCGCCCGGAACGTACCCGACGGCACCTACCGGGTCGAGGTGTCGGCCCGGAACCGCTGGGGTTGGGGCCCCTGGGCCAGTTCCAACGAGGTGCGCGTCGGAGCCGAGCCGGCACCTCCACCGCCCCCACCCGAGCCGCTGCCTCCACCCGAGCCGGCGCCGCCCCCCGAGCCGCGTATCGGGCCATTCCGATCGGCTGAGGATTTCGTGGTTCAGCAGTACCGCGATCTTTTCGACCGGCCCGCCGACTCCGCCGGGGTCGAGTTCTGGATGTCTCAGCTCGACGAAGACGGATCCAACGCACCGCGGGTCATCGCCACCATGATGGCCACCCCCGAGTTCGCCCCCAACTACCAGGCCATCCGCCTGTACCTCGCCTACTTCAACCGGCTGCCGGACAACGCCGGCCTGAACTACTGGGTGTCGGTGCTGAAGAGCCAACCCGGTTCGCTCCATCGAGTCTCGAGCGCCTTCGCCGGATCCCCCGAGTTCGCCGCCACCTACGGACCGCTCAACGACGCCGAGTTCGTCGCCCTCGTCTACAACAACGTGCTCCTGCGCATCGCCGACGATGTCGGCTTCAGCTACTGGGTCCGCCAGCTCGGGGCGGGCCTCACCCGCGGTGAGCTGATGATCCTCTTCTCCGACTCGCCCGAGTTCGTCGAAGCCAGCGGTCCCGCTGTGCGGACCGTGGCCATCTACAACGCCATGCTCGACCGCAGCCCGACCAGCGCCGAATTCCAGCGCTGGATCGCCGAGATCGGCGCCGAATCCTCAGCCGCCACCACCCTGATCGCCCAGACCTTCACCGGCGCCGACTACGCCGCCCGGGTCGACTGACACCCACGGAGACCCTCGTGTTCAAACGCCTCCTCATCCTCCTCGCCACCGTCTTCGTCGTAATCGGCGTGGCGACACCGGTGCTCGCCCTCCCGCCAGGGCCGGTCGGCGGTCTCTCGGCATCGGTCGACGGCACGAGCATCACCGTGACCTGGACCGCCCCCACCGACGACGGCGGGTCGCCGGTGCTCAACTACACGGTCGTGCTGAATGGGCCGTCAGGCGAGAGCACCACGGTCACCAACACCGCGGTGACGTTCACAAATCTCGATCCGGGCGACTACACGGCAACGGTGACGCCAAACAACAACGACGGGCCAGGCCAGGCCTCTACCTCGAATCAGGTGACGGTGCAGCCGCCGGTGTCGGTGCCGTCGGCTCCGCAGAATGTGTCGGCGTCGGTGTCGGGGCAGTCGGTGACGGTGTCGTGGGATCCGCCGGCGTCCAATGGTGGGTCGGCGATTTTGGATTACACG
>JBFGLT010000185.1:0-5287 GCA_041576015.1 Acidimicrobiales bacterium
GTTGGAGAGCTCCAGCGTGAGGTAGCCGTCCCAGCCGGGGTCCACGTATCCGGCGGTGCTGTGGATCAGGAGGCCGAGGCGCCCGATCGACGACTTCCCCTCGAGCCGCGCCACGAGGTCGTCGGGCAGGCGGATCCGTTCGAGCGTTGACCCCAGCACGAACTCTCCGGGATGGAGGATGAACGGTTTGGCGTCGGACGCCTCCACCTCGGCGGTGAGATCGGTGAGGTCGGTCTTGACATCGATGTGCGAGCGGGTGTGATTGCGGAACACGACGAACCGGTGATCGAGGCGCAGATCGACCGAGCTCGGCTGCACCGACGCCGGATCGAACGGGTCGATCTCGATCCGCCCCACGCGTATCTCTTCCCGGATCGTGCGGTCGGACAGAATCACCGTGCCACGCTACCGGGCCCGCGATGGCTCCACCGTCGTCGACTGTGGCAGCCTGGTCCCAGGAGGCGTCACACGTTGGGACTGACCCACGCATCCCGAGCCCGAGCGGCCAGCACGGTGCGATCGAGCGATCTGCGCACCAAACGCGAGACCTTCGGAGCGTTCGCATCGTCGGGATCGCCGCGCGTGATCGCCACGGCATGCGCGCTCGCGCTGGCAGCCCGCCTGGTCGTGGGCCAGTTCGGCTGGGTGGACCTCATCCTCGTCGCCGTCACCGCCATCCTCGTCGGGCCCGTCGAGTGGGTCATCCACCTGTTCCTCCTGCATGCCCCGGTCGACTCGTTCCGCATGCGAACGCTCAAGACCGGCGTCGGCCATCGCGAACACCACCTCGATCCGCCCCACCTCGGGTGGCTGCTCCTCAGCCCCGTCGACGCCGCCGTCTTCACCGTCATGATCGCCTCCTTCGTGGCCGCCTGGGCACTCCCCCTCCTCTTCGTCCTCGACTCGATGGTGGGCGGCGTGCCGATCCTCGCCGGCTACCTGAGCGGGCTGACCCTCGCCTACCTCTCCCTCGGCCACTACGAGTGGACCCACCTGCTCGTCCACACGAGCTACCGACCGAAGACCCGCTACTACCGGCGGCTGGCCCGCAACCACCGGCTCCACCACTACCGGAACGAGAGCTACTGGCTCGGCGTGACCTCCAACCTCGGCGATCGCATCCTCGGCACCTACCCGGTCAACAAGACAGACGTCCCCCTGTCCGAAACCGCCCGAACGCTATGACATTGTCCTCACTCCTCCGCTTCGCTCGTCGTTCGGCTCGCTTGGCTCGACAACGCCGCCGGCCTCACCAGCTGCCTCGCTAGCGCGTCGGCGACCACCCGAGTCACAGGTGGAGGACGATCTTGCTGGCCTCGCCCGAGCGGAGCAGGTCGAAGGCCTGCTCGTACTCCTCGAGAGCGAAGCGGTGGCTGATCACCGGCGTGATGTCGAGACCGGACTCGAGCATGGCAACCGCCTTGTACCAGGTCTCGAACATCTTCCGACCGTAGATCCCCTTGAACGTCAGTCCCTTGAAGATGGCCATGGACAGATCGATGGTGGCCGGCTCGGCGAACAGTCCGAGCAGGCCGATCTCACCACCGTGATTGATCGTCTCGACGATCGTCTCGACCGCACGAGGAGAGCCTGACATCTCGAGTGCAATGTCGAACCCCTCGGTCATTCCGAGCTCGGCCATGATGTCCTGCACCGATTCCCGCTCCACGTTGACCACTCGGGTTGCGCCCATCCTCGCAGCGCGTTCGAGCCTCGCCGGCTGAGGGTCGGTCACCACGATGTGCCGCGCTCCGGCGTGGCGGCAGATCGCTGACGCCATCTGTCCGATGGGACCGGCGCCCGTGATCAAGATGTCCTCGCCGACCAGATCGAACGAGAGGGCGGTGTGGGCGGCGTTGCCCAGCGGGTCGAGCACCGCCGCCACTTCGTCGGGGACGAAGTCGGGAATGGCGTAGGCGTTGTGGGCGGGGATGGAGACGAAGTCGGCGAAACCACCATCCCGATGCACTCCGACGCCGACGGTGTTGCGGCACAGGTGCTCGGCTCCGGCCCGGCAGTTGCGACAGTGCCCGCAGACGACGTGACCCTCGCCCACCACCCGCATGCCGGGTTTCACCGCGGTCACCTGGTCACCGACACGATCGACGATTCCGACGAACTCGTGACCGACGACCAGCGGCGGGACGATCGTGTGGGCGGCCCAGTCGTCCCAGTTGAAGATGTGCAGGTCGGTGCCACAGATCGCCGCGTGGGTCACCTGCACGAGGACGTCGGAGGGCCCCACCGCCGGCCGAGGGCGCTCCGCCAGCACCATCCCGGGCCCCGGCGCTGCCTTCACGAGCGCTCTCATGACGCCGTCCTGATCAGCCCCAGGTCGGCGCCGACGGCGATGAATGCATCGACCGCCCGATCGACGTCGGCAATCGTGTGGGCAGCGTTCATCTGCGTGCGAATCCGGGCGGTCCCGCGCGGAACGACCGGAAAGGAGAACGCGGTGACATAGATTCCCCGGCCGAGCAGCCGATCGGCCATCTCGGTCGCCTGGCGCGCGTCGCCGATCATCACCGGGATGATCGGATGTCCGGCGCCGGACAGTTCGAATCCGGCGTCGGTCATGCGCTGGCGGAAGCGGGAGGTGTTCTCCTCCAGACGAGCCCGGAGGTCGTCCCCGCCCTCGGCCACATCGAAGGCACGTAGCGCACCGCCGAGAAGGGCAGGGGTCAGGGCATTGGAGAAGAGATAGGGCCGGGCCCGCTGGCGCATGAGGTCGACGACCGGCTGGCGAGCGGCGATGAACCCGCCCATCGCACCCCCGAGCGCCTTGCCCAGGGTGCTGGTGACGATGTCGACCCGATCGGCGACGCCGTGGAGCGCCGGCGTGCCCCTCCCCTGCGGGCCTATGAAGCCGGTGGCATGACAGTCGTCGACCATCACGATCGATCCGAAGCGATCGGCTAGCTCGCAGATGCCGGGCAGGTCGGCCAGATAGCCGTCCATGCTGAAGACCCCGTCGGTGACGATCAACGTGTGCCGGGCGCCGGCGCCAGTCGCCTCCTCGAGCTTGGCTTCCAGGTCGGCCATGTCCCGGGTGGCGAATCGGTACCGTTTGGCTTTGCAGAGGCGGATTCCGTCGATGATCGAGGCGTGGTTCAGCGAGTCGCTGATGATGGCATCGTCGGTGCCGAGCAGGGGTTCGAAGACGGCGGCATTGGCGTCGAAGCAGGCCGCGAAGAGGATGGAGTCGTCGGTCCTCAGGTAGTCGGCAATGCGGTGTTCGAGCGCCCGGTGCAGATCGGTGGTTCCGCAGATGAAGCGAACCGATGCCATTCCGTAGCCGTGTGTTTCCATCGACGCCCTCGCCGCCCCGATGAGGTCGCCGCTGTCGGCGAGACCCAGGTAGTTGTTGGCACACAGGTTGAGCACCGGTCCGATGTCCTGCACCTCGACCGTGCCGCCCTGGGGGGAGGTGATGATGCGTTCGGACTTCCACAGGCCCTCGTCCCGGATGGAGGACAGCGTGGATTCGACATCGTCATAGAAGGCGGTTCGGCTCATGGTCCCATCGTGCCATGTTGGGTCAGGCGTCTCAGTCCCTGGGCGTCACCGGCAGCTCGTCGGGTGGGAGCGGGGTGTTGGACTTCACGTAGTCGGCCAACCGGTCGGCGTCGCATGTCGGGCACAGGAAGATCTGCCGCATCGACTGGATCGAGAGCTGCGTGCCACGCGACTTCTCGAGAATCGATTGGAACGCCGGACGAACGTCATCGGAGCCACACGCCGGGCAGCGAGGGGTGAGGTCACGGTCCCAGACCAGTCCACACGACTCGCAGGTGATCGTGATCCGGTCGCCGTCACGCTCTCCGAGAAGGCGTTCCTCCTCCCCGCACTGCGCACACCTCGTGTCCGACATGTCCTCGACCGTACCGGATTGCCACCAGTTGTCCCGGACTGTCCAGCAGACTGGTGCGATGCCCCGGCCCCGGACGCTCGCACTCGCATGTGCCGCCGCGGCCCTGGGCACCGCCGTGGTCGCCCTCGTCCCGGGCACCGCCGGCACCCCCAACGGACAGCTCGACACGGGCGCCGCGACCGGTCGGCTGGCGCTGGCCGCAGCCCCGCCGACAACGCTTCCTGCGCCTCGGACACCCCGTGAAGTCGGCGGCGTCTTGACCGGCCTCGACCTCGACGACGCCGGCCTGCTGACCGTCCACGGGCGAACCAGCGTGGACGACCGGCCCGCCGACGTGCCGTTGCAGCTCTGGATCGACCGGACCCCGGCCGAGCAGGTGCTGATCGCACCGCCGGTGCCGTCAACGCCGGCCACGACCGGCCAGCCCGATCCGCCGGGAGAGTTCCAAGCCCGGATCCAGTTGACCGAAGGCCCCCAGCGGGTCTGCGCCATCGCCTCCAACGACGCCGGCCCAGATGCAGTCCTCGGGTGCGAGGACGTGCTCTACCGGGCACCGCTCGTCGACGGGCGCATGATCGTGGCCGACTACGGCAGCGGAGCCACGCCACGCCTCGGGATCGCCGGGGAGGGAACGCCACCCGAAGCGGCCGCCCGGGTTGCGGCTCGGGCGGCCGAGTGGGAGGAGCTCACCGGCATTCCGACCATCCCGGCATTCGACTACATCCAGACGGTCGCCCAAGCGTCCCCGGGCGCCGACGGCGATTTCTCCGCCCACACCTCACGGGAGGACCTCGACGCCTATCTGGCCGCCATCCGGGAGGTGGGCGGGCTCCTCATCCTCGACTTCCAGCCCGGCGGTGGACGGTTCATCAATCAGGTGAAGCAGTATGAGGACTATCTGCGTCAGCCGGACGTCGGGCTGGCCCTCGACACCGAATGGCGGATGCCGTGGGGGGTGGCCCCGGCCACCATCATCGGCTACGCCGACGCCTCGGAGATCAACGAGGTCGGCGAGTACCTGGCGGCGATCGTCACCGAGGACCAGCTTCCGCAGAAGCCGTTCGTGATCCACCAGTTCACCCGCCGGATGGTGCGCAACCGCGATGCCATCGTCCACCGGCCAGAGCTGGCCACCATCTTCCACATCGACGGACACGGAACCAGACAACTCAAGCGGGGCGTCTACCAGCAGCTGCTGCCCAGCGAGGAGTTCTACACCGGCTTCAAGCTGTTCTTCGACGAGGACACCGGCCTGATGACCCCGGTCGAAGTCGTCGAGGACCTGGCCCGGGTCCCGGCCATGGTCAGCTACCAGTAGTGGGCTCCATGCCCAGGGCGGCGGCGACGGTCGGTTCGACGATCTCGCCCGCCCGCACGGTGAGACCGGCCCGCAGACCGGCGTCGGCGGCCAGGGCA
>JBFGLT010000186.1:0-4939 GCA_041576015.1 Acidimicrobiales bacterium
CCGCCAAGCGAATCGCGCCGTGGTGGCGACCGCTGATCGCCACGGACTGGCGAACATGGGCACGACGGTCGTGGCCGCCCTGCTTCGCCCAATCCGCCGCTCGGTGACGATCGCCAATGTCGGCGACAGTCGCGCCTACCTTCTTCACAACGGTGAGCTCGATCAGGTCACGCGAGACCACTCGCTGGTACAGGACCTGGTCCGATCCGGGCGGATCAGTGAGGACGAGGCGCGTGAACATCCCCACCGCAATGTGCTGACCCGGGTCCTGGGCATCGCTGAGGAGATCGACGTCGACACCTTCGAGCTCGCCGTCTCCGAAGGTGACCTGGTCCTGCTGGCCAGCGACGGCCTGTTCAACGAGGTCGAGGTCGACGACATGGCTCGGATCGTCGGCGATCGGGACGATCTCGGTGCGGCGGCGGCGGATCTCGTGGCCCGGGCCAACGAGAACGGGGGCAACGACAACATCACGGTGATCCTGGCCCGCATCGTCGATGATGCTCCGCAGGCCAGCGAGCCGGCGCCGGCCCATGAGATCGCCGGGCAGAACGGGCAGCCCGTCGAGGGTTCGGACAGCGCTGCGGTCGCTCACGAGACGATGGAGCCGGGGGAGGCCAAGGACGCTCCGTCGGGCACCGGCGACCCGGATGAGGTCGAACGGTCCGGTCTCGTTGCCGGCACCGACGCCGACGCAAGTGATCGACGTGAGACCGCCGAGGTTCCGGTCGTGTCAGGTCCGGTTCGGCGCCGGCCGAGCCGGCTCCGCGCCGCCGTGTTCACGCTCTGTGTGCTCGCTCTTCTCGGACTCGGCGCAGGGGCCTTCATCGCCTACGGTCGCAATGCCTGGTTTGTCGAGCCGGTGGCCAACGAGGTCGTCATCCACCGGGGTCGCCCCGGCGGCCTGCTCTTCATCGAGCCGACGCCGGTGCAGCCCACGGGAATCGACATCGACGATTTGAATCCGGCGTCCCGAAATCGAGTCGAGGAAGTCCCCGTGTTCAGCTCGCTGGAAGACGCACAAACCTTCGTCGACCAGCTCGAGCTGTCGGCGGTCCGCGCCGGAGGGTAGTGCTCGATGTTCGCCGTCTCCTCCCGGTGGGCCGGACCCCGAACGACCGAATTGGCGTACCTCGCCGCTGCCGGGCTGCTGACGTCGGCGGCATTTGCGCTGGCGGCTCTGGCCAACCGATCGGGCACCCCGCCCAATGTGATCCCGTTCCTCGGTCTGGTGCTGCTGCTCCTCGGATCGGCCCACCTGATCGTCCGGCGGTACGCCCCCCTGGCCGAGCCCACCCTCTTGCCCCTCGTCGCCAGCTTGAACGGCATCGGGTACGTCATGATCGCCCGCCTGAACGAGGACTTCGCCGGTCGCCAGGCGATATGGACCCTCGCCGGCCTGGTCGCCTTCACGGTCACGCTTGTCGCCGTTCGATCCGTCCGCCAATTCGAGCAGTACCGCTACCTCCTGGCCGCCGGCGGAATGGGTCTTCTGCTCCTCCCCCTGCTGCCGATCATCGGGCTGGACATCCGCGGTGCTCGCATCTGGATCAACGTCGGCCTGTTCACGATCCAACCCGGTGAGTTTGCCAAGGTTGTGCTCACGATGTTCCTGGCCGGCTATCTGGTGGACAAGCGGGAGCTGCTGACGATCAGCACGCGGCGGATCGCCGGCATCCACCTGCCCGATCTGCGCCACTTCGGGCCGCTCGGGCTGGCGGTCGGCGTTGCGTTGTTGATCATGGTGGCCGAGCGGGACCTCGGATCGTCGTTGCTGTTCTTCGGCCTGTTCGTCGTCATGATGTATCTCGCCACGTCGCGGGTGGCCTATGTGCTCGGTGGCCTCGTCTTCTTCCTCGCCGGATCGGTTGCCGCCTACCAGGTGTTCCCCCATGTTCGGCGCCGAGTGTCGGCATGGATCGATCCGTTCGCCGACGTCGACGACTCCGGCTTCCAAGTGGCCGAAGCCGCATTTGCGATGGCCGATGGAGGGTTGGTCGGCACGGGAATCGGGGAGGGAACCCCCGGCGTCATTCCGGCCGTCTCCACCGACATGATCTTCGCCGCCATCGGTGAGGAGCTCGGACTGATGGGAACCGGCGCTGTCCTCGTCGGGTTTCTGCTGCTCGTCGGCGCAGGATTCCGGGTCGCCCTCGAAACGCCGGAGCCGTTCGAGAAGCTGGTGGCCGGCGGCCTCACGGCGCTGCTCGGCTTCCAGGTGATCGTGATCGTCGGCGGGGTCGTCAGGCTCCTGCCGCTCACCGGCGTGACCCTGCCGTTCGTGAGCTACGGGGGGTCGTCTCTGGTGGCCAACTATGTGATCCTGGCCCTTCTCATTCGAATCTCGGATTCGGCGGCGCGTGCTTCCGCGGCGCCGGCCTCCAGGGACGTGACCCTCATGGGCGCCCCGTGATCGATCGTTCGCTCCGGCGTGTCCTCATGACACTCGTCGTCGGCTTTGCGTTGCTCTTCGCACAGGTCAGTCGCGTCCAAGTGCTCGATGCCGAGGCGCTGCGCAACAACAGCGACAACAGTCGATCGATCCTACGGGACTTCGATCAGCCGCGCGGGCAGATCCTGACGGCCGACCGGGTGGTGGTCGCGACCTCCGAACCGGTTTTCGGATCGACGTTCGAATATCAGCGGCGGTATCCCGAGGGCGAACTCTACGCCCACGTCACCGGCTACTACTCGTTCAATCTCGGCGCCGCCGGGGTGGAGAAGAGGTACAACGATGCTCTGTCCGGGCGGTCGTCCGAGCTCCGGCTGAGCGGCATCAACGCCTTCCTCGGTGGCGCCGGCGAGCCAGGGGATGTGACCCTGACGATCGACCACCGTTTGCAACGCCTCGCCGCCGATGCCCTCGGCGACCGGGAGGGATCGATTGTCATGCTCGAGCCCGCCACCGGTGCCATCGTGGCGCTGTACAGCGCTCCGAGCTTCGACCCGAACCGCCTGGCCAATCACGACGGTGCGGCCGCCGAAACTGCCTCGCTGGCCCTCAACGCCGATCCTGCTCAGCCACGACGCCCGAGCGCCTTCGCCGACATCTACTTCCCAGGGTCGACGTTCAAGGTCGTCACGGCCGCGTCGTTGCTCGAGAACGCAGGCAACGACCCACTCCCGACGATCGAGGCCCAATCGGAGTACTACCCACCGCTGGTGAGCACCCGGCCTATCCGCAACAGTGGCGACCGGCGGTGTGGCGGAACGCTCGTCGAGATGCTGGCGGTCTCGTGCAACACCGGGTTTGCCCGCCTGGCGGCCGAACAGCTCGGACCGGACCGGCTCGTGGCCACCGCCGAGGCGTTCGGGTTCAACTCGGTTCCCCCTCTGGACCTCGACGGTGCGGTGGCCAGCGTGTTTCCGACCGACTACGGAGCCCAGCTCCGGCCGCCGGACGCCGAGGTTCCCGCCGGCGTCTATGAGGACAGCGCCGTGCTCGCCCAGACCGCTCTCGGTCAAAACAATGTGTCCGCATCCCCGCTGATGATGGCGCTGGTGGCAGCGGCGGTCGCCAACGGCGGAGAGATCCCGACACCCCACGTCGTTCGCGACATCCGCAACCAGTCGGGTCGGGTCGTCGAGCGAATCGAGCCCGATCCCTGGCGACGAGCAATCGCACCCGAGGTGGCGCTCGAGCTCCGCGAGGCCATGAAGGTGGTCGTCCAGACGGGTACCGCCCGCGGCCTGGCCGTCCGCGGTCTGGAGCTGGCCGGGAAGACCGGGACTGCCCAGCTGGCCGAGAACGGCACGGGATCACACGCCTGGGTGATCGGGTTCGCCGGAGACCCGGGCGCCTCCCCCGACGTCGCGTTTGCCGTTCTGGTGGCTGCCGATCCCGACCACCCTGCCCAGAGCGGCAGTGCCACGGCGGTTCCGATCGCCCGCGACCTCGTCAACCGCTACTTCGGTTTGTCGTGAATTTCACCTATCGGCGCAGGCTCGCCGTGACGATGGAGCCGACGTTTCCTTCACTACCCTTGACACGCTGTGACTGATTCGTCAACCACCCGTCCGGTGCTCAACGGTCGCTACGAGCTTCACCGGCGACTCGCCCGCGGTGGCATGGCGGACGTCTTCTTGGCCCACGATCAGTTGTTGGATCGACCGGTCGCCGTCAAGGTCCTGTTCCCCCAGTTCGCGTCCGAACCCCTCTTCGTGGAACGGTTTCGTCGCGAGGCCCAGGCAGCCGCCAACCTGAACCATCCCAGCATCGTCGCCGTCTACGACTGGGGCGAGTACGACCGCACCTATTTCATCGTCATGGAGTACGTCGAGGGCCGAAGCCTCGCCGACCTGATCCGGGCCGAGGGTGTCCTCCATCCGGATCGGGCGCTGGAGATCGCCGTCGACACCGCCGCCGCACTCGGGTTCGCCCACCGGAACGGCACGATCCACCGGGACGTGAAGCCGGGCAACATCTTGATCTCGCCCGGTGGGCAGGTCAAGGTCACCGACTTCGGTATCGCCCGGGCCTTCGGCGGGGGCGACGACCTCACCCAGACAGGATCGGTCATGGGCACGGCCACGTACTTCTCTCCGGAGCAGGCGCAGGGCAGACAGGTCGATCCGCGCAGTGACCTGTACAGCCTCGGCGTCGTGCTGTTCGAGATGGTCACCGGCCAGCCGCCCTTCAACGGCGATACCCCGGTCGCCATCGCCTACAAGCACGTGCAGGACGAGCCGCCGACGGCGGCGCAGATCAACCCCCAGGTGCCCGGAGACCTGGGAGCGGTCATCGACAGGCTCTTGGCCAAGCAGCCTCAGGAGCGGTACGCGTCCGCCGAGGAACTGCGATCCGAACTGCGCCGTGTGTCCGAGGGCGCACCCGTCATGGTTCCCGCCGGGCGCGCTTCGAACCCCCATCCGGTGCCCTCGCTCCAGCCCGATGCGCCGACGTCGATGATTCCCTCGGCGGCCCATCAGGCACCGGTGA
>JBFGLT010000187.1:0-4857 GCA_041576015.1 Acidimicrobiales bacterium
CCACCGGATGCAACCCATTTGTGTGAGCGAAGCGAGTCTGGCGGAGCCCTCGGGCGGAGGCGAGCGCAGACAGGCGACGCTGCCGCCGCGCCAGCAAGGCAGCCCACCGGATGCAACCCATTTGTGTGAGCGAAGCGAGTCTGGCGGAGCCCTCGGGCGGAGCCAGCATGAATACTGCCATACTCGGGCCATGACCGAACCGGCGTTGCGGACCGACCTGATCGGCCGGGTCGTGGTGGTGACCGGCGGCAACGGCGGCATCGGGCTTGGCATCGCCAAGGGATGTGCGGCGGCGGGAGCCGACGTGGTGATCTGGGGGCGCAACCCGACCAAGCTGGAACAGGCGGCCGGGGAACTGAACTCGATCTCCGATCGCCGGGTCCATGCCCACCGGGTCGACGTGTCCGACGAGGCGGCCGTCGAGGCCGCCATGTCCGATGTGATGGAACGCCTCGGCCGGCTGGACACGGTCGTCGCCAACGCGGGCGTGTCGGCCGAACCGAAGCCCTTCATCGAGCAGACCGCCGACGAGTGGCATGCACTGCAGGCGATCAACGCAGACGGCGTGTTCTTCACGCTCCGGGCTGGCGCCCGGTTGCTGGTCAGACAGGGGCAGGGGGGTTCGCTGGTCGGGGTTTCGTCGATTTCGGCCGTGCACGGCGCGCCGATGGCCCAGTCGTATGCGGCGTCCAAGGCTGGTGTGCTGGCCGTCATGCGGGGCTTGGCGGTGGAGCTGGCACGGTTCGGAATCCGATGCAACACCATCGTCCCCGGCTGGACGGTGAGCGAGATGACCCAGGGGGCTCGAACCAATGAGAAGTTCCTCGAGGCCACGACGCGGCGAACCCCAATCCGGCGTTGGGGGATGCCCGACGATTTTGCGGCGGTCGGTGCCTTCCTGGCCGACCCGACGCTCGTGTATCACACCGGCGACGAAATCGTTCTCGATGGTGGGTACACGCGCTATTGACCGCTCGTGACGACGCGGAAGGAGAGATCATGCGAATCGACGTGGACCGGCTGGCATGCGAGGCCAACGGGATCTGTGAAACCCTGGCTCCCCACATCTTCGCCGTGAACGACGACGAGGTGCTCGAGATCAAGGTCAGCGACGTCGATCCCGACGACGTCGACGCCGTGGAGGCAGCGGTTCGCCGCTGCCCGAAGCAGGCGTTGTCGCTGACCCGCTGAGTGCACATGGGGTCGGCGACGGAGCCGGTCGAGGTGGTCGACGTCGATGGACGAGTGATCGATGTCGTCAGCCGAGCGGAGATGCGCCGGCAGAACCTGCGGCACCGCTCGACCTATGTCGTCGTACTCCGGCCCGGGGGTGAAATCGTCGTGCACCAGCGGGCCGACTGGAAGGATGTCTATCCCGGCTATTGGGATCTGGCCTTCGGCGGAGTCTGCGGGGTCGGCGAGTCGTGGATCGCGTCAGCCCGACGGGAACTCGCCGAAGAAGCCGGGATCACCGGAGTCGAGCTACGCGACCTCGGAGGTGGTCGCTACGACGCACCCGAGAGCCACATCGTTGCCCGATTGTTCTGGTGCCGGACCGACCAGGACGTCACCTCACCCGACGGTGAGGTCGTGGCCGTCGACGAAATCGCGCTCGCCGAACTCCACTCCTGGCTCTCCGGCCGGCAGGTGTGCCCCGACAGTCACCGGCTCCTGGTCGACCGTCTGCTCGGCGGGAGCGATGCGTTCTGAGGATCACGAACCCCGTGCCAGTTCGAGCACCTCGTCGGGCGGGAAGATGCCCCGCCAGCCTTGAATCGGCTGACCTTGCGCGTCGACGAGGATGGCTGTCGGCTGGCCGGTCACCTGGTAGTAGCGCCACGTGTCGAAGCTCTCGTCCCAGACCATTGGAAAGCTGGCGGTGCCGGTTCGGGCGACGAAGTCCTGAGCGAGCGAGAAGCTGTCCTGGGCTCCCATCCCGACCACTCGAATCGTGTCCTTGTTCTCTCGAGCGAACTGCTCGACGTCGGGCGCTTCGGCCCGACAGGTGGGTCAATGAGGGGCCCAGAACCAGAGCAACACGGGAGTGTCGCCGCCGGCCAACTCAGCCTCGAGGTTGAGCCATTCGCCGGTGTAGACGTCGAGGACGTCGATGTCGGCGAACACGTTCTCCGTCGGCATCGGGTCCGATCCCGTTGCGCCGTCGGGCGGGGTGCTGGATGTCGTCTCGGCTGCTGGACCGGTGGCCGTCGCCGGGTCCGGATTCGAGGCGGTCGCCACGGTCGGGTCTGCCGGGGCGACCGCTGTGTCCTCGCCACTTGCGCAGGCCGCCAGGGTGACGGCGAGGGTCAGGAGGATGGCGCAGCGACCTCCGGGCCGATGCGGCAGTTGGCGCGCTGAATCAAGTGAGAGGATCGTCACGCCGAATCCAACCGGTGGGACGATCGCGGCATTCCCGCCGCTGTGCCGAGCGCGCCGGTTTCTCCTACCTTTACCCGGCCTGCGCCAGAGTTGGTCACAGCGCCGACCCAACCGGTTCACTCGAGAGCGCAGGCCCTGACGCAAAGAAGGAATCGCCAATGTCCGAGGTCAACCCGATCGACCACCGCACTCCACCGAGCGCCCGCACGCTCACGTCTCCGCGCTGGACTGGCGCACTCGCCGGCATGGCAGCCGGTGGTGCGGCGCTCGCTGCGGGAGAAGTGGCTGGAGCGGTCGCCGCCCCGAAACCGGGGCCGGTGATCGCAGTGTCCAACCGGGTCATCGACCACGCCCCCGCGTGGTTCGTCAACTTTGGAAAGGACGTGTTCGGTCTGGCCGACAAACCCGCTCTGATCGCTGGAACCATCCTCTTCTCGATCGCCTTCGCCACCGTTCTCGGAGTCCTGTCCCTTCGGCGGTTCGCCATCGGAGGGTCCGGGATCGTCGCCTTCGGCCTGATCGGGATGGTTGCGATGGGGGTCGATGCCCAGGGCGGGTGGGGGTATGCGGTGCTCGTGTCGCTCCTGGCCACGACCACGGGCATCGCCGTGCTCGCCCTGATGATCGCCCGTGCGCCGACGCGGCCGGCCACCGGTTCCTCATCGCCGGGGGTCCCAACCGGCGACGGGCTCGGCCCTGACGGCGCCGGGCGCCGGTCGTTTCTCGGATGGGCTGGTGCGGCGGCAGCAACGATCGCCGGACTGGCGCTGGGGGCGCGGACGCTGCGGGCCAGGGCGGCGGTGGAGGAAGCACGCCGCAAGGTCGATCTAGTTGCGGGAGAGGATGCCGATGCGCTCGCCCAGGTGGTGGAATCGGCGGAGTCCTCGGATGTGGCGACGACACCGGGCATCTCCGAGCTGATCACGCCGAACGACGACTTCTACCTCATCGACACCGCCACCCTCGTCCCGCAGGTCGATCCGGAGAACTGGACGCTGACGATTCGAGGATTGGTCGGCCGGGAGAAGACCTACTCCTACGACGAGCTCCTTGCTCGAGCGACGACGATCGTGCCCGTCACGCTCAGCTGCGTCTCCAACGAAGTAGGCGGCCGCCTGGTCGGCAACGCCGTGTGGCAGGGCGTCCCCCTCACCGATCTTCTCGACGAGGCAGGTGTGCAGGATGGGGCGACCCAGATCCGGAGTGCGTCGGTCGACGGGTGGGACTGCGGCTTCCCGACCGAGGCGGCCTACGACGGGCGGACCGCGCTGGTGGCGGTGGGCATGAACGGCGAGCCCCTCCCTGTCGACCACGGGTTCCCGGCGCGCCTGGTCGTCGCGGGCCTGTACGGCTATGTGTCGGCGACCAAATGGCTCAAGGAGATCGAGCTCACCACGTGGGATGACTTCGACGGCTATTGGGTTCCACGCGGCTGGTCCAAGCTCGGACCGGTCAAGACCCAGTCTCGCATCGACACTCCCCGCGACGGGGCCCGGCTGGTGGCGCAGCAGCGCGTCCCGGTAGCCGGCGTCGCCTGGGCCCCCGACACGGGTATTGCGAAGGTCGAGGTTCAAGTCGACGACGGTCCATGGAGCGAAGCGACGCTCGGAGAATCCCTCGGCGAGAACGCCTGGATCCAGTGGTCGCTGGCCTGGACCCCGGCGCCGGGTGACCATGTGATCCGGGTTCGAGCGACCGACGCAACCGGCCAGACACAGACCGAGCGGCGGACTCGTCCCGCTCCCAACGGTGCCACCGGCTGGCACACGATCGGCGTTCGCGCCTGACGGTGGCCGACGCGCCAGCACAGCAGCGAGCCAGGATCGACCCACTTGTCCGAGCGGAGCGAGTCCGGAGCGACCCGAACGCGCCCGCAGGGCGCAAACGGCGAGCGCAGGCCAGGATTACGGCAGGTAGGGCAGCGGATCGATTGGTTGGCCGTTCATCCGGAGTTCGTAGTGCAGGTGGGGTGAGGTCGACCACCCCGTGCTGCCGACGAAGCCGATCACCTCACCGATGGTGACCTCCTGGCCGACGGCGGACCCGATCTGTGATTGGTGGGCGTACAGCGTGCTGAAGCCGTCGCCGTGGTCGACCACCACCGTGTTGCCATAGCCGCCGCGCCATCCGGCGAAGATGACCACCCCGCCCTTGGCGGCATAGATCGGTTCGCCCGATCGTCCGCCGATGTCCAGTCCCGTGTGCATACGTCGTGTGCCGAAGATCGGGTGGACGCGGGGCCCGAATCCGCTCGACAACCGGCCGACGAGCGGCCACTGGTACCCCTGGACCGACGGATCCGATGGAGGAGGCGCCGACGTGAAGCCGGTGGTCGATGGCGGTGTATTGGCGATGATGAACTCGGTGAGATCGGCGATCGAGGTGTCCCACTCGTCGACCTTGGCCTGCCAGTCGGCCACCCGTTGTTCGTACTCGGCCTTGAGTTCGGTCGACTCGGTCTGGTCGGCCTCGAGCCCG
>JBFGLT010000188.1:0-4797 GCA_041576015.1 Acidimicrobiales bacterium
AATTCGCACCCGATGCACTTCTCCATGCCGTCCTCGTAGCGGTTCAGCACGTGGCGACCGTGCAGTCGCTCTGGCTTCGGGGCCTTGAGGTCGCTCTTGCCGCCGCGGCCCGCCCGGTAGTTGCGGGTGGTGACGCCCTCGGCGATCTTCTTGAGTGTGACGGCGAAACCCTCTAGATAGCCCATCAAGTAACCTCCGACCTGGGCCTGCGAGTGGCGCAGCAACTCGGGGTTCCGAGCCCCGCGAGGAACACTGCCATCAAATAGCCTCCGACTCTTCCACCGGCACGGCGACGAGCCCGCTCTCGGCCAGCCGTTCCTGACGAGCGGCCCGGATCGCCAGCGACAAGAGCATGCCGCCGATGAACAGCACACCGATTCCCAGGCCGATGACGATGATGACGTCACCGCCGGTGCCCTCGATGTCGATGCGTCCGATCTGGGTGAGGCGGATGGCGGCCAGCATCAGCAGCCAACCGAGTGACACGGGGATCAGCACCTTCCAACCCAGATCCATCAGCTGGTCGTAGCGGAGTCGGGGCAGCGTGGCTCGGAACCAGACGAAGGTGAACAGGAACACCAGAAGCTTGAGGAAGAACCACACGAAGCCCCACAACCATCCGGGGAGAAACCCGAGATTCGGCCCGGCCGGGCCCCCGAGGAAGAGGGTGACGATGATGGCCGACATGGTCACGGTGTTCATGAACTCCGCCAGATAGAACAGCGAGAACCGGATCGACGAGTACTCGGTGTGGAAGCCGCCGACCAGTTCCTGCTCGGCCTCGACCAGGTCGAACGGTGGGCGGTTCAGCTCGGCGGTGCCGGCGATGAGGAAGATGATGAAGGGGATGAAGGCGGTGGTCACGAGATTCCACGTGGCGACACCACCGAAAGCCCCCGCGGCCTGGGTGACCACGATCTGGTGGGTGCTCAGCGTGCCCGTGACCAGCAGCACCGACGCCAGTGAGAGGCCAAGCGCCGCCTCGTAGGAAATGGCCTGAGCCGAAGCCCGAACCGATCCGAGCAGCGGGTATTTCGATCCCGACGACCAACCGGCGAGCATGATCCCGTAGACGGCCAGCGAGCTCATGGCCAGGAAGAACAGGATGCCGATCGGAAGGTCGGCAACCATGATGTAGGTCTCGCGGCCGAAGATCGTGACCGAGCCGTTGCGCCCCTCGGAGTAGTCACCGGCGATCGGGACGAGCACGAACGTGAGGAAAGCGGTGATCAGCGAGAGATAGGGAGCGAGCTGGAAGACGAAGCGGTCGGCCCGGGCGGGAATGATGTCTTCCTTGAAGAAGAGCTTGATGCCGTCGGCCAGGGTCTGCAGCAGACCGAAGGGGCCGGCGACGTTCGGCCCGATGCGGTTCTGCAAGCGGCTGACCACCTTGCGTTCGAACCACACCATCAACATCACGGAAACGAGCACGAGCGCGAAGGCGATACCGGCCTTGGCCACCGCCATTACGACATCGCCGAAGTCGACGCCGTCGGCCAGGTACGGATCACCCATCGTGCTCCTCCAACCGGGCGTCATCCGGCTCGTCGTCGCCGGATTCGGAGCCGTCTGACTCGTCGGTCGCCGTCGGGTTACCGAGCGACCCGTCGTCGATCTGATCCGAATCCTCGTGTGGTCCGCTGTCGACGGTCGAACCCTGCAGCCGCACGTTGGTGATCGACCGGCCGGCGGCCAGCAGCTGCCGCACGTCGAACCCCGGCAACCCGACGGGAAGCCATGCGGTTCGGGGCGCCACGGCCTCGTCGGCCACGAATCGCACATCGAACTCGATGTCGCCCTGATCAACTCGGATGTAGTCGCTGTGGTCGAGGTCCATCAGGTGAACGTCGGCCGGGTTGAGATGCAGGATGGCCGGTGTGGCCAGATCGGCCAGCGACGGCGAATGCTTTGTCATGACGCCGGTGTCCCACAACTTCCGGTCGACCACCAGGCGGAACCCGTAGCTCGACACCGGGGGGAGGGACGCCGGGTCGCCGAAGTCGAGGTCCCAGTTCCGCTGCTGGGGCGGGATCGGACCATCCTCCGCGGTGTTCAGCTCCGTCCAGGACAGATCGCCCAGGTTGGCGACGGTTTCGGTCATCTCGCCCCGCAGCTCATCGAGGCTTCCGAAACCGAGATCCGGCCCCACGGCGAGCGATACCTCGGCTGCGATCATCCAGTCGGGGCGGCACAGCCCGGGCGCCGTGACCTTGGCGCTGAGGGGGCTGATTCGCCGCTCGATGTTCATGAACGAGCCGTCGTATTCGCCGGCCATGGCCGCCGGCAGGAAGACGTCGGCCAGCGACGACGAGGCGGTGAGGAACGTGTCGACCGCAACGATGGTGTCGACCTCGGCCAGCGCCTGGGAGGCGAGGCCCACGTCGGGGAAATCGGCGATCGGGTCGGCCCCGAGGAGCACGAGGGTCTCGATGTTGCCGGCGGCGGCCGCTCGGAGGATGCCGTCGGTGTCCTTGCCCTCGAAGTCCGGGGTGCTCGGCCAATTGGCCAACGACTTGCGTCGGTTGCGGACACCACCCGGCAGGAATCCGGGAGTCAAACCCATCTCGAGTGCCCCGTGCACGTTGCCCCGTCGTAGCAGCGGCAGGAACCGGGCCTCGGGAACGAGGCGGCGAACGGCACCGACGGCGTCGGCGACGTAGCGGGCCGACTCGGCCAGGTTGGCCCGGCCGAAGAGCACCGACACCGGACGGCCGCTCGTCAGTGTGGCGTGCATAGCTCGCAGCTGGGTGCCGTCGACGGAGCCGATCCGGTCGTCGAGACGTCCGTCGGCGACGGCGGCCAGCACCTGGCCCGCGGTGCCGGGCATCGTTCGGGCGTTCACTGCGGCGATCGAGGTCAGGCTGGTGGTTCTCGGATTCACCTCGATGAGCGTGGCCCCGTCTTCGAGCACGGCGTGGCGAATCCGGAGGTACAGCGAGGGCAGCTCCTCCTTGGGGTCGGGGCCGAGGAGGACGATCACACCGCCTGGCCGGCAGACCTCGTTGATCGTCGCCCGATCCAGGCCCATGGCCAGAGCGGCCGGCACGCCGTCGCCCAACTGGGCGTCGAAATTGTCGCTTCCGACGACACCTTTGATCAGTTTGCTCCAGGCGTATTGAGCTTCGAGGCTCAAGCGCGAGCCACCGATCACCGCCACCTTCTGGGGGTCGATGCGCAGCGCCCGGGCCGCCTGTTTGGTGGCCTCCGACCAGCGAACCGGCCCGTGGCGTCGTGCGCCGTCGTCCGACTCGCCGTGTGCCACCATCGGCTCTGTTATGCGATCGGGAGAGCCATTGGCCTCGTAGATGAAGCGGTCTTTGTCGGACAACCAGCCCCAGTTCACGGCGTCGGAATCCACGCCGAGGATGCGAACGAGCTCATCCTGCGAAGCCTGGAGCACCACCCGGGCCCCGGTCGAGTCGACGGTGGATGTCGACTCCACCGCGTCGAGATCCCAGGGGCGGGCCTTGAACCGGTATGGCGCGGCGGTCAGTGCACCGACCGGACAGATCTGCACGGTGTTGCCGCTGAAGTACGACGAGAACGGATCGTCGGGGAACGTGTTGACCTGGGTCTGCGAACCCCGGTCGATGAAGCTGATGAGTGGGTCGCCGGCCACCTCGGAGGCGAACCGGGTACAGCGGTCGCAGAGGATGCACCGCTCCCGGTCGAGATCGACCAGGTCACTGATCGGGATCGGCTTCTCGAAGTGCCGCTTCTCCTCCACGAACCGGGTTTCGCCCGGACCGTAGGCGTAGGCGTTGTCCTGGAGCGGGCACTCGCCGCCCTTGTCACACACCGGGCAGTCGAGTGGATGATTGGCGAGTAGAAACTCGAGCACGCCGTCCTGGGCGTGCTTCGTCGCCTCGGACTCGGTCTCGACCTTCATCTCCGGTGTGACCGGCAGCATGCAACTCGGTTGCAGCGCCGGCCCGCGGCCGGTGTCGACCTCGACGAGACACATGCGGCACATGCCCACCGGCTTCATCCGGGGGTGGTAGCAGAACCGGGGAATGTGGACCCCGTGGCGTTCGCAGGCGTCGATCAGGAGCTCGCCTTCGTTGGCCTCGAAATCGGTGCCGTTGAGCGTGAACGGCACTCCGGTGGTCGCTTCGGTGGAGGTCACGATGTACCTCCAGCACGGCGCACACAGCGGACGACGTTTCGCCGGCGGCGAAACTCGGTAAGAGGCTGCTCCGCAGCCACGGCGGTCGCTTCGGTGGAGGTCACGATGTACCTCCAGCACGGCGCACACAGCAGACGACGTTTCGCCGGCGGCGAAACTCGGTAAGTGGCTGCTCCGCAGCCACGGCGGTCGCTTCGGTGGAGGTCATACCGCTGCGTCCTCTTGGTGATCCGAGCGAGTCGCCTCATGGCCCACAAGATCACTGTTCTCCCGCGAGTGTTCGCCGTCCGGCGAAAACTCGGTTAGGGGGCGCTTCGTCGCCCCCGGCATTTTTTGTTCGAATTCGTGGCGGAAGCGGCGGATGGCGGAGGTGATCGGAGCGACCGACGATGGTCCGAGCGGGCAGATCGTGGTCTGGCGGGGCGGGAAGGGCACCGCCGTCAGGCCTTCGGACTCGAACGCCGCCGTCGGGTACGGGCCGGGACTGATCTGATCGCCGATCGACAACAGCAGGTCGATATCCTCCATCCGGCCGTAGCCGTCGTTGATCCGCTGAAGGATCTTCTCCTCCCAGGTCGTACCCTCCCGGCACGGCGTGCACTTACCGCACGACTCCCGGGCGAAGAACCGCACCACCCGTAGGCAGGCCCTGACCGCGTCGGTGGTCAGAT
>JBFGLT010000189.1:0-4603 GCA_041576015.1 Acidimicrobiales bacterium
GGGAAAGAAGCTGGTGTCGGTCATGTCGGCTCCTTGCTAGCACGAGCGGTGATCCGGTGTCCGATCGGTGAGCTCCCGGTCCTGGACCCGCCTCGCCACACGACCTCGGCGGGGACTGGGAATGTCCGTCACCGCCGGTCACGAGTAGGCTTCGCGTCGTACCGCCGAAGGAGATGGCGATGATTCTGGCCGGAACCAGCAAGGGGGTGTTCTCACTCGCCGCCGACGAGCCGAGATCCGTGCTGGAGAGCCGAGGTGTGCGCGACCTCATCGAGACCGACGGCCGCCTGTTCGCCGGCACGGGCGCCGGCCTCTTCCTGTCGGACGACGGCGGTGACACCTGGCGCGGCGTCGGCTTCGTCGACCACGAGGTCTGGCAGGTTCGAGCCGCCGGCGACGGCACCCTCTACGCCGGCACCCAACCAGCCGGCCTGTTCCGCAGCGACGACCATGGCGACACGTGGACCGAGATCGAGGCGTTCGCCAATGCACCGGAAGCCGCCACGTGGTGCGTGCCGCTCGACCCGCCGCTGCCGGGTCGGGCCAGGGCGCTGGTCGTCGACGCCGAGGACCCGAGCAAGCTGTGGGTCGGCGTGGAGGTCGGGGGCATCATGAGCACCGCAGACGGTGGCGAGACCTGGCGACTCGACCGACCGGGCGACAATCCCGATCTCCACGTGATGTGCGCCCACCCCGAGCAGCCCAGCACCCTGTTCGCGTCGACCGGATACGGCCGTGAGGATCACATCGCCGAGGAGATCGAGGGCAACGCAGGCGTCTTCCGCAGCGACGACCGCGGCCGCACATGGCACTACGCCTGGGCCGGGATCACGCCCCGGTACTCCCGACCGATGTGCATCGACTGGCGGGCGCCGTTCGGCCTCACGGTGGCGAGCGCTCCAACGGCGTTCAGCAGCTACCGGGACGAGGACGGTGCCGGGGCGATGCTGTTCCGCTCCGAGGATCACGGCCGGAGCTGGCGCTCACTCTGTGATGAGGCCCACTCGCCGAGCACCGCCAACATCCACGGTCTGACGGTCGATCCCGATTCGTCGGGCGGCGTGGTCATCGGGACCGACACCGGCGAGGTCTGGCGGGTGAGCGACGACGGCACCTGGACCGAGGTCGCATGCGGCCTCCCGGCGGTGCTGTCGCTGGTTGCGACCGGTCCCGCCGCCAACGACCCCGTCGCTCGATAGCGCTGCTCCGGGCCGACCGGGTACAGCGTCGAGTGTGCGGCGCTGTTTCGGTGGCAATGGCGCCACGATGGCGCTAGCGTTGGAACATGCCCAGTGTCCAGGTGAAAGATGTCCCCGAGGATGTCCATGCGGTACTCCGTCGACGGGCTGCGGCGGCAGGTCAGTCACTGCAGGAGTACCTTCTGGCACGACTGCGCAAGGACGCCGAGACCCCCACGGTCGAGGAGCTGTTCGCCCGGATAGACCAGCACACGGGGGGAGCGGCATCGCTCGCCGACACCGCTGAAGCGGTTGCCGACGACAGGCAGTCGAGATGATCGTCATCGATGCGAGCGTTCTCGTGACGGCGCTGGTCGACGATGGAGACGATGGGGGAGTGGTCCGAGGTCGTCTGGTCGACGAGGACTTGGCCGGTCCCGAGCTCATCGACCTCGAAGTCGTTTCGGTTCTTCGTCGCTTCGTCGGGGCCGGCCGTCTGACGGCCGAGCGGGCCAGACAGGCGCTGACCGATCTCCACGATCTGCGGATCGAACTGGTGTCACATCGGCCGCTTCTGAGCCGGTGCTGGAGCTTGCGCCACAACCTCACGGTCTACGATGCCGCCTATGTCGCCCTGGCCGAAGCTCTCGACGCAGTGCTCCTGACGGCGGACGCACGCTTGGCCGCGGCGCCGGACCTGGGGTGCGAGATCGAGATCCTGTCCTTCGACTAGCGACGACGGACCGCATCGAGCCGGGACTTGGCGGGTCGACGGCGCTTCACTAGGGTCGCTGCAGCGAGTCGAGAGGGGGAGCGGCGAGGTGACGTTCGAGCATCCAGATCTGATGCCGCAGCGGGTGGCCAAGTGGGCCGGTGAGAAACCCGGTGGACCGGCATTGCGTCACGTCGACGGGAGCGTGCTCACGTGGGGTGAGGCGCACGAAACCTCCCTGCGCTGGGCGAGCGCCCTGGAACGGGTCGGGGTGAGACGGGGTGAACCGGTCGTGACGGTCTTCGTCAACGGCTTCGATGCCTTCCACGCCTGGATGGGCTGCTCGTGGTTGGGGGCGATCGAGGCACCGATCAACACCAACTACAAGGGCGACTGGCTCCGCCATGCCGTCGACAACACCGGCGCCCGGGTCGTCATCGCACAGGACCGCTTCGTCGGCGCCCTGATCGACATCGCCGATCAGCTCACCCATGTCGAGCGGATCGTCGTCTTCGGTACCGGCTCCACGGCTCCAGATCCCGCGGTACAAGCTTCGCTGCCGTTCGAGGTGGTGGGAGCCGACGAGTTCCTGGCCGGTTCGGAGGCGGTCGAGCGACCCGAGCCCGCACCGTGGGATGTCTCGTCGCTCATCTACACCTCGGGAACGACCGGTCGCTCCAAGGCGGTCATGGTGCCCTGGGGGCACTTCAAGTCGTCGCTCGAGAGCGGCTTCATACCCGTCGACCGACTGCACGACATGCGGATCTACGCGCCGTATCCCGTCTTCCACGTCACGGGCAAGGGCGGCTTCTACTTCGCTGCCGCCAGCGGCCAGCCGAGCGTGATCCGCGAGGCGTTCTCGGTATCCGACTACTGGGACGACATCCGCACCTTCGATGCGAACGCAACGGTGCTGCTCGGACCGCTGGCCCACATGCTGATGAACCAGCCGGAACGACCCGACGACGCCGCCAGCCCGCTTCGCTCGATGGCGCTGGTGCCGGTCATCCCGGACGTCGACGAGTTCGCCAGCCGCTTCGATGTCGAGATCTTCACCTGCTACAACATGACCGAGATCAACTGCCCGATCATCCAGCAACACCCGATCACGAATGCGAACCACCGCAGCTGCGGTCAGGTGCGGGCCGGGGTCGAGGTGCGGGTGGTCGACGAGCACGACCGGGAGGTGCCGCCCCACACACCGGGCGAGATGATCATGCGGACCGAGCCGTGGGAGATCAACATCGGCTACTGGAACATGGCGGACAAGACGAACGAGGCGTGGCGCAACGGGTGGTTCCACACCGGCGACGCCTTCACGTACGACGAGGACGGCAACTTCTACTTCCTCGACCGGGCCAAGGACTACATCCGCCGCAGGGGCGAGAACATCTCGAGCTTCGAGATCGAGGCGGTGGTCAACACCCATCCGGCGATCGCCGAGAGCGGCGCGTGCGCGGTGCCGGCGGACGAGGGTGAGGACGAGGTCAAGGTCGCGGTGGTGCTGGAGCACGGCGCCGAGCTCGATCCGGCCGAGCTGATCGAGTTCCTCGTGCCCTTGATGCCCCGGTTCGCGATCCCGCGGTTCGTCGAGGTGTGGGACGAGTTGCCGAAGACCGAGGCGACCGCCCGCATCCAGAAGGCGAAGATCCGCGACGCCGGCGTCTCCGATGCCACATGGGATCGGGTCACCGCAGGTGTCAGCCTGCCTCGCGACTGACCACCGGGAGACTGCGACGATCTGGTCGCCCGACACACGCCAACTACGCTGCTGACATGCGCCTCGGAATGCTGCTCGGGTTCGAAGACTCACTCGACATGGTGGTGGAGCTGGCACGGGCAGGTGAATCGGCCGGGTTCGCGTCGATGTACACGGTGGAGGCCGGCCGCAGCGCGTTCGTACCTGCTGCGGCGGTGATCAACGCCACCAGCGAGTGCCGGGTCGGGACCTACATCGTCAACGCCTACGGACGCGAGCCGTGGCTGACCGGCCTGGCAGCCCGTGATCTCGACGAGCTCAGCGGCGGTCGGTTCGTGCTCGGCGTCGGCACCGGAAACCCCCATTTCAACGAGTGGTACATGGGCGTCGACTCCTCGAAGCCGCTGGCCAAGATGCGGGAGTACATCGAGATCGTCCGTGCCGTCGTCGCCGGTAGGCAGGGGCAGGCGGTCCGCTATCGGGGAGCGATCCACAGCATCCGATGGCGGGCGTCCTGGGAGCCGACCCGACCGTCGCTGCCGGTCTACCTGTCGGCCTCCGGTCTCAACATGGTGAAGCTGGCGGGGGAGGTGTCGGACGGTGTCGGGGTCGGGATCATGTCCTCGGTGTCGTTCATGGCCGACATCGTTCGACCGAACGCGATGGCGGCAGCCACCGCAGCCGGACGCGAGCCGGAAGAGCTGGCGTTTCCCATGGGGGCGCTGATCAGCGTGAACGCAGACGAGGAACTGGCCAGAGAGGCGACCAGGGCCGCCATCTGTGGACTGTTCCACCCCGTGCCACACCCGTACTACGACTCCCAGCTCCGGCAGTTGGGCTTCGCCGACTTCGCCGACCAGGCGTCGGAGCTGATGCCGGCAGGTGAGACTCGGGCGGCCATGGACCTGGTTCCCGACGAGGTGATCGACACCATGACGATCACCGGCACGCCGGCCCGCTGCGCGGCCCGGGTCGCCGACTACGACGGCGTGGCCGACGAGATCATCGCCTTAC
>JBFGLT010000190.1:0-4598 GCA_041576015.1 Acidimicrobiales bacterium
CCGACCACGTGGCGCCCGACCAGGTTGCGCCCGACCACGTCGCTCCTGACCAGGTGGCGCCGGACCACGTCGCCCCGGACCAGGTGCCTCCCGACCAGGTCGCCCCGGACCAGGTCGCCCCGGACCATGTGGCGCCGGACCAGGTTCCACCGGACCAGGTCGCCCCGGTCGGGGCCATCAGTCCCGAGCCCGGCCCGGCGGCCCGGGGATGGGCCTGGGCATCGACATCGTAGTGGGGCCGCTCGTAGGCGTCCTCGGCATCGATCACGCCGGTGCCGATCGCGCTCTCACCGAAGTCGAGTTCTAGCTCCCCGGGCGGTCAGGCGACCAGATTGCGACCGACCGGATCAACGCATTCATCCGCTGCAACCGAGGGCATCGGCAAGAACCGATACGGAGTTGAGCCGATCGGGCGAATCGGGCCGAATGGTCCACAGGGCCCGCCAGCCCCTGGCCGCCGGTGACCCCGCACCGAGCCGACTGGCTTGGGAGACCGCAACCGTGGCGGTCTAGAGTACTGACACGTGGTGCCAGCTCATGTGCCGTGCGCCGTCGCCCTCCGAGCGGAATGAGGGACGTGTGAAACGTGGATCGTCGGTCGGCATCATTGCGAACCCGGCGTCGGCCCGCGATATCCGGCGGCTGGTCGCCCATGGCGCCGCCGTCACCACCAACGACAAGATCACCATCCTGCGGCGGGTCCTGGCCGGCCTCGCCAGCACCGACGTGACCCACGTCCTGTCGATGACCGATCTCGCCGGCATATCCGCCGGGCTGTGGGCCCTGGCCGACAAGCCATCGGCGGCCGGCTGGCCGAAGCTCGAGTTCGTGGATCAGGTGGTCGAGCAGACTGCTGCCGACACGGTCGCTGCAACAGAGGCCATGGTGGCGGCCGGTGTCGGAGCCATCGTGGTCCTCGGGGGAGACGGGACCAACCGCATCGTCGCGTCGGTCTGCGATGACATCCCGCTCGTCTCGATCTCGACGGGCACCAACAACGCCTTCGCCCGCCGGATCGAGCCGACGGTGGCCGGCATCGCCGCCGGTCTCGTGGCCACCGGCAGGGTCGATGTCGGTGCGGTGGTCAGCCGGGCCAAGGTCCTCACCGTGGAGAGCGGGAGCAGATCCGAGCGGGCGCTCGTCGATGTCGCCGTCATCGACGGCGACGTCGTGGGGGCCGGAGCGGTGTGGGACCCGGCCACGATCTCCCAGCTGTTCCTCTGCTTCGCAGAACCGGATGCCATCGGCCTCTCGTCGATCGGCGGGCAGACCTGTCCGACCGACCGCTTCGACCCGGCTGGCCTCGTGGTCGACATCGGCCGGCCGGCGGTGCGCACGCTGCGGGCGCCGATCGCCCCCGGTCTCGTCGTCGGCGTCGACGTCGCCTCGGTGAGTACCCTCGCGCCGGGCCAGGCTGTCGTCGTCCGCGCCTCGTCCGGCGTGGTTGCACTCGACGGCGAGCGCCTTTTTCGCTTCGGGCCCCACGATCGCCCTATTGTCACACTCGGTTCGGACGGGCCGCTGGAGCTCGATGTTCGCAAGACGCTTGCTCAGGCAGCACGAACTGGCGTGATGTCCGTCCCGGGCCGACGCTGCGCCTGATCAGTTCGACCCTCACATCCACTCAGGCTCGAAGGGAATGTCATGCAACAACTGAACCGACTCGATCTCTATCGGGAGATGGTGCGGATCCGCCAGTACGAGTCCCGGATCCTGCAGGAGTACCACGCGGACAAGAAACCGGCGTGGGACATCGGGGCCGGTCTGATCCCGGGTGAGATGCACCTGTCGGCCGGTCAGGAACCGGCTGCGGTCGGGGTGTGTGCCCATCTGAAGCAGGGGGACGCCATCACCGCCCCCCACCGGCCGCACCACTTCGCCCTGGCCCACGGGGTCGACATGAAGGCGATGACCGCGGAGATATACGGCCGCACCACCGGACTGTGTCAGGGCAAGGGCGGCCACATGCACCTCTTCGACCCGGAGAACCACTTCTCCTGCTCGGGCATCATCGCTCAGGGGTATCCGGTCGCCTGCGGTCAGGCGATGGCGATGAAACGCAAGGGCACCGACAACGTCGCTGTCGCCGTGGCCGGCGAGGGTGCGGCGAACCAGGGTGCCTTCCACGAGTCGCTGAACCTGGCTGCGGTGTGGAACCTGCCGGTCGTGTTCGTCATCGAGGACAACGACTGGGCCATCTCGGTACCGCGCTCGCACTCCACCGCCACGGCATCGAACGCCGACCGGGCCGCCGGCTACGGCATGCCCGGTGTGAGGGTCGAGGAGAACGACGTCGAGGCGATCTTCGAGGCGGCCGGTGCTGCGATCGATCGGGCCAGGGCGGGGGAGGGGCCGAGCCTGCTCGAGATCCACACGCTCCGCCTCTGGGGCCACTTCGAGGGCGACGCCCAGGCCTACCGGGGGGCCGAGCTCGACACGGTCGACGAGCGGGACCCGATTCCACGGTACGCAGCCAAGCTGGTCGAGCTCGGCGAGCTGACCGAAGACCAGACCGAGTCGATCGCCGCCGAAGCAGCCGCCGAAGTCGACGCAGCCATCGCGTTCGCTGTCGACAGCCCCATACCCGCCCCAGAAGACGCTCTCCTCCACGTCTTCGCCTGACAAGGACCAGTGACTGCGATGACCGCAACAGAGACCCCCACCCGTCGTATCACCACCGCAAAGGCCATGGCCGAAGCCATAGGCCTCGAGATGCGCCGTGACCCGAACGTGTTCGTCATGGGCGAGGACGTCGGCGCCTACGGTGGCATCTTCGGCTCGACGACCGATCTGTTCGCCGAGTTCGGCGCCGATCGGGTCATCGACACGCCGATCTCCGAGACCGCCTTCATCGGCGCTGGAATCGGCGCCGCCGTCGAGGGCATGCGGCCCGTCGTCGAGTTGATGTTCATCGACTTCTACGGCGTGTGCATGGACCAGATCACGAATCACATGGCCAAGATCCACTACGAGTCGGGTGGCGCCGTCACCGTCCCAATGGTGCTCATGGCAGCCACCGGGGCCGGGTACTCCGACGCCGCCCAGCACAGCCAGTGCCTGTGGGGCACGTTCGCCCACCTCCCCGGCATCAAGGTCGTCGTCCCCTCGAACCCCTACGACGCCAAGGGTCTGATGGCCGCTGCGATCCGGGACGACAACCCGGTGCTGTACCTGTTCCACAAGGGGGCGCAGGGCCTCGTGTGGATGGAGAAGAACCCGCGCTCGATCGCCGCCGTCCCGGAGGAGGCGTTCACGGTGCCGATCGGGGAAGCGGCCGTCGCCAGGGAAGGCACGGACGTCACGATCGTCACGCTCTCGCTGTCGGTCCAGCACAGCCTCGACGTCGCAGAACAGCTCGCAGCGGATGGCATCAGCGTGGAGGTGGTCGATCTTCGGAGCCTCGTTCCCCTCGATCGGGACACGGTGCTCGAGTCGGTGGCCAAGACCGGCAGGTTGCTCGTCGTCGACGAGGACTACAAGAGCTTCGGGCTCACCGGCGAGATCGCCGCGATCGTGGCCGAGACCGACCCGACCATGCTGACGAAGCCGCTGATGCGGCTGGCGGTGCCGGACGTACCCATTCCCTATGCCAGGACCCTCGAGTACGGGATCCTCCCCACACGGGAGAAGATTGCGACGGCGGTCGAGAACCTGATGTCGTGATCACCGAGGTGCCGTTCCCGATCATGTCGGAGGATGACCCGACGGCCGAGGGCGTCGTCGGAACCTGGTTCGTCAATCACGGCGAAGCCGTTGCGGCCGGCCAGGTGATCGCCGAGGTCCAGGTGGAGAAGGTCTCCCAGGACGTCGAAGCCCCCGTGGCCGGGGTGATGTACCAGTACGTCGCCGAGGGCGTCGGCATCGCGCAAGGCGCCGCAATGGCCCGAATCGATTCGTGAGACCGCGGCCGTGGTGGCGGCCGGTCGGCAGAGGGGTACCGTTCAGCTCGAGCGAAGCCGACCATCTCGGCTCCCGGACCGGAGGAAGACCGTCTCGTGTTCACGTTCCTGTTGTGGCTGCTGCTGCTCGTCGTGGCCTGGCCGCTGGCGCTCCTGGCCCTGATCCTGTACCCGTTCGTGTGGGTCCTCAGCCTCCCGTTCCGCCTGCTCGGGTTCTCGGTGAAGTCGCTCCTCGGTCTCGTCCGGGCGCTCATCGGCCTACCGGCCCGGGTGCTGCGGGGGCCGAAAGGGATCCGGTCCGGCTCTTGATCCGACGGGAGGGCTGATCGGGGCGGATCGCCCGTCCGCGCTGAGGCCTCCCACTGCGCTCGAGTGTTGCCGCCAGTCGCCGCCGGTTCATCGCGCCCGCTGCCGGTGCGCTATCAACGGGGCATGGCCAGTTCATCCGATGCAATCGCCGACAACGGCAAGCCGATCGAGTCGGTGTGGGACTACCCTCGGCCGCCCAGGCTCGAATCGGTGCCGTGGCGCATCCGTGTCGTCCACAACGGTGAGACCATCGTCGATGCGCCGGAGGCGTACCGGGTCCTGGAGACGAGCCAACCGCCCGCCTACTACGTGGACCCCCGGTACGTGAACCACGCGTTGCTCGCCCCGTCGGACGCCACCACCCTCTGCGAGTGGAAGGGCAGGGCCTCC
>JBFGLT010000191.1:0-4549 GCA_041576015.1 Acidimicrobiales bacterium
AGCGCCACCGTGACACCTGCATCCCCGGGATACGAAGCGGCGATCCGGGGTGTCCATTCGAGCTCCGGACCGAATGGCCCCGTCGCCCCGGCCGGCACGGTCATCAGCCGGCCGGCCGCCTCGACCGTCGCCGCGGCGACCGCGGCCTCCTCTCTCGCTGGCGCTCCGAGCAGGTGGGCGACCGCCTGCCGGTAGAGGTCCTCGGGCGGTCCGGATCGGAACAGGATCTCGGTCAACGGGACCAGGGCGGTGGCGTTACCGGCCGAGGCCAGCAGCGAGAACAACCGGCGGGCCTCGGCGATTGGTCGGAACCCGCATTTGGCGTGAAATGGCGTCAGGGCGCAGACCAGCTCGGGCTTGTGGTTGGCGTCCCGGTACACACGATCCGGGGCATCGAGAGGAATCCCGATCTCGTTTTCGCGGCGGAACCCGGCCCGGGCAAGGTCGAGGGTCGGGTGGGACTGAAGCGACAGCGGCGAAGCCGCTGCCAGCACTTTGAACAGAAACGGCAACCCGTCGAACCGTTCGGCGGCCGGACCGAGCGTTCCGGCCGGGTCGGCGGAGATCGCATCGGCGAGAGGCCGGCCCGACTCCAGCACACTGCATCCCTGGGGATGGGCACCCATCCACAGCTCGGCCTGGGGCGTCCCGCCGGCTGGTCGCCCCAGCAGGTGGGGAATCGATTCGGTGTCACCCCAGGCGTAGTCCTGGACGATGCAGGTCAGACGTTCCACAACCCACCATCGGCCGGTCAGGCGGCGGCCATGACCTCACGAACCTCGGCGACCCGGCGGGCGACTTGTTCGGCGTCGGCCGCCTCCAGATTGAGCCGCAAGAGGGGCTCGGTGTTGCTCGGACGGAGGTTGAACCACCAGTCGTCGTGACGAACCGTCAAGCCGTCCAACCGGTCGGTCATGGCACCTTCGTAGTGGGCGGCGACCGCCTCGATGACAGCGGCGGCGTCGGAGACCCGGGTGTTGATCTCTCCCGATGCGGCGTAGCGCTGGAGAGGGGCGAGGAGCTCGCTGAGGGTTCCACCGCAGGCCGACAGCTCGCTCAGGACCATGACGGCGGCGATCAGACCGGAATCGGCCCGCCAGTTCCGTGCGAAGTAGTAGTGGGCCGAGTGCTCCCCCCCGAACTCCGCTCCCTCGGCGGCCATGAGGTGTTTGATGAAGGAGTGTCCCACCCGGCTGCGAATCGGGGTGCCGCCGTGTTCGGTCACGATCTCGGGGACGACGTCGGAGCAGATCAGGTTGTAGATGATCTTGGCGCCCGGCGAGCGGGCCAAGGTCGCCCGGGCCAGCAACGCCGTCGTGAGCGATCCGCTCACCGGGTCGCCGAGCTCGTCGACGAGAAACACACGGTCGGCATCGCCGTCGAAGGCGAGTCCGATGTCGGCGTGGGTCTCGACCACCCGGGCCCGCAGGTCGGCCAGGTTCTCGACCTGGATCGGATCGGCCGGGTGGTTCGGGAACGTTCCGTCCAACTCCGGGTACATGACCTCGAGGTCGAACGGAAGTGACTCGAATACCTTCGGGACGACCAGGCCCCCCATGCCGTTGGCGGTGTCGGCGATCACCCGGAGGGGACGCAGGTCCTCGGAGGCGATGAAGCTGCGGACGTGGTCGGCGAAGGCGTCCAGCTGGTCGTCGGTGCGGCACCTCCCCGGCGAGGCGGCCGGCGGCACCGCACCCCGGTCGTACCGTTCGGCGATGCTCCGGATCTCGGCCAGGCCCGTGTCCTGTCCGATCGGTGCCGCCCCGGAACCACAGATCTTGATCCCGTTGTACTGGGCCGGGTTGTGCGACGCCGTGAACATCACGCCCGGCTGGCCGCCGGAACCCGATGCGAAATACAGCATGTCGGTGCTGGCCAGGCCGATGTTGACGGCGTCGAGACCTTGTCGGCTGAGGCCGGCGGTGAACGCAGCGACGAGCTCGGGACCCGAGGGCCGCATGTCGTGGGCGATCACGATCTCGGTGGTTTCGGGCTCCACCGAGCGAACGAACTCGGCGAACCCGACCCCGAGCGCCTCACAGGTGGCGGCATCGATCTGATCCGGGTAGGTCCCCCGGACGTCGTAGGCCTTGACGATCGCGGACAGGTCCTTCACCCTGTCGAATCTACCGTTCGGGAGTCTGCGCTCCGGGCCGGCGGAACAGCCCCGCCCGGAATGGTTTGGCGGTCGAGCACCTGCCGCTGGGCCGGGTCCGGCCGGTACCAGCCCCACCCGGCCGCCCGGCGAATCCGGATGAGATCCTTCAGCAGCACGAGGGTGTCCCGGACCAGTCGTACCGTCGAGCCCTGCCGGTTCTCCACCGAGACCGGCACCTCGGTGAGCGACAGCCGGTCCTGCTCGGCGATCAGGAACACTTCGACGTCGAAGGCGAACCCGTCGACCCGGCAGCGTTCGAAGATCACCCGTCCGATGTCACCGCGAAACCCTTTGATTCCGCACTGGGTGTCGCGGAAGTGGCCGAGCAGCACGAGGTGGGTCAGCCAGTTGACGAACCAGCCGCCTAGTTCGCGGAACCAACGAGCCCTCACCAGGGTGGTGGCGTCCTCGTGGCGGCGGCTTCCAACGACGACGTCCCACCCGTCCTCGATCTCGCTCAGGATGGTCGCCACCAGGCGCGGCGGGTAGGCGAGATCGGCGTCGGTGAACACGACCGCTCGCCCATCAGCGGCGATGACGCCCGCCCGAACAGCGGCCCCCTTCCCCCGGTTCTCGTCCTGCCGGAGCGCGTCGGCTCCAGCCCGTTCGGCGACGACGGCGGTGTCGTCGTTCGATCCGTCATCGACCACCAGGATCTGGAGATCCTCGCCCACGACCGGGGTCAGCGCGTCGCGGAGGTGCCGCACCGTCTCGCCGATCCGGGCGCTCTCGTCGAAGGCAGGGATGACCACCGACAGCCGGTACCGACCCGGCGAGGGAGGTCGTTCGATCCGCTCGGCCAGCTCCTGACGGACCACGCCGAACAGGATCCACCGGTACACGATCCAGCGGAAGATCGCAGCCGAGAAGATGGCGATGACCTTGTCGACGACGAGCCGGTCGGTCGTCGCATGCAGGGTGAGCAGGACAGCGGTGTCCAGTGCCCCGGCCAAGACGGCGGTGGAGAAGAAGAGCGCCGGCTGGCCGACCCATCGGGCCTCAGGGTCGCGACGGAAGGTGAACGACCGGTTGGCGACGTAGGCGAACACCGATGCGGCCGTGAGCGCCACCACATTGGCGGCCCAGAGGAAACGGGAATCGGTCAGGTCGAACACCAGGACCACGACCCCGAGATCGATGGCGGTGGCGAGGATTCCGACGACGGCGAACCTGCGAAGCCGGCTCCTCATCGCCTGTCCTCGAGCGCACCCAGCATGCGATCGGCGATTCCGACCTGCACGTTGGGTTGTTCGTCGACCTGGGCGGGCGGGGCGACGAGTTCGGTCTCGTCGGTCTCGGCCAGCAGTCGCGCGAACAGGTCGTGCTGGAGACGCTCGTCGAGGGCGTCGTCGTCTTCGTCGCCGTCGATGTGCGGTCCCGGGGCGTCGACGGCGCGGGCTGTCAGCAGCCAGCGAGCCCGGGCATCGTCCCGTGCCAGCACCACCGCGGCTGCGCAGCCGAGCGCGAACAGAAGGAACGACACGTACTCGACCCACGTGTAGCCGTAGGACAGCTCGACGCGGGTGTCGGTCGGGACGACCACCATCAGGTTCGGACCCGCTCGATACGGCCCATCGGCGCCCGAGGCCGACCAGTTCGGGAAGTACGACATCTTCACCAGCACCGGCGTGCCGGGCTGGTCGACTTCGAACGAGATGGAGTTCCGCCCCACGAACAGCTCGCTCACCTCGACCGGGGCGGCCGGAGCACCGTCGGTGGACAGCAACGTGGTGACCCGCTCCCACCGATCGGGCCCGTCCTGGGCCGGGAGGGCGTTGAAGCCGCCCGGATCGTTGTAGTACCGCACGGCCTGGCTCTCCCAGCCGACGTCGAAGCGTGTGCTCAGGTCGGTGACACCGTCTTCGTCCGGACCGCTCGCGACCACCGGTTCGAAGGCGAGCGGTTCGACCAAGCTGCTGCCGGCGACCTCGTAGATCACGAACGGCTGGCTCTCGGCGATCCGGGTGAGATCGGGGTGGTCGTCGGCGGCGGTGATCGCCTCATCGTCCTGCGCGAGGTAGTAGCGCACCCCCGATGTCTGGAGTTGTGCGACCCCGCGGTCGATGTCGAAGTCCTGGTACGGCAGGTCCCGCTGGGCGCGCGACGGGGAGACCGACAGCGTCGACTGGTTCAAGAAGTGGAACGGGGTGCTGGCCGAGGACTCGAAGTACAGTCCTTCCATCGAGGCGATACAGCCGTCGGTCCAGTGGGGCAACAGCATCAAGGCCATCGGCGTTCCGTACCGGTCGAGGTCGCTGGAGTACTCCCACATCGCCCGACCACACCCGTTGGTTCGTCCCACTTCGGTCATGGTGTCGACGACGGCGGCGTACTCGGCGTAGCTTCTCTTCTCCTCGTAACCGCTGTAGTTCCAGGTGACCCAGCACGGGA
>JBFGLT010000192.1:0-4266 GCA_041576015.1 Acidimicrobiales bacterium
CGGTGACCAGTCTCGACCTCGGCACTTCCGGGCCCCCCGAGACCATCCTTCCCGAGGTCCGGGCCGACATCGCTGCCCGGCTCGAGGCGGCGCTGGCGGTCGACGACGTCGACGAGCGGCGGACCGCCGTCGCCGCTGTGGTCGCCGACCAACCGCGCTACCTCGACGGGTGGGCACGGCTTGGAGAGCTGGGCCGGGATCCGATCGAGCGCTACGCCGCCTTCCGGGTCGGCTACCACCGCGGCCTGGATACGCTCCGGCAGAACGGCTGGCGGGGGTCGGGGTACGTACGGTGGGAACACCCGACCAATCGGGGATTCCTCCGCGCCCTCCACGGCCTCCATCGGGCCGCCATCGAGATCAACGAGGACGACGAAGCGGAGCGGACGGCCATCTTCCTTCACCAACTCGACCCCACATGGCCCCCGTCCGAGCTGGCCTGACCAAGATCCCACCCGTCGCCGGAGCCATTCTGGCCGGGGGCGCGTCGCAGCGCTTCGGAACCGACAAGGCGCTGGCGCCCACCCCGCAGGGTCCGATGGCCCAGATCGTCGTCCGTGCTCTCCGCGGGGCGGCGCTGGATCCTGTCGTGCTGGTCGGGGCCGCACCGGCGGTTTCGGCCAGCCTCGCGGTCCCCTCGATCCCGGACCGACTCCCGGGCGAGGGTCCGCTCGCAGCGCTCGGCACGGCGCTGACCTGGGCGTCGGGCGTGAACCGCATCGTCGTTGTTCCCTGCGATCTGCCGCGGCTGGAGCCGGCGGCGGTGCGAGCTCTCGTCGGCGCCGGCGACAACATCACTCCGGTCGTCGCCCGGCTCGACGGTGTACCGCATCCGATCATCGGGTGCTGGCCGACCTCGATGGCCGGGGCCTTGAACGCCGTTCTCAGATCAGGCGAGCGACGTATGCGGGCAGCCCTCGATCTGATGCCGTACGTGGCCGTCGATCTCGATGAGCGGTCGATCGCAGACGCCGACGATCCGTCGACCCTGCGGTCGCTTCTGGCCGCACCGGACCGCCACGCGGAGCGATCGGGCGAGTAAGCTGGAGGTCTTGGCGCAACTGATCACAGCGAGCGAGCACCTCGACGCCGTCGTGGACAAAGTTTCCTCGGCTGACCGCTACGCCATCGACACCGAGTTTCACCGCGAACGGACCTACTACCCCCAGGTGGCGCTGGTGCAACTGGCCGTGCACGGGGATGTCTGGCTGATCGATCCACTCGAAGTCGACCTCGAGCCCCTGGCTCGCCTGCTCGACGGACCGGGGTTGTGTGTGATCCACGCCGCCACCCAGGATCTCGAAGTTCTACGACGGGCGTGTGGGACTGTTCCGGCGCAGCTGTTCGACACCCAGATCGCCGCCAGTTTCGTGGGACTGTCCTCAGCATCCCTGGCCACGCTCCTCGCCAAGTACGAGGGCATTCAGCTGACCAAGAGCGACCGCCTCACCGACTGGCTCCGACGGCCGCTGACGCCCGAACAGCTGTCCTACGCCGCCTCCGACGTCGAACACCTCCTCAGCGTCGCCGCCAAGCTTCGTCTGGAGCTGCAGCGCCTCGGTCGTCTCGACTGGGTCGACGACGAGTGCCGGCGGCTCCTCGACACCGCCGGTCAGGTCCGCACCACTTCAGAAACCCTCCGACGCATCAAAGAAGCGCGATCGATGAAGGGCCAAACCCTCGGAGTGGCCTTGGCGCTGGTCGAGTGGCGAGAACGCTGTGCCGCCCAACTGGACGTTCCCGTACGGACGATCCTGAGCGACATCGCCCTCGTCGGGGTGGCCCAGCGGGCGCCGAGGACCGAGCAGCAGCTGCGGAACGTCCGGGGTATCGACGGCCGCCATCTCCGCAACGGAACGGCGGCGGCGATCCTCGAGGCGGTCGCGCAGGGACTGCAAACCGCGACGCCCGAGCCGCTGCGGCCGAAGGGTTCCGATGTCGACCGCTCGCTGCGTCCGGTCATCAGTCTCATCACCTCGTGGGTGTCCCAGATCGCCCGCGAGCAGGCCCTGGACCCGGCGGTGCTCGCCACCCGCCGTGATGTGGAGGAATTCCTCACCGAGGGGACGTCGAGCCGGTTGGATCGCGGCTGGCGGTCCGGGCTGGTCGGCGCTCCTATCCGAGCCCTCGTGCACGGGGAGGCAGCCATTGCGTTCGACGGGGCGGGTCAGTTGGTTCTCGAACGTCGGAGCGGGGATGTCTACGTCCCGGGGGGGCGGCCGGCCCCGGAAATCTAGTCCTCGTCGTCCTGGCCGACGAGACGGGCCTCGTCGGTTACGGGCAGATCGAACGGGTCATCGTCGAGTCGGTCGAAAAGAGACTCGATGTCGTCGGTGTGAACGGTCTGTTTGAGAGCACGAGCTTCCTCGTACCTGCGGTGGCGCCCTTTTTTCACGCGGCACTCCTGACAAATTGATGCACGGTGCGTTGCACTGGACCCTTCAGTGTAGGCCGAACGACGGCTGCTACCGAACCGGGACCGGACGAAATCGGACCGAGATTCGAGACCCTGGGTCATTCGGCCCATCACAGGCGACCGCCGGCATGACGGTCGCCAGCCTCGCCGCAGTTTTCTCCGGGGATGACCGCCGATCCGTAGGCGGTCAGCGCCAAGATAGAAGGTCGTGCATCGACTGATCACATGGGTTCACGAGCTGGCACCCGAACAGAAGGTCAGCCGGCTGTTGATGGCGTCGGTGCTCCTCGGAATGATCATCGGAGCGGCGGTGGCCGTTCTCGAGTGGGTGACCCTCCAACTCCTCCTGCACAATCTCGAAGAGATCCCACTGAGCGTGGCAGCATTGGCACCAATGGTGGGACTCGGGATTGCCACGTTGGTACTCCGGGTGAATGGACGCATCACGCCCTCGACATCGGACGAGTACATCCGGGCCTACCACTCGAACCCGCCGTATCTGCCGGGCCGTCGGGTGGTTCCCCGCCTGGTGGCCGGAATGACCACGATCGGTCTCGGTGGCGCCGTCGGCCTGGAAGGTCCGGCCATCTACGGCGGCTCCTACGTCGGGACCCGGGTCGCCAGAGCACTCCGCGCCTGGCTGGGAGCCGACAACACCAAGGTGTTGCTGACCGCCGGTGCCGCCGCCGGCGTGTCGAGCTTGTTCCAGGCGCCGGCCACCGGGGTCGTGTTCGCTCTGGAGGCGCCCTACAGGGATGACCTCGCCCACCGAGCCCTCCTGCCGTCGTTGATCGCCTCGGCGGCCGGATACCTCACCTTTGTCTCGATTCCGCTCAACGAGGCCGAGAGCGTGCTGCCCTTCGCCTTCGATACCGGCATCGGAACCGGACAGCTGCTCGGTGCCGTCATCTTGGGCGTCGGTGCCGGCTTCGGCGGGCGGGTGTTCGCCTGGTGCATCCGCCAGGCCAAGGCCATCGCCGCCGAACGATCGGCCGTCACGACCGTGATCGCCGGCGGAGCGGTTCTGGCCGGTCTGGCCCTCCTGAGCAACCGGGTGGTCGGAGAGCCCCTCACCCTCGGACCGGGCCTCAACGCCGTCGAATGGGTGCTTCGAGAAGACCACGCCGTCGCCGCCGTCCTGTTCATCTTCATGACTCGCGCCGTGGCCACCTTCGCCACCGTCGGCGCCGGCGGGACCGGCGGGTTCTTCATCCCCCTGGCCGTGCAGGGAGCACTCTTCGGATCGGCGGTCGGCAACGGCCTCGACGCCGTCGGGATCAGCACGGCCAACGACAACCTGTGGCCGGTGCTGGGCCTGGCCGCCTTCCTCGGAGCCGGGTACCGCACCCCGCTGGCGGCGGTCATGTTCGTGGCCGAGTCGACCGGCGGCGGCGCGGTCGTGCCTGCCCTGGTGGCGGCGGCGGTCTCCCAGCTGGTCGCCGGACCCTCGTCGGTGAGCACGGGCCAGGAGATCGAGCGAACCGGGCTGATCGAGGGAAAGGCCAACAGTCCGGTCGGCAACGTGATGAAACCGATCGGGTTCACCGTGGCGCCGGACACGACCATCTACGAGTTCGTGCACACTCTCGCCATCGGCCAGCAGCTCAAGACCGCCGCCATCGTGGACGGCAGCAAGTTCCTGGGCATGTGCTCGATCGCCGCCTGCGCCGAGGTCGATCGCGATCTGTGGTCCGACACCTCCGTCATGGCGATCGCCGACGCCGATGTCCCCACCGGTTCACCGGGTTGGTATCTGCGCGACGCGATGGTTGCGCTGGGCCAGACGAGCTACGAGGTACTCGCAGTGCTCGCCGACGATGGCACGTTCCTCGGCGTCGTCAGCTACGACG
>JBFGLT010000193.1:0-4077 GCA_041576015.1 Acidimicrobiales bacterium
CTTGCGGCTGGCGAGGTGGCCACCCTCACCGGATTCCTCGACTATCAGCGTGCCACCCTGGAATGGAAGTGCCGGGGCCTCGACGCCGCAGGCCTGTCGGCGAGGGTCGGTGCGTCGTCGATGACCCTGGGCGGCCTCCTCAAGCATCTGGCCCTCGTCGAGGAGGGCTGGTTCAACCGACGCCTGCACGGCAACGACCAGCTCCCCCCTGGAACGAGGTCGACTGGAACACCGACCCCGACTGGGAATGGCACAGCGCCGGCGACGACAGCCCCGAAACGCTCTTCGCGCTCTGGCAGGAATCGGTGGACCGGTCCCGCACACTCCTCGACCAGGCGCTGGCCAGGGGCGGGCTCGACCAGCTCGCCCCGTGGTCGTGGCCGGGCGGCGACACCCCGAGCCTTCGGTGGATCCTGGTGCACATGATCGAGGAGTACGCCCGTCACAACGGCCATGCCGACCTGCTGCGCGAGGCGATCGACGGCGAGACCGGAGAGTAGACCGGACGCATCGAAGACCCTCGGGTGGGGTACCTTGACGCTGTGAGCAGGAGCCGTCGACGTGTGCGCCGCGCCATCCTGGTGGTGTCGGCTGCGCTGTGGGCCGTCGCCTGCGGGGGATCGGAGAGGGTCGCATCGTCGGGGGCTCCCGGCGAGTCGATTGCCGCCTCCTTGACCGGTGAGTTCGCGACGATGTCGGGGGACACGGTCGACCTCGCCACCTTCGCCGGCTCCGACGTCGTCTTGTGGTTCTGGGCGCCCTGGTGACCCACGTGACGGGCCGAAGCCACTGCGGTCGCAGAGGTGCACGAACAATCAAAGGATCAGGTGACGATCATTGGGATCCCCGGGCAGGGTGATCTCGACGCCATGGAGGACTTCGTCGCCGCCACCGGCACCGAGGACGTGCTGACCATTCCCGACCTCACCGGCGAGATCTGGGAGCGGTTCGGTGTGCGCCAGCGGTCGCAGTATCTGTTCATCGACGACGACGGCACCGCCGAGCTCGTTCGCTACGGATCTCCGCGCGGTCAGAACCTACGGGAGGGGATCGACCGCCTGATCGGAGGCTGACGCCGGTCGAACGTACGCCTCCCGATCAGCGACTGCGCCCGAATCGATCGTGGGGCGTGTCGAGGTCGACGCCGGCATCTCGAGCTGCGTCGATGATGTCGGCGACCGGCAGCCGCTGGCCATCGATTTCGGTTCGGAACCCCAACCGGTCGTCGATGGCACCGATGCGCCAGCCGTCGGGGCGGGCACCGTCCAGTTCGTTCCAGTCGATCGGCACGGCCACCGGTGCGCCCGGGCGCGGTCTCAGCGAGAACGGCGTCACGACCGTCGCCGTGGGATTGTTGCGCAGCCAGTCGACGTACACCCGACCCTTTCGGTTCTTCTTCAGGAACTCGACCGTCAGGTCGTCGGGGTGGCTGAGCACCGCCAGCCCGGCGAGAGCGCGAGCCGCCTGGGCGATCTCGTCGAAGCCCTGCCGGCCGACCAGAGGTACCCACACGTGGAAGCCCTTCGCTCCGGTGGCGACGGCGAACCCGTCCACACCGAACGACCGCAGTTTCGCCCGTACGGCGGTGGTGGCCAACCGGACTCGCTCGAGGTCGCCGGCCTCCGGATCGAGATCGATGATCATCCAGTCGGGGTGTGCCGGTCGGTCCGCCGACGAGGTCCACATGTGGAACGTGACCGTGTTCTGGTTGGCGAGATACACCAGGTCCTCGACGCGCTCGATCACCGGGTACTGGGTCTCGCCCCCTTCTCGCTTCGGCACGGGGAGCCGGCGGATGGACGATGGGAAGTAATTGGCGGCGTTCTTCTGCATGAAGCCGTTGGCTTCGATGCCGCCGGGAAACCGCTGGAGGGTGAGGGGCCGGCCGGTGGCGAACTCGAGCAACCTCTCGCCGGCGCGGTCGTAGTGGGCCACCATCTGCGCCTTCGTGATGCCATCGGCGGGAAAGATCAGCTTGTCGGGACTGGAGACCTCCACACGTCCCACTGTTGCACCTCCCGGCTCCACGATCAGGCGCCGGCTCCCACACCGACCGCCGCCGGCTCGGCGTCGTCGTCGGACAGGGTCGAGCGGATGTCGACATCGGCTCGGGGGCTCACGTCCGGGCAGAACCTCCGGGACGCTTCTTCGAGCGCCTGCCGAACCTCCCGGGCGACGGAGGCGGCGCTGCTGCGGTTGCACTCCACGACGACCGAATCGTGGACGGTTTGGACCGGCCGGGCGTCGGGGTAGGCCCGCAACCGGCGGTCGAGGTCGGCGTAGGCGACGAGCATGATGTCGGCCACACCGCCCTGGATGGGAGCGTTGCGCCATGCGTTGACCATGGCTCCCACCCGCTCGCGGGCTGCTCGTCCGAGCAGCTGGGTGGCCTCGGTCGGTCCGATCTCCTGGACGACCGCATCCATGAAGCGTCTCCGCAGGGACCGGTTCTCGAAGGCCCGTTCGATCTGATCGGTGCTGAGATCGGCGCCGGGACCGTAGAGGTCGATCTGGTGACTCCCGTTGAATCGCCGCCGCACCTCGGTGACCGCTGGCCTGTCCGTTCTGATGGCGTCCGTGATCGCCATGAGGAACAACCGGTCGAGGTGGAGGTTGAACTGCTGGCGTCGCCCAGCGATGGTGCGGGAACTGAACGTGAACGGTTCACCATCGGCGAGGAGTGCAACCGGGGCCGGGTAGCGGAGAAGCCATTCGATCTCGGCTCGAAGCTCGTCGAGGTCGCTCGTGTGACGTTGCGGATGAACAGTTGTGATCTCCGCCGCCGTCGGCCAGCGTCCCTTCGTCTTTCGGAACTCGCGCCGCACATCGGCCACACCGGCAAAGCCGCGGGCGAGGCGGAGCGTTGCCGGCCAGTCGATTGCGGACGTCTCTTCCCGCAGCGCCTGGATCTCGGCGATCCTGGCCTCGGCCCACTCCGCCGTTCCGGGATAGGTCCGGCGGTAGACGGCCAGCAGGTCGGCGGCCTCGTCGACGGCGGTGGGGGATCCCTCGGCGGTCAGAGACCGGGCGAGGGCGGCGGCGCCGGTTCCGTAGGCGATGCCGAAGTTCAACGCCTTGGCGATCTTGCGGAGATGCTGAAATCGGGTTGGGTCGGAGCTCTGGAGGTCCTCGGGCTCGAAGCCGAACATGCTCGCCGCCGTGCGCACGTGAACGTCGTCCCCCCGGTCGAAGGCGGCGCGCAACGGCGCATCGTCGGCCACCTGCGCCAGATAGCGGAGCTCGGCCTGGCTGAGGTCGGCATGGACGAAGACCCGCTCCGGTTCAGCCGGCCGGACGAACGGGAGCATCCTCGGCGTGAAGTTCTGGGCGTTGGGATTGCGACTGGCCAGGCGGCCCGTGTTGGTTCCGACCACCTGAAGATACTGAGGGTGGAGGCGGCCGTCGTCGTGGAGATGCTCGCCGATCGACTCGCCGTAGGTGGTCAGGATCTTGGTGTGGTTCCGTAAGTCGAGGATGGCTTCGCTCACGGGTCCGCCGATTTCACGTAGGACAGCGGCGCTCACCGAGTCTCCCTCGCCGAGATGCCGTGCTGTTCCGTATCGGTCGGCGGTCCAGGAGAAGACCTCGGACTCGGACCAGCGGTTGAGGGCGTCCTTCACCTGCCGGTCCGACGCCGGATTCCAGGTCGGTTCGACGATCTCGTCGAACAGGTTGCCCTGACCGCCGCCGGTGAGCTCGGCCAGCCGGCCCAGGACGGCCCGGCTCTGGGTCTCGATGATGTACAGCTCGCCCTGCCAGGCGTCCCAGTCGAACCACAGTCCGGTGCGCTCCATCCGGTCGAGGAACGGGCGGGCGGCCAGTTCGATCTCGGCGATCTGTTCCAGGCCGGCTGCCTCCAGGGCCTGCCGGATTTCGTCGCCCACCCACAGCGTCTCGACGGCATCGGCGGCCGCATACCCTACTTGCTCCTCGGTCAGGTCTCCGTCGGAGGTGAACGACAGCTGGACCGAGCCCTTGCCGTCGACCTCCAGACCGAGATACTGGCGGGCTGCCCAGGCCAGTCCGTGGTACCAGGTGAAGCCGCTCCGACCCTGGTGGAGCAGGGCATCGGCGATC
>JBFGLT010000194.1:0-4026 GCA_041576015.1 Acidimicrobiales bacterium
AGCGAAAGCGGCGGGGACCGGTCGTCGACGAGATGGCGGACGATGTTCGTGCCGGTGGTTCCGAGACCGGCGACGGCGACCGTCGGGGTCATTCGTCGGAACCGAGGAACTCGATGAGTTCAGCCTCGGTGAGTTCCCGCCAACCGCCGGTCTGGGGAGGGACGCCGCCCCTGCCCCGCAACCGAAAGAGGGTGGCGATCAGGCCGGTCAAACCGAGCGCGGCCATCACCCGTCGAGCCAGAGTGAGCATGCGGCCCAGCCTACTTACCGCGGGTCGGCGTTAGGGTTTGCCGTATGAATGATTGGAACAAGCAGGTCATCGAGGAGTTCCGGGCCAACAACGGCAAGGTCGCCCAGTTCGGTGACGCTCCGCTGGTCGTACTGAGCACCATCGGGGCCAAATCGGGCCAGGTGCGCGAGGTCCCCCTGGTGGCCCTCGTCGAGGACGACGCCATGGTCGTGTTCGCCTCGAAGGCTGGCGCGCCGACCCATCCCGACTGGTACTACAACCTGAAGGCCCACCCCGAGATCAACGTCGAGTACGGGTCGGAGTCGTTCACCGCCCGCGTCGAGGAGTTACCCGAGTCCGAAGCGCGGGCGGCGCTGGCCCGCCAGGCCCAAATCGCACCACAGTTCGCCGAGTACGTCGAGTCGGCGGCACCCCGGGTCATTCCGGCGTTCTCCATCAAGAGGCTCTGACCGTGAAGGTGTCGATGTGGATTCACAACCAGCTCGGCTGGGACGAGATCGTCGATTTGGCGAAGCTTGCCGACGGCGATCCGGCCTGGTCGTCGATCTGGTTCGCCGACCACTACATGCCCAACACCTCCTCCGGCGAACCGGTCGATGGTGACAGTCACGAAGCGTGGGCGGTGCTGGCCGGTCTGGCCGCCGTGACCGGGCGGGTCCGGCTTGGACCACTGGTCTCGCCGACGTCGGTTCACCACCCCGCGCTGCTCGCCAACCGGGCAGCCACCATCGATCACATCTCGGGGGGTCGTTTCATCCTCGGGTTGGGTGCCGGGTGGCAGGTCAACGAACACCACGCCTACGGCATCGAGCTCGAGCCACCCAGGACACGCGTCGAGCGTTTCGAGGAGGGCATCCAGATCGTGCGTTCACTGCTCGACAACGAACGCACCAACTTCAACGGCACCCACTACAGCATCACCGACGCCCCCTGTGAGCCTCATCCGGTCCAGGGAAAGCTGCCGATCGTCGTGGGAACGGCGGGCGCACGGATGATGCGGATCACCGCCCGGTGGGCCGACGAGTGGAACGCCTGGGGTGCCCCGGAGCTCGCCGCCAGGCAGCGGGGCCGCTTCGGCGATGCGTGTGATGCGGTCGGCACCGATCCGGCCACGATTCGCACCTCGTCACAGGCGCTGGTGTTCATGAGCGACGACGGCTCCGCGCTGGCCGAGCGGCGAGCCGAGGTCGACCTGGAACGGTCGCTCGTCGGCACCCCGGCACAGTTGGTCGAGGAACTCGGTGCCTACGCGGAGGCCGGCTTCGACGAGTTCATCCTCCTCAGCGCCACCTTGGGTGATTCCCCGGCGGAGCGGCGGGAGGCCTACGAACGCTTCGCCGCCGAGGTCATCGCCGCCCTGTAGGGAACGCTTCGAGGCGGCAAGCCGCTACAAGTTCCGGGGGGCTGTGGGGCGGTAGCCGAGCTGGTCGGCTTCGGCCAGGCAGTCGTCGACCGGTTTGATACCGGCCGATGTATGAGCCTCCTGCACACAGGCAGCGGCCGACGCCACCGCCAGACGCAGACAGTCTTCCACCTCCCACTCCTCGTGGAAGCCGTGGATCACCCCGGCGGCGAAGGCGTCGCCGGCTCCGACGGCACTGCGCACGCGCTCGGGCGGGAGTCGCACCGAACCCTGGCGCCACGTGTGACCACCCGGGGCGGCGGCCACCGCGCCGGCCGGGAAGTGGACGACCGCCAACGTCGACACCCCCATCTCGACCAGACGCAACGCCATGGCTTCGAGCGTCGGCCAGTCAACCGGGCCCTCCGCGTCGGGGCTGGGTGACGTGATCCCGGTGATCGCTCCGGCCTCCAGCTCGTTGATGACGATGCTGCTGAGGTGCGGCAGGCAGGGGGTGACGAGTGCACGGGCGAGGTCGTCGTCGAGGTCGACCATCTCCATATTGGTGTGCATGCCGGCCGCCTGGCCCCGGGCCAGGAGGCGAGACCAGCCGGTTCCGCCGGATGGGTCGCCCCCGGCTCGATCGCCGTCGATCGGTGTGTCCATCATCTTCAGGGCGCCCGGTGATCCGGCGTGCAGAATACGGGCCCCGGACTGCTCGATGGCGGATCCGGCCGCGTCGAAGGCGTCGTTGGCCCCGGCGTGATAGAACATGGTGCGGCGGCCACCGCTGCGTTCGAGGAAGACGTCGGTGAACGATGTGGCCACGCCAGGTAGCACCAGGAATCCGGACCGGTCGATCCCGAGACGGTCGCACTCGGCCAGGAGAAACCGGCCGTGCTCGTCGTCACCGAGGGCGCCGTGAAACGACACGGGGTAGTCGACACCGAGCTGGCGAAGGTTGACCGCCATGTTGAGCGCGGGACCGCCGCTGCTCAGCGAGACCTCGGTGATCATCGCCAGATGGTCCGGTTCGGGATACCGGTCGATGATCTTGGCCATGTCGACGACCGCGCATCCGACCGAGGTGATGCCCCGTGCCACCGCAGCGGATCCCCCGGACGCACCACTCACGGCGACTAGGCCTCCCGCAGAACCGGCTCGGTGATCTCCAGGTCATCCTCGAGCGATCGAAACGGCGAGACCCCGACATCGGCCAGCGCCTGATGGTACGAGCGCACGGCATCGGCCGGGCTCAGCTCCTCCCGCAGCACGATCCGCATGTGTCGAAGCAGGTCGAGTTGGGATTCGCAGCGTTGGATCTTGCGGCCGAACAGCGCCACACGGGCGCCGCAGTGCTCAGCCTGATGCAACAGCTCGAACGTGTCGCGGGTGGTACCGGCCGAACCGCCCAGGATCCCGATGACGAGCGTCGGATCGTGTTCGGCCAATTCGGTGAGCGCCCCGGGCCCGTTGTAGGCCATCTTCAGGAACAGCGGTCGGTGGGCGGAGGTGACACCGGCCAACGCCCGCACGATCGAGTCGTTGACGAACGATCCGACGTGTTTGGGATCAAGCCGATCGGGAGCGTTCGGGTTGAACACCTCGAGGAAGTGGCGGATACCGACGGCCGCCGCATCGATTCGAAACCGCGCGTAGTCGTCGAGTGCTTGCCGGTCGAGTTCGAGATCGTTGTTGAACGTGATCGAGTAGAGGACGAGATCGCAGAACGGACGAACCGAGGCCAGGTCGGCGGTGCGGAACGGCCGCGACGGGATCGACGAGTACTGGGAGCCGCGCTGGTTCCAGATGTCGGTGGTGTCGTTGGCCCGGACGGCAAGGGTGAGGTCGCTATCGACGGCGAGATCGCCACCACCGGCCAGACGCTCGCCATTGGAGGCCGAGGTCAGGAGAATGTCGATCTCGCCCTGCCCGATGAGCGCCCTCATGGCATCGAGATACTCGGCTCGGGTGCGGTAGCGGCCGGGCCCGGCGTCGCCGACGGGGATGTAGGTCTCCGGTCGGGGCCCGGCGGCGGTGACACCGAAGGCCATATCGGCGTCCTTCGCGTCCGCGATGATGAAATCGGCGTTGGTGTAGCTGCCATCCAGCACCCGACCCAGTTTCCGATCGAGGCGGCGATGGGGCGGCTCGGCGTTGACCGTGTTGTCGTCTTGACCCACGAAATCTCCTGACGGTGCGCAACGGGTGTGAGCATTCGGGCGGACGGTCCAAATGTAGCTCCGCAGCCGAGACGGACCCGGCATCGAGCCTTGGCCCGGTCGCCGGATCCGGCTCCACCCGATCCATCCGACGATCGGTGCCGCCACTACCATTTCCGGCCATGAGCGAGCGTCCTTTCAAGATCCTCGGCCTGCAGCAGATCGCCATCGGGAGCCTCGATCTGGCCGCGCTCAGCACACTGTGGGTCGAT
>JBFGLT010000195.1:0-4021 GCA_041576015.1 Acidimicrobiales bacterium
ACGAGCCGGCGCCCGGCGACGTGCTGACCGACCGCAAGCAGGTCGGCGGCCGTTTCGCCCAGGCCATCGCCACCCACGGCGCCGACGTCTCGGCCGGAGATCATGCCGACGACCTCGCCGATCGATTCGGCCTCGAGCTCACCACCGAATTCCAAGCCCTCGTGGCCGAGGCGATGGAACCAGGCCACGAAGCGGTGGGGTCGGTGCGCTACGCCCAGATGGGCGGCAACCGCCCCACCAGTGCGTCGATCATGGTGTGGGTCGACCAGGAACGGGTGACGGCCGATGGCACCCGATCGACCGAGGGGCGCGTGTTCGACGTGCGGGTTAGGCTCGATGGCCCCAACTGGGTCGTCGACGAGCTGGCGTCGGCCGGCGGGCCGGAGGTGATTCGACCACCCGACCTTCCCGAGCTCGCTGCCGCCGTCGTGGACCACCCGTCCATCTCGATGCCGGACTCGGCCCGGTGGGACATCTACAGCGGACACACGAGCGACGCCATGCTCCAGCGCATGCTCGACATCGCCGATTCCCACCGTTATTCGGTACTCGTGCTCCATCGAGGCCACCCGTACCACGTGTTCGCCACCACCAAGGTGAGCCGTCACAGTGTCGGCGAGGCCATGGATGTCTACGCCGTCGACGACCGCCTGGTGGTGGACAGCCGCTACGAGGGATCGCCGGCGTGGTCGCTCAGTCGACAACTGTTCGATGCTGGAACCGGCAGTATCGGTAGCCCGTGGGCCTTCGATGGCGTCGGTGGCCGTTCGTTCACCGACGATGTCCACCAGGACCACCTTCACATCACCAGCCTCTGAGGGCGGCCCACCACCTCAAGATCGGCGCTCGTTTCGTCGACGAGAACCCATGCACCGCCCGATTCGGTCTCCCCACTAGGTTGCTGACAATGCCACGCCATGCGCTCACCGCCCTCGTCGCGCTCCTGTTCCTCGCCACCATCGCCACACCGGTGGCGGCGGCCGACCACGACACCAAGGCGCCGGCGGCCCGGATGGTCGACGCCGGCACGCTCGATCAGTTGACGACGGCGGAGGACTTCTACCAGAACTACGCAACCGTGCTGCGCCTCTACAAGGCCTTCTTCGACCGGGACCCCGACATCGAGGGGGCAAAGTACTGGATCTACATCTACCGAAGAGGCGCCGACGTCTCCGAGATCGCTGACCAGTTCGCCCGGGGCGCCGAGTTCCAGAACACCTACGGACAGACCTCGAACGCTCAGTTCCTCGACACCGTGTATGGCAACGTCCTGGACCGGGGCAGCGACGAGGCCGGCACCGCCTACTGGCTCGAACGTCTCGACTCGGGGGCACTGACGAGGGGCGGCGTCGTGCGCTGGATCGCCGCCAACGAGGAGTTCGTCAACGCCAACCGGTTCCCGGGCGAGGAAACCGCCAAGCCGGGAGCCGATCGTGCCCAGGAGGTGACCGGGGTCAGCAGCTTCGTCGGGACCCGGGATTTCCGGAACTACAGCTCCTCGAGCACGACCGCCTGGAGCAGATACACCGACTCGGACTTGGTCTGGATCCCCGCCACGATCGACGGCTCGTCCCAGGCGGCCTACTGGGCTCCGGCCGACGGTGCGAACCGGCCCTTGCTCGTCGTCCTCCACTCGTGGAGCTCCAACTACAACCAGCAGCTCAACATCCCCTTCGCCCGCTGGGCTGACCAGAACGACTGGGCGATGATCGCCCCGGACTTTCGCGGCGCCAACAACCGACCGGTCGCCACGGGCTCGGATTATGTGATCAGCGACATCAAAGATGCCGTCAACTACGCACTGGCCAACGACGACATCGACGCCGACAAGGTGTTCATGATCGGCTTTTCCGGCGGGGCCTTTGCCGTGTTGAACATGGCCGGCGAGGCACCCGAGCTGTTTGCCGGCGGGGTGGCGTGGGTGCCGGTCTACGACCTGGTCGAGTGGTACGCCTATCGTCTCACCCAGCCCCGGCGTCACTACGTCGGCCAGCTGGAGAACTCCTGCGGCGGCGCCCCCCACCCCGGTACCGCCGCCGGCGACGAGTGCTACCGGCGGAGCCCGTCGAGTTCGATCGCCAATGCCAAAGCGTCCAACATTTCGCTCTACATTGCCACCGGCCTGCAGGACACGCTCGTGCCGACATCCCAGTCATTCAAGGCATTCGATGACCTGGCCCGGCCCGAGGACCAGTTCGGCCAGGCGGTCTACGACGCCGTCGATCGCGGGGTACTGCCCGCAGAACTGTGGGGCGAGAACGACGGCAATGCGTGGTTCGACGCCCAGGACAAGCCGCTGCTCATGAGCCGGACATCGGGCAACGTCACCCTCAATGTCTTCACCGGCGTCCACGAGTCCCTCTATGAACCCGGACTGGAGTGGATGGCGAAGACGGCCTGGATCGCCGACCGCTGATCGGAAGCCGGCGACTCCGGCTCACCCTTTCCTCTGCTGAAGGAGCTGACTGATGGCGCGCCCGTCGGCCTGCCCGCTGGTGGCCTTCATGATCTGCCCGGTGAAGAACCCTTGGAGCTTGGCCTCCCCCTGACAGAACCGTCGCCACTCGTCGGGGTGGGCTGCGATGATCCCGTCGAGCAGCGACTCCAACTCGTTGCTGTCCATCGCCTCGTAGCCCAGCTCGGCTGCAATGGCGTGAGGTGCCCTACCCGAGTCGACGACCTCGGTCAGCACCGTCTTGGCCTGTGTCGAGGTGAGTTGGTTGCCGGTCTCCATCGCGACCAGCTCCGCCAGCCGTACCGGCGTGAGCTTGCCGAGGGCGTCGGGATCGAGGTTGTTCTGCGCATGCGACAGCGCCTTGGTGACCTCGGCGCCGGCCTCGACAGCCTCGAGAACGAGCGCGCCCAGCCCCCGAGCGACGACCGTGGCGGCGCTGGTTACGTCCCCGCCCGCCTCGACGATTTGATCGCGAAGCTCACCGGGGAGGATCGGCATGGTGCGGCCGATCTCCTCGATCCACTCCCGCGACGGGTCGACGCCGACCAGATCCGGATCGGCGAAGTAGCGGTAGTCCTCAGCCTCTTCCTTGGACCGGCCGGGGCGGGTCCGTCCTGCCTCTTCATCCCAGTGGCGGGTCTCCTGGATCGGCGCGTCGCCGCTCTCGTAGAGGGAGATGTGCCGGTTGGCTTCGTAAGTGATGGCGCGACCGAGGGAGCGAAGTGAGTTGACGTTCTTGATCTCGCATCGGGTTCGCAGCTCTTCAGAACCCTTCGGCCGGACCGAGACATTGGCGTCGACCCGGAGCGACCCCTCCTCCATCTTCCCGTCCGAGGCGCCGACGGACACGAGGATGGCCCGCAACTCCTGGACATACGCCCGGGCGTCGTCGGCGCTGCGGAGATCGGGCCGGCTGACAATCTCGACGAGCGGGACGCCGGCCCGGTTGTAGTCGACGAGAGAGTAATCGGCACCGTGGATCCGTCCGGAGGTCCCGACATGTGTGGACTTGCCGGTGTCCTCCTCCAGGTGCGCTCGCTCGATCCCGATGCGCGTTCGATTGGGGAGCTCGAGCCACCCGTCGGTGTTGAGAGCGAGATCGTACTGACTGATCTGATAATCCTTGGGCATGTCGGGATAGAAGTAGTTCTTGCGGGCGAAGACACACCGATTGATCGAACAGTGCAGGGCCAGCCCGATGCGGATACCGAGTTCGATGGCCCGCCGGTTCGCGACTGGCAGCGTCCCGGGGAGACCGAGACACACCGGGTGCACATTGGTGTTCGGTTCGCCGCCGAACTCGTTGCGCGCCGGCGAGAACATCTTGGACTGCGTGGCCAGTTCGGCATGCACCTCCAACCCGATCACGGTTTCATATTCATGCTGGCTCCGCCCGAGGGCTGCGCCAGACTCGCTCCGCTCAGACAATCGACTCACCCTCTCCACGCTGCGGCGCCGCAGGCGCCGACAGCCCCACGCCCCCACGCCGGCTCCGCCCGAGGGCTGCGCCAGACTCGCTCCGCTCAGACAATCGACTCACCCTCTCCACGCTGCGGCGCCGCAGGC
>JBFGLT010000196.1:0-3956 GCA_041576015.1 Acidimicrobiales bacterium
CGACGTGTCCGTTGCGATCCAGCCCGGACCCACGGCATTCACCGTCACGCCGTGCGACGCATATTCGACCGCCAGCGCCCGTGTGAGGCCCATCATCCCCGCCTTGCCGGCGGCGTAGGCAGCCTCACCGACCATCGCCACCACCGGCCCGGTGACGCTCGAGATGTTGACGATCCGGCCGTATCCGCGGGCGACCATCCCTGAGAGGACCGCCCGGCACGTGAAGAACGCGGTGGTGAGGTTGCGCTCGATCCCGTCTCGCCAGGCCTCGTCGGTCACCGCATCACTCGTTGCAGCCGTGGCTTCCATCCCCTGGGCGATCATCCCGGCGTTGTTGACGAGGATCGAGGTCGGCCCGAGTGCCGCCTCGGCGGAACGCACGAATTCATCCGCCTGGCTCGAGTCCGTGAGGTCTGCGATCCCGGCGTGAACCTCGACTCCTTGGGCTTCCAGCTCTCGAGCACGATCAAAGATCCGATCGGTCGTCGAGCAGATCGCCACCCGGGCTCCATTCGTTCCGAGCGCTCGGGCGATGGCCATCCCGATTCCTCCCGGTGCACCGGTGCCTGTCACGATTGCGGTCTGACCGTCGAGCATCAGGCGCGCAGCGTACCGGCGATGATCGCACCCCCCAGCACTTCGTCACCGGCGAAGAACGCAGCCGTCTGACCGGGGGCCACCCCGTGTTGGGCCGACTCGAACGTCACCCGACCCGCTTCGAGAATGGCCGGAACCGCCTCGCCGTGAGCCCGGTATTGCACCGACACCGGGCCTTCCACCGCCGCAGAAACGAATGTGACCTGCTCGAGCTCCACACCCACGACCGCCAGGTCATCGTGACGACCCAGGGTCACCGTTCTGGTTCGAGGGTCGACGTCGACCACATATCGAGGCTCGCCCAGCGCGATTCCCAGCCGCCGGCGCTGTCCGATCGTGAAGTTGGTGATTCCGTCGTGCCGGCCGAGATCGACACCATCGACGCCGACGAATCTGCCGGGCTCGACGGAGTCCGGCGCCTGCTCGACCAGGAACGTCCGGTAATCGCGCCGCCCGACGAAGCAGATGTCCATCGATTCGGGCTTGTGGGCGGTCCGCAGTCCCAGGCTCAAAGCGATCTCACGGGTCCGGGCCTTGTCGATCTCACCCACCGGAAACCGGATGCGGGAGAGTTGGGCCTGGCCGAGCATCGACAGCACGTAGCTCTGGTCCTTGCGGGGGTCTGTCCCGCGCAACAGCCGCCAGCGTTCGTCCTCGAACCGGGTGCGGGCGTAGTGCCCGGTGGCAACCACGTCACAGCCGAAGTCGGTGGCTTGGGCGAGCAGCCGGGAGAACTTGACTGTGCGGTTGCACTCGACACACGGATTCGGGGTGCGCCCGTGGAGGTAGTCGTCGACGAACCTCCCGATCACTCCCTGCGAGAAGTCCTCCGTGTAGTCGAGCACGTAATACGGAATGTCGAGCTGGGCGGCCACCCGGCGAGCGTCTTCGGCGTCGGAGACCGTGCAACACCCGGCGGTGGGAGCCTCACCATTGGGTCCCGACCAGAGCTTGAGCGTGACTCCGATCACCTCGTGGCCGGCCTCGATCATGAGGGCCGCGGCCACCGACGAGTCCACACCGCCCGACATCGCCACCAGGACCCGGCTCATGAGCCTGCCTGCCGTTCCAGCACCTCCACGATGCGTCGGGCGGCCTCTTCTGCCTCGGCGACGGTTGAGCTCCATCCGAACGAAAAGCGCAGGCACTCCCTGGCCTCGGCGGACGTCATTCCCATCGCCGACAGCACATGCGACACCGTGGCGGCCCCCGACGAACAGGCCGAGCCGGCCGAGGCAGCGATACCAACCCGATCGAGAAGAACCAGCAGCGTTTCGTTCCGGAGCCCGCCGAACCGCAGATGGCTGTGCTGAACCAACCGTGCCGTGTCCAGCGTGGGCGTCGTCACCCCCGCCAGCTTCGCCTCGAAGACGTCCCGGGCGGCGCCGACCTCAGACCGAAAACGCTCGCGGTCGGCGACCGCGGCCTCCATGGCCGCAACCATGCCCACGATCCCGGCGACGTTCAGGGTTCCGGATCTGCGGCCCAACTCCTGGCCTCCGCCGTGCACCAGCGGCTCGAGCGCCACGCCTTCGCGGACGTAGAGGAGCCCGACCCCCTTTGGGCCACCGAGCTTGTGGCCGGAGAGCGAGACCAGGTCGAGACCTGCCAGGTCGACCGACTGGGAAACAAACGACTGGACGGCATCGGTGTGCAGGGCCGTACGACCGGACATGGCCGTGCGAATCTCGCCCAGTGGCTGGAGCACTCCGGTCTCGTTGTTGGCAGCCATGACCGAGACGATCGCAGTGTCATCGCCCGCCACCCCCGCCACCCGATCGGGATCGACCCGACCCTGGGCATCGACCTCGAGGATCGCGAGCTTCGAGCCGAGACGTTCGCAGAATCTGGCCGCTTCGAGCACTGCCTCGTGTTCGACCGCCGTCGTGACGATGCCGCCGCCACCGAGCAGCGCCCGGCCCTTGACCGCCAGGTTGTCCGACTCGGTTCCGCCCCCGGTGAAGACGATCTCTCCCGGACTGCATCCGAGGATCGCCGACGCTCGCTCTCGTGCTTCCTCCACCGCGTTCTTGGCACGTCGGGACACCCCGTGGACGCCAGAGGGGTTGCCGAAGGTGTCGCCCAGGAATGGTTCCATCGCTGCCCTCGCCTGAGGGCGCATCGGGGAGGTGGCTGCATGATCGAGATAGATCATTCGAACAGTCTCGCAGGTCGCCCGAAACCCGAGAAGACCAACCTCAGGCCGATGCGGCGAGGTCGATCAGAATCCGAACCCCGAAACCGGTCCCACCCTTGGGGAGGTAGTGCTCGCCCTTGTCGAGATACGCAGGTCCGGCGATGTCGAGGTGGACCCAGGGCACCTCACCCACGAATTCCTGCAGGAGCTTCGCTGCGGCGATGGCGCCGCCGTAGCGACCGGCGCCCGTGTTCTTCATGTCGGCGATGTCGGAGTCGATCATGTACCGGTGATCGTCGGGCAAAGGCATCTGCCAGACCCGTTCGCCGGTGGAGGCCGCAGCTGCCAGAACCCCATCCACAGCCACTTGATCTCTCCCGAACACGCCGGCGATCTTGGGTCCGAGCCCAACCTTGCAGGCGCCGGTGAGCGTGGCCAGGTCCACGATCAGATCCGGTTCCGACTCGGCGGCCAGGGACAGCACATCGGCCAGCACCAGCCGGCCCTCGGCATCGGTGTTGAGGACCTCGATCGTCTTCCCATTGCGAGCCGTCAGCACGTCGCCCGGTCGCTGCGCCGAACCACTCGGCAGGTTCTCCGCGAACGCCGAGTACGACGTGACGTCGATCGGCAATCCGAGGCGGGCGATCGCGATCACCGCCGCAGCAACCGCCGCTCCGCCGGCCATGTCGTCCTTCATGGCCTCCATGAAATCGGCTGACTTCAGCGACAGGCCCCCTGAATCGAAAACGATCCCCTTGCCGACAAATGTCAACCGGGCCTTTGGACGGCGCCCCCGGTAGTGGATCTTCAGCATCGCGGGCGGACGCACCGACCCCTGGCCGACGCCGATCATGCCGCCCATCCGCTCCTCGGCCAGCCGGTCCACATCCCAGATCTCGACGCTGGCGCCGGCGGCCTCGGCGAGATCTGCCAGCCGCCGCGAGATCTCCATCGGGGACTTGGCCATTGCCGGCTCGTTCACCAGGTCCCTCGCCAGATTGACGGCTTCGACATTGATCAGAGCCGAAGTGACGTCGGGAACGTCGCCACCGATCAGCTCGAGGACGAGTTCGGGACGTTCGGTGTGGTCGGACTTGTAGATGTCGAAGCGGTAGTCCGCCAGCCCGACCCCCTCGACCACCGCCTGCGCCGCCCCGTCGAGACCCACCTGGTGGAGCGTGGTCGCGACGATGTCGGCTCCTCCGACCGCCTTGCGACC
>JBFGLT010000197.1:0-3899 GCA_041576015.1 Acidimicrobiales bacterium
CAGATCGCTGACCAGTGCATCGAACCGAGCCGTCAGCTCTGCTCCGGCACCAGCTGCAGCGACACCTTCGATCTCGCCGGCGCCTCCGCCGAATCCATCCAACACTTTCACACCATCAACACTAAACAACCCCTGTGACAGTCAACGGTGTAGAACATCCAACAACGGCGAATTCTTCGGATATCTCCCCGTAAACGGCACCGATACCGCCGATTGGGGGTCCGTTAACCCTTACTGCAGCACCGTGACCGGATTGCGGGCGAACGACACCGAGCGGATCGTCTCGGCGGGAACCTGGATCGGGGTCTCGTTGTTGTTGAGGTCGATCACCGTGACCGAACTACCGTCGGCCGACTCCTTCAGAAAAGCGATGCGCTGGCCGTCGAAGGTGAGCGAGGTGATGCGGTCGAGCCCCTCCCCGATGCGGCGCGGCGTCAGGGCCTGCCCACCCGTCAGTTCCCACACCTGGAGTTCGGTGGCCTCCTCGCTTCCGTCGGCCCGATACTCGACGATGGTGAACGCGACGGCGGCCCCGTCGGGACTCAGGGCCACGGCGCCGTAGGAGGGTCGCCCGGGGAAGGTGCAGTCGGGCTGGACCGGTGGCGCCAGATTGAGATCGGTTCCGGTGCGGTTGTAGAAGCGGAGGGTGCCGCAGTTGTCGTCGCTGGTGGCGATGACCTGGAGGTCGGCCTGGGCGGAGAAGCTCTCGACCGTCTCGCCGTCGGCCAGACGCAGGTGGGGTTGGCGGGAGCGGCTGACCGCCTCCTGCTCGGCGACGAGCTGGACCCAGTCGATCACATTGTCGCCCACCAGCAGGAAGGCCCGAGGTGAGCCGCCCCAGTAGCCGACGTCGAGGAGCTCGGCGCCTGCATCGTCGAGGGTTTCGGGTTCGCCTTGACCCTGCACGTAGACGACCGGCCCGTTGACCTGCCCGACCACGAGACCGCCGACCAGATCATCGGCCATCTTCGCCACCGACAGCTCACCGATGACACCCGGAATCTCGCTGGCCACCGTTCCTGCCGTACGCATCGACTGCGGCTCGGCGGCGATGAGGATCTGCGGCACGTAACCCTCGACCGAGGGCACGAAGTCCTCGACGTCCTCGGCGGCGGGGGACGACTCGTCGATCTCGGCCGACGCGGATTCGGCCTCACCGATCACGAGCGTCGAGTCGGGTGAGGGGGCGAATGCCTCGGGCCGTTCCAACTCCGTACACGCGACGGCCATCAGCATCATCGTCATAGCCCCGACCAGCGCGGTCGTCCGCCCGCTGGGCGACAGCCGCGACGAGGAGGCTTGACGGGTTTGACCGAACATCGGTCTCCATGGTGGCACCCTCGAAGGCGGGCCGGGCGTCGTCGGACCAGATTTCTCGGCCACGGCCACCCGCCTGCCGGAAAAGTGCTCCGAACCCTCCCCGCCCCGCTAGCCTTTTCTACGCCCCTGTGGCGCAGTCTGGTTAGCGCAGTGGACTTTTAATCCATTGGTCCTGGGTTCGAATCCCAGCGGGGGTACAAGCGTGTGAGGCGGAGCATCGGCCCTGCGCCGCGCAACGACAGCCTTTTCAGAACTGGTAGGAAATTCGCGCGCCCGGTGGGCGCGGAATCTGCCAGATCGCGAGGCGGGGCGAGGTGCACCTCGGCGCCGTCGGTGTCTTTGAGCGCCTGCCGGCAAGCCTTCCTCGGCGAATCCTGACGAACGACCGATTACCGCGATTCGGCCGCCGTATCGGTAAGCACCACCCGCGCCGCGTTGCGGCCGTTGGCGCCGATGACCGAACCTCCGGGATGGGTGCCGGCGCCGCACAGATAGACCCCGGGGGCGCCGGTTCGATACGGCAGTCGCTTGTCCCACATGTGCGGCGGCAGGCACGATCCGTGGAAGATGTGCCCGCCGGTGAGCCCGACGCGTTCCTCGAGGTCGGGCGGCCCGTCGATGTGGAGGTGCTCGATCAGGGCACCGAACCCGGGGGCGAACCGCTCGATCGAGGCGATCACCCGGTCGGCGACATCGCTGCGGTGATCGTCCCAGCTTCGCCCGTCGGCCCAGGAATAGGGCACGTACTGGCAGAAGGCGGAGAGCACATGGCGTCCGGGCGGCGCGATCGAGGGATCGTATGGGGTCTGGAAGTACAGCTCGCACCAGAGCTCGTCGGTCACCTCCCCCCGGCGGGCGGCGAGATACGACTCGTGCAGCGCCTCGGCCGACCGGGCGATCTCCACCTGGGCCATGGTGGCGTGCGGCTGCCCGAAGTCGGGCAGGGCCGTGAGGGCGAAGGTGGCTTTGACGGTGGCGCTCTCCCGGGGGACGGCGTCGACCGCGGCGGAGAAGCCCGCCGGGGCGTCAGGGCCAAGCAGTCGAGCGGTGACGGCGGGGTCGGCGTTGGCCAGCACGATCGGGGCGTGAACGACGCCGCCGTCGGCCAGCTCCACCCCTTCGGTCGGAATGATCCGGGCCACCGGATGATCGACGGTCACGACGGCACCGGCCCCGACGGCCGCCCGGTGCAGCGCGTGGGAGACCGCCCCCATTCCGCCCATCACGAAACCCCACTCCCCCGATTGGCCCTCCTGGCACCCTGAGGCGTGATGGAAGTCGATCGATGCCGTCCCGGGATCGAATGGTGAGGCGTTGGTGCCGATTATTCCCTGCCCGGCGTAGGCGGTGACCATGTGCTCATCGGTGTAGAAGCGTCGCAGGTGCTCGATCTGACTGTCGACGAACATGGTCGACAACATCTCCTCGTCGCCGGCAAGCCGATCCTCGATCTGGTCCCGGGTCGGAGCGTGATCGAGCCACAGGTCCTGGTCGCCGACCGGGCGGAGGGCATCGCGGAGACGATCGAACAGCGCCTCCCGGGCGAGGTGGCCGGCGACATCGCCGGGGGCGAAGGATCGGATCGACTCGAGCGTACGCTCGGTGTCCATCCACGCCGTGAACGAGTGGCCGTCTTCGAATGGGGCGAAGTACGTCGGGTCGCCAATCACGATCTCCAGTCCGTGGGACTTCAGCCCGAGATCGTCGATGACCCGCTGGTGGAGCAAGCCGGCCAGATAGGCGCAGGGCGAGATGATGTAGCCCGGCCACATCTCCTCGAGCGTGGCGGCGCCACCGAGCCGGTCGCGGCGTTCGAGGACCACCACACTTCTGCCGGCGCGGGCCAGGTAGGCGGCGGCGGTGAGGCCGTTGTGCCCGCCTCCCACCACGATGACATCCCAGGTGGTGCCGGCCAACGGCCGGTCAGGGGGTGGGGGCTGGAGGGCTGTCAGAAGCTCGGCCGGGTTCATGTCCGCGAAACTACCTCACGGGATCACGAACAGACACGTCAGCGACGATCCTCGATCCAGGCGTCGATGGCCTCCCAGGCCTGGAACAACATCTCCTCCTGCGCCGCCGCGGTCCGGGGTATGCGGTCGGCGTGGACCACGAACCAGGCGAGTTCGATGGTTTTTCGGGTGGGGATCGACCACCAGAGGTCGCCGACGGTGGCCAGCTGGTCAAGGCCGGTGTGGGCCACGAACACGGCATCGGCGTCCAGAGCCGCGTTCAGCGCGGCCATCGTGCCTGCCGGCCGGGGCGGGAGCACGTTTCGGAGCTTGGCCGCACGGGCCGCCGCGGCCTCGTTGCCGCCCTCGCGAAGCCGGTCGATGGCTCGAAGGCGCCGCTGTGGAGTGAAGTTGCCACCCTCGGGAAAGATGACCAGGGCGTCGCGTGCGGTCATGGTCGAGGCCAGTGTCCGGATGGCGTCGACCGGTCGCTTCCTGGCGGCCGGCTGCGAGGAGATGAACAGGTTCGGCAACCGATTGAGGTAGATGTCGATCACCGGGTCGAGCTGGAGCAGCTCCTTGGCCACGATCCTGGGCTGGCGACCCTGCCAGGACATGACCTCGTGCAGC
>JBFGLT010000198.1:0-3807 GCA_041576015.1 Acidimicrobiales bacterium
CGGACCCTCCTCGCCAACACCCTCGGCCCGGCCGCCCTCCGCCGGATCGTCGTGGCCGTATCCGACCCCGACGCCGGCCTCGGGATGTCCGGCGTCCAGTACTTCACTTTCCGGGCCGACGGCCACGGTGGCTACCGGGAGGAGACCGCCTCCCGCAACCTGCACCCGATGATGGGCAAACGCCTGGAATTGTGGCGACTTGAGGCCTTCGACATCGAGCGCCTCCCCTCGGCCGAGGACGTGTACCTGTTTCTCGGGAAGGCCCGCAAGAACCCACGCGACGAGCGCCTGTTCGCACTCGCCGAAGTGCGGGATCTCACTCCGGTCCGGGACGACCATGGTCGGGTCGAGCGGGTTCCGGAACTGGAACGGGTGATCAACGAGCTGACTGGCGCCATCCGGCGGGTTCAAGCCCGCCGGCCCGACGACCGCCGCCTCCAGTGGAACCGGGTGTTCCTCTACGTGTGGCCCACCATCGACCTGTCGACCGAGGAGCTCACCCGTCTCGCCACCCGGTTGGCCCCCGACACCGCCGAGCTGGGGTTGGAGAAAGTGTTGTTCTTCGGCTCGTTTGCGGGCGCCGGCGAACCCGCTACCCGGCAGGTGTTCGAGGTTTCGAATCCTGGCAACGTGGGCATACGCATTCGCCGTCGCGACGCCGCCGACGAGCCGTTGCAGCCCCTCGGCGACTACGAGCAGAAGGTCGTTCGGCTCCGCCAGCGCGGTTTGGTCTATCCCTACGAGCTGGTGAAGATCCTCGCCCCCGAATCCTCCGAGGACAGCGCACGTCTCCCACCGGGCGAGTTCGTCGAGTACGACATGGCCGACGGACGCCTCCAGCCCGTCGATCGTCCCCCCGGCCAGAACACGGCCAACGTCGTGGTCGGGGTGATCTCCAACCGGACCGCCAAATATCCCGACGGCATGCGGCGAGTGATCCTGCTCGGCGACCCGAGCCGGGGCATGGGCAACCTGGCCGAACCGGAATGCTCCCGGATCAACGCCGCCATGGACCTCGCCGACGAGCTCGACGTGCCGCTCGAATGGTTCGCCGTGTCGGCCGGCGCCCTGATCTCGATGGAGAGTGGCACCGAGAACATGGATTGGATCGGCCGGGTGCTCCGCCGGATCATCGAGTTCACCCAGGGCGGTGGCGAGATCAACGTGATCGTGACCGGCATCAACGTCGGCGCTCAGCCCTACTGGAACGCCGAGGCGACGATGCTGATGCACACGAGGGGCATCCTGGTGATGACCCCGGAGAGCGCCATGGTGCTCACCGGCAAGGAGGCGCTCGACTACTCCGGCGGTGTCTCGGCCGAGGACAACCAGGGCATCGGCGGCTACGAGCGGATCATGGGCCCCAACGGGCAGGCCCAGTACTTCGCCGCCGATCTCAGCGAGGCGTGCCGGCTCCTCCTCCGCTACTACGAGCACTCCTATGTCGAGCCGGGTGAACGGTTCCCCCGGCCGGCGGTCACCGCCGACCCGACCGACCGGGACGTCTGTGACTCGCCACACGGCGGCGACTTCGACACCATCGGCGAGGTGTTCTCCGAGGCCACCAACCCGGACCGCAAACGCCCGTTCGAGATCCGCCAGGTGATGGCGGCCGCCATCGACGCCGATCTCCTGCCACTCGAGCGGTGGTACGGGATTGTCGACGCCGAGATCGCCGTCGTCTGGGACGCCCACCTCGGCGGCCATCCGGTGTGTCTGATCGGGTTGGAGTCGAAGAACCTGCCGCGCTCGGGCTTCATCCCCGCCGACGGACCCGACCATTGGACGTCGGGCACCCTCTTTCCGCAGGGCTCCAAGAAGGTGGCCCGGGCCATCAACGCCGCCAGCAACAACCGGCCGGTCGTCGTGCTGGCCAACCTGTCGGGCTTCGACGGCTCACCGGAGTCCCTCCGCAAGTGGCAGCTCGAGTACGGCGCCGAGATCGGCCGGGCGGTGACCAACTTCAAAGGCCCGATCGTGTTTTGCGTGATCTCCCGCTACCACGGCGGCGCCTTCGTGGTCTTCTCCGGCACCCTCAACGACAACATGGAGGTCGCTGCCCTCGAGGGCTCCAAGGCCTCGGTGATCGGTGGCGCTCCGGCCGCTGCGGTCGTGTTCGCACGGGAGGTCCGCAACCGCACCGACCGTGACCCGGCCATCGTCGAGTTGACCGAGCAGATCGCCGCCGCCAGCGGGCCCGAGCGGGTGCGCCTGCGAGCGGAGCTGGCCGTCCTCCGCGAGGAGGTGCATTCCCGGAACCTGGGCGAGGTGGCCGACGAGTTCGACGGCGTCCACAGCGTGGAGCGTGCCCTGCGGGTCGGATCGGTCGATCGGATCCTGCCCGCCTCCGAGCTTCGGCCCTACCTGATCGATGCCGTCGAGCGGGGAATGGAACGGGAGCTCGGCCGCCTTGGGTGAGTCCATCTCGGTGCGGTACCACGCCGCCAGCATGCACACCGTGCCCGACCACGACCGTTGGTTGAGCGAACCAGAGGCGGACCGGCTCAACCGGTTCGTCCACGTCAAACGACGCAGCGAGTCGCGCCTCGGCCGCTGGGCTGCCAAACAAACGGTTGCTCTCATGATCCAAGTGCCGGTGGAACATGGTGTGCTCCGGGAGATCATCATCCGCAACGCGTCCGACGGCGCCCCCGAGGTCTGGCGGGACGACACCCTCGCCGGCCTGCCGATCTCCATGACCGACCGCGCCGACTGGGCGGTCAGTGTGATCACCGACTCCCGCGCATCGCTCGGCTGCGACCTCGAGCTGGTCGAGCCCCGCTCGGAGTTGTTCGTGCGGGACTACTTCACCGCTTCCGAGCAACACTGGGTCGCCGAGCATCGGGACGATCAAGCGGTGTGGGCAAACCTGATCTGGTCGGCCAAGGAGAGCGCCCTCAAGGTGCTTCGGGAGGGACTCCGCCGGGACACCCGATCGGTCGAGGTGCGCTTCGGCTCCGATCAGATCGGGGAGTGGCAATCGTTTCAAGTCAGCGACGTTCAGGGAGGCTCGTTCCACGGGTGGTGGCAGCGGTTCGATCGGTTCCTGCTGACCGTCTGTGCCGATGTGCCCATCCACCCGCCCGAGCCGCTGACCCAGCCGTCGCCCCTCACCGGCGCCCAACCGACCCACGCGTGGATGCAGCATCTGTGAGACCGGCAACCCCGCTGAGTAGCCTCGGGGCGGGTTGAGTAGCGTGGAACGCCCATCGATGCGGCTCTCGGGTCCGACCGTCGATGCCGCCGATCCGCTCGCTCTGGCCGGTTTCTATGCCCGGCTGCTCGGCTGGTCGGTCATCGCCGGTGAGGGGCCCGGCACGGACCAGCCCGACGCCCCACCGTGGGCCATGCTCCGCTCACCCGACGGCCGGCTCAAGATCGAGGTGCAGTGGGAGCCCAACTACCGGCCGCCGGTGTGGCCGTCGCGGCCCGGTCAGCAGTTGATGATGATCCATCTCGACATCGGTGTCGCCGATCTCGCCGCCGGTGTCGAGTGGGCGGTTTCCTGCGGAGCGCGGGTCGCCGGTCAGCAACCGCAGGCCGGCGTGCGTGTGATGCTCGACCCCGAAGGTCACCCGTTCTGCTTGTTCCCCGACGACCAGGACGACTAGGGGGCGTGTACCAATGGACGTGATCATCGACGAGGTCGGACGGCCCGAGCCGCCACTTGCGGCTGGCGAGGTGGCCACCCTCACCGGATTCCTCGACTATCAGCGTGCCACCCTGGAATGGAAGTGCCGGGGCCTCGACGCCGCAGGCCTGTCGGCGAGGGTCGGTGCGTCGTCGATGACCCTGGGCGGCCTCCTC
>JBFGLT010000199.1:0-3783 GCA_041576015.1 Acidimicrobiales bacterium
ACTCACGAGCACAAGGTGAACTTCTGCAAGTTCACCAACGAGACCCGCCACGGTAGCGAGGATGCCACCGCGAACTCCGGCCAGGTGTGGATCGCCGCCGTCAACGGCACCGCCGCCGGCGGCGGCTACGAACTGGCCCTCGCCTGCGACGAGATCATCCTGGTCGACGACCGCTCCTCGGCGGTGTCCCTCCCCGAGATCCCCCTGCTCGCCGTCCTCCCCGGCACCGGCGGGCTCACCCGGGTGGTGGAGAAGCGACATGTCCGCCGTGACCTCGCCGACGCCTTCGCCACCCGCACCGAAGGGATCCGTGGGAAGACCGCCGTCGACTGGGGCCTGGTCGATTCCCTCGCCCCGGCCAGCAGCTTCGCCGAGTTCGTGCGCAACCGGGCCCTGGAGCGGGCCGCCGAGTCGGACCGGCCCGACCCTGCCACCGGAATCGAGCTCACCGATCTGGACCGGACGATCGAGGGCGACACCGTCTCCTACTCGACCGTGCGGGTCGCGATCGACCGGGCTATCGGCGCTGCCACCATCACGGTCAACGGCCCGACCGACCCCCAGCCGACCTCGCCCGTGGAGCTGGCGGATATGGGGGCCGATGCCTGGATTCTGCGGGCGGTGCGCGAGCTCGACGACGCCATTCTCCATCTTCGGTTCAACGAGACGGCCATCGGCACCTGGGTGTTCGAGACCGAGGGGTCGGCCGATGCCGTCACCGCCGCCGAAGGGATCCTGGAGAACTTCGCCGATCACTGGCTCGTCCGAGAGGTCCGGCTCTTCTGGGCCCGCACCCTCAAACGGCTCGACGTGTCGGCCCGCACCCTGATCACCCTGGTCACCCCGGGGAGCTGTTTCGCCGGCGTCCTCGCCGAGCTTGTGCTGGTGGCCGACCGTAGCTTCATGCTCGAGGGCACCTGGGAGGACCTCGACGATCCGCCGCCGCCCGCCACCATCCGGCTCACCAGGGCCAGCACCGGCTGGTTTCCGATGAGCAACGGTCTCACCCGTCTGGCCACCCGCTTCTGGGAGCGGCAGGCGACCCACGCCGCCGCCGTCGAGCTCGTGGGCAAGGATCTGCTCGCCGCCGAGGCGGCCGAGGCCGAGCTGGTGACCTTCACGCCCGACGACATCGACTGGCCTGACGAGATCCGTCTGACGCTCGAGGAACGCAACAGCTTCTCGCCCGATGCGCTCACCGGCATGGAGGCCAACTACCGGTTCGTCGGGCCCGAGACGATGGAAACCAAGATCTTCGCCCGGCTCACGGCCTGGCAGAACTGGATCTTCCAACGACCGAACGCCGTCGGACCAGCCGGAGCGCTTCAGCGATTCGGCACCGGCTCGCGGCCCGACTACGACAAGCAAAGGGTGTAACTCATGACCGTGGTAGACATCGACGCCAAGATCCCCAACAACGTGGATCTGGCCGGCGACCGGCGCCTCCAGCGGGCGCTGGAGAACTGGCAGCCCAAGTTCATCCGCTGGTGGGAGGATCTCGGACCGGCCGCCTTCAAGCACAACCCCGTGTTCCTGCGCACCGCAGTGGACGTCGGACGGGAGGGGTGGGCCAACTTCGATCACGTCGAGATGCCCGAGTACCGGTGGGGGATCTTCCTGGCCGAGCCCGAGGAGAACCGCAAGGTCGCCTTCGGCGACCACAAGGGCCAGGACGTCTGGCAGGAGGTGCCCGGCGAGTACCGCTCCGACCTTCGCCGGCTCATCGTCGTCCAAGGCGACACAGAACCGGCGTCGGTCGAACAGCAGCGCCACCTCAGCCTCACCGCTCCGTCGCTCTACGACATGCGCAACCTGTTCCAGGTGAACGTCGAAGAGGGCCGTCACCTGTGGGCCATGGTGTACCTCCTTCACCGCTACTTCGGGCGCGACGGGCGCGACGAGGCCGACGAGATGCTCGAACGCCACTCCGGCGACCCCGACAACCCCCGCATCCTGGGCGCCTTCAACGAGGAGACACCCGACTGGTTGTCGTTCTTCATGTTCACCTATTTCACCGATCGCGACGGCAAGTACCAGCTCGCCTCGCTCCGGGAGTCCGCCTTCGATCCGTTGAGTCGCACGTGCGACTTCATGCTGAAGGAGGAGGCGCATCACATGTTCGTCGGTGCCACCGGCGTCGGCCGGGTCGTGCAGCGAACGATCGAGCTGATGCACGAACACGACACCGACGACATCCATCCCCACGGCGGCATCAACCTCGACGTGCTCCAGAAGTACATCAACTTCCACTACTCGGTGTCGCTGGACCTGTTCGGGGCGGAGACCTCGACCAACGCCGCCAACTACTTCGCCGCCGGTCTCAAAGGCCGCTTCCAGGAGGAGAAGCGGGACGACGACCACCAGCTCAAGTCCACAACCAGGCTCGTACCCGAGGCGACCGACGACGGCATCACCGACCGCGAGGTCACCGAACTTTCGGCGCTCAACGAGACGCTCCGCGAGGACTACGCCGAGGACTGCCAGAAGGGCCTCGATCGCTGGAATCGGAGCCTCCAATCCAGCGGTGTGGACCGGGAGCTGACCTTGCCGCACTTCGGGTTCCACCGCAACGTCGGCACCTTCCGCAACCGCCACGTCACCCCCGACGGGCGCCTGATCTCCGACGAGGACTGGTACGCCGGCGTCACCGACTGGCTGCCGACCGATGCCGAGCGGGCCCACGTCAAGTCGCTGATGGTCGGCGTGACACAGCCGGGCAAGATGGCCGGGTGGGTCGCACCCCCGTCTCAGGGGATCCATCAGAAGCCGGTGGACTTCGAGTACGTGAAGATGTGATGCTGGAACGCATCCAGCGGTCATCAGCCTGAGAAGGGGGATCACGTGGCCTACAACGCCGCCGCATGGCTGCTCGACCGTCACCTCGAGCAAGGACGAGCCGACCGGGTGGCGGTCCGCTGCCGGGGGGTGTCGACCACCTATGACGAGCTCCTGTCGGAGGTGTGGCGGGTGCAGTCTGCCCTCGCCGCCCTCGGCGTGTCGGCCGGTCACCGGGTGGCGATGGTCGTGCAGGACGACCTGACCTTCCCGTCCTGGTTCCTCGGTGCGCTGCGGTCGGGCGTGGTCCCGGTCCCGCTGTCGACGATGCTTCGCGGCCCGGCGCTCGGTGAGATCATCGCCGACTCGGGCGCCGTCACCCTGGTCGTGTCGGAGGCCTTCGCCGGCACGATCGGCGACATCGTGTCGGCGGCGCCGGCGCTGACGAACGTGGTGGTCGACGGCGATCCCGCGACCGTACGTCCGTCGCCCGGCCGTGAGGTCGCCCTGCACACCTGGGCCGACCTCACCGAACGGTCCGAACATCCGGTCGCCGACACCACCGGCGACTCACCGGCGTTCTGGCTGTACAGCAGCGGCACGACCGGAACCCCAAAGGGAGTGATGCACCGGCACGCCAACCTCCAGGCGACGGCCGACACCTACGCCTCCACGATCCTCGAGGTCGGCCCCGACGATCGCTTCCTCTCGGTGGCCAAGCTGTTCTTCGCCTTCGGGCTGGGCAACTCGCTCACGTTTCCGTTCTCCGTCGGGGGCACGGCCGTCCTGCACCCGGACGCCCCCACCCCTGCCGGCATCATCCGGCTGGTGGCCGACGAACAGCCGACGCTTTTCTTCTCCAGCCCGGGATTCACCGCCGCCCTCCTCGATACCGGCCCCGATCCGTCGACCTTCGCCAGCGTGCGGGCGACCATCACCGCCGGCGAGTCGCTCCCGGCCACCGTGCAGACCCGATTCGCCGAGCTCTCCGGAGCCCCGGTGCTCGAC
>JBFGLT010000200.1:0-3375 GCA_041576015.1 Acidimicrobiales bacterium
ATGGCGGTCCAGGCCAGGAAGGTATAGACGACGGCCGAGCCAAGATACGCGGCCCGGTGGGCGAGGGTGTCGGCATCGTTTTCGCCGGGCAGGAACGCCGTGACCAACCGCCACAGCGCGTAGAGCACCAGCCCGAGGCCCAGGATCCACAACAGAATCGTTCCGTAGGACTTCTCGGCGATCTCGGCGATCGCCCCTGATCGGCTGGCCTCATCGCCGCCGCCTCCGCCGCTGAACGCGATCGGCACGGTCATCACGCCAACCAGGCCGTACACCGCTCCCTTGGCGATCCAGCCGAGCCGGCCGAGCGGTATCAGTCCGTCGACGTCGATCCTTCGCGATCGCAGCGCCTGGGCTCGATCGCTCAATGATTCAGTTTGTGAGACCATCGCTTCGCCTCCGGTTGCTCCTCAGTGAGGAGGACGTACCCGGATGCGCGACTGCATAATCATCGAAGCCGTGACCATTCTCCGCCGAGCATGCGGTCAGGCGTTTTGCACGTTCGCCGCTTCACCGAGTCCGAGCTCGGCGATCGAGGCCTCACGCATCGCCACCTTGCGGATCTTGCCGGTGACGGTCATCGGGAACTCGTCGGTGACCCGCACGTATCGGGGCACCTTGTAGTGGGCGATCGTGCCCCGGCAGTACTCCTTGACCGCTTCGGCCACGGCGTCGGTCCCTTCGTCACCGGCTGCGATCGAAGCGAGGTCGGAGCCCTCGCGAAGCTGTACCCAGGCCATGATCTCCTCCCCGTATCTGAGGTCGGGAACGCCGATGACCTGAACCTCCACGATGTCCGGGTGGCCGTAGAGGAACTCCTCGATCTCCCTTGGATACACGTTCTCACCGCCCCGAATGATCATGTCCTTGATCCGGCCGATGATGTTGACGTAGCCGTCGGCATCCATCGTGGCAAGATCGCCGGTATGCATCCAACCGTCGCTGTCGATCGCGTCCGCGGTGCGTTCCGGATCGTTCCAGTAGCCGAGCATCACCGAGTAGCCCCGGGTCATGAACTCGCCGCCCTCGCCTCGGGGCACGATCTCGCCGGTGTCCGGGTCGACGATCTTGATCTCGACATGGGGATGGACCCGACCCACCGTCGAGACGCGGTGCTCGAGGGAATCGTCGGCCGAGGTCTGGGTCGACACCGGGGAGGTCTCGGTCATGCCGTAGGCGATGGTGACCTCGTCCATGTTCATCCGGTTGACGACCTGCTTCATCACCTCGACCGGGCACGGCGACCCGGCCATGATGCCGGTGCGCAGGGTCGACAGGTCGTAGTCGTCGAGATCGGGCTCACCCAGTTCGGCGATGAACATGGTCGGCACCCCGTAGAGCGAGGTGCAACGCTCGGCCTGCACCGCCTCCAGCACCGCCTTCGGCTTGAACCCGGCCGACGGGATCACCATGGCCGCGCCGTGGGTGGTGCAGGCGAGGTTGCCGAGCACCATCCCGAAGCAGTGGTAGAACGGCACCGGGATGCAAACCCGGTCGGCGGCGGTGTAGCCGCAGGCCTCACCGATGAAGAATCCGTTGTTCAAGATGTTGCGGTGGCTGAGCGTGGCTCCCTTGGGAAAACCGGTGGTGCCGGACGTGTACTGGATGTTGATCGGATCGTTGGGGTCGAGCGAGGCGGTTCGGGCCGCGAGCTGCTCGTCGGTGATCGATGACGCTCCGGCCAGCAGCTCGGTCCAGTCGTCGGACGGTGACTCGCCGACAGGGAGATACACCACTCGGTCACAGGTGACCCGGTCCCACACCTCGTCGACCATCGCCTTGTAGTCGCTCGTGAGATAGGAGGGTGCGGCCACCAGGAGCGAGACGCCCGACTGGTTGAGGACGTACTCCAGTTCGTTGACCCGGTAGGCGGGGTTGATGGTGACGAGCACGGCCCCGATCCGGGCGGTGGCGTACTGGAGGATGGCCCACTCGGCGTAATTGGGGCTCCAGATGCCGACCCGGTCCCCCCTTTCGAGTCCGACCGCCATCAACGCCTTGGCCAGCTCGTCGACGGCCGCGGCGAACTCGGTGTAGGAATAGCGCTGATCCTGTTCGACTGAGACGAGCGCGTCGTTCTCGGGCCACGTCGCCACGGTGCGGGCCAGGTTGGCCGGGATCGTCTCTTCGAGTAGTGGGACGTGGGTGGGGCCGCGGTCGATCGAGAGCGCGGCCGGTGTATCGGTTTTCGGCATGGTTAAAGTGTGGCCGCCGTGCCCAGTTCGTGCCAGTGCTCCATGCCCGCGAACTCCTCCAGCATGGCGTAGGGGTAATCGGGGAGACCGGGTGCGGAGCCGGCGGTGAGTCGATCGATCTCCTCGCCGCCGAGTTCGACGTCGGCCGCCCCGAGGTTGTCGTCGAGCTGTTCGACGGTCCGGGCGCCGAGCAGCACCGAGGCCACGGTCGGCCTCGTCAGCAGCCAGGCGATCGCCACCTGGCCGGGCGAACATCCGTGGTCGGCGGCGACGGCGGTAACGGTGTCGACGATGGCCCAGGTTCGGTCGGTGTTGCGCTTGTCGTAGGCTTCGACGCCCCGGTCAGGGTCCTCGCCCAGGCGGGTGCTGCCCTCGGGTCGCTGATCACGCTGGTACTTGCCGGTCAGCCACCCGCCTCCCCGCGGTGACCACGCCTGGCTGCTGACGCCGGTGTCGAGACAGTAGGGGAGCAGCTCGTGTTCGATGGTCCGGTCGAGCAGGTTGTACTGGAGTTGGATGATCTCGGGTCCGGCAAGGCCGGCCAGGCGGGCCGTCGTGACGATCATGCCGAACTGGTAGCCGGTCAGGTTCGACCAACCTACTCGGGCGATCTTCCCCGCCCCCACCAGGTCGGTCAGTGTTTCCAGCGTTTCGGTCACCGGCGTGTCCTGATCCCAGCCGTGGATCAGGTAGAGATCGATGTGGTCGATACCGAGCCGGTCGAGGCTGGCGTCGACGGCGGCGAGCAGGGCCGGACGGGACGCGCCGGCCAGGCCGTCGGGCGGGGCGAAACGGCCCTTGGTGGCGATGAGCAGTTCGCCGGGCGCCGGTCGGCGGTCGGCCAGCCAGCGACCGACGATCCGCTCCGACTCGCCGTCGCCGTAGACGTCGGCAGTGTCGATCAGTGTGCCGCCGGCGTCCCGGAAGCGGTCGAGCTGAGCGAAGGCGCCGGCCTCGTCGGTTTCAACACCGAATGTCATCGTTCCGAGGGCCAATGGATTGGAAGACTGTGATGAGGTCATGACCTCAGTCAACACCCTGGAGCGCACTTCAGGTCAAGAGCTCCCGTATCCTGATGGCCATGAGCTCTCCGCATCTGCCGTTCGGGCGTTGACGCTTCGACTCAGCGACGACGAGCGGGCGCTGCTCGCCGGTTCCAGAGGCGGCGGGGTGGCGGGCG
>JBFGLT010000201.1:0-3181 GCA_041576015.1 Acidimicrobiales bacterium
GGTGGCCACCCCCGACCACGGCCCGGACGGTATCGACGAAGTCGGTGAACCCGCCGACGATCACGGCTTCGGCCGGGGTGATCCCAGCCGCACCGGCCAGCGCCAGCATCTCGGCGTGCAGCGGTGGTTCGTACCGCTCGTGCGCGGGGAGCATCGCCGCCGCCAGATCGAGGACGTCGCCGGCCGGTATGGGACCGCCGCTCCACAGACCAGAGGCGACGAGCCGAACCCGCTCATCGGCGAATCGTCGGATCTCGTCGGCGTAGGCAGTTCCATGGGCCGCCCCCATCTCCTCGGGCGATCCGCCGGTGTCCAGGATCCGGATCGATGGCCTGTTCATACTGCGCGATCTTAGGTTCCTGCGCGGCGGGATGGTCTAGTGTTCGCCACGATGTCCACCCTCACCACTGCCACCGGCACGCTACTGCATCCCTTCGCCGACCCTGCCAAGCCGGCGCACGAGTTCATCAAGATCGTGCGGGCGGAGGGCACCACGCTGTGGGACGACAGGGGGAAGACCTACCTCGACGCCATGGGGAGCCTCTGGTACTGCCAGATCGGGCATGGACGGGCCGAGATGATCGAGGCGATCAGTGCCCAGCTACGAGCCGTCGACGCGTATCACGTCTTCGATCCGTTCATCAATCAGCCGTCCATCGACGTGGCCGAGACCATCCTGCGGGTCTCGCCGTTCGATCGCGGGCGGGTCTTTCTGGCTTGTTCGGGCTCCGAGGCCATCGACACTGCCTTCAAGATCATTCGGCTCGTGCAGCGCCTCCGCGGCGCCGAGGAACGCCAGATCGTCGTGCGCCGCACGCGCGGCTATCACGGGACCAACGTCGGCGGAACATCGGCGCAGGGCATCGCCTCGAACCGGGAGGGTTGGGGCGATCTCGTTCCCCACTTCATCGAGATCGACCCCGATGACATCGAGGACGCCGCCCGGGTCTTTGCGGAGCACGGCGACCGGATCGCCGGGGTCATCAGCGAGCCGGTCCAGGGCGCCGGGGGCGTGTTCCCGCCTACCGACGGCTACCTGGAGGGTCTGCGCCGTTTGTGCACCAAGCACGGTGCGCTGTTGTGCTTCGACGAGGTGATCGCCGGCTTCGGGCGGACCGGCAGTTGGTTCGGCAGCCAGACCTACGGTGTGACCCCCGACCTGTTCACCTTCGCCAAGGGCGTCACCTCCGGCTATCAGCCGCTGAGCGGAGTTGCCACGGGACCGGAGGTCTCGGCGACCTTGGAGGGAATGGGGGCGGTGTTCCGGCACGGCTACACGTACTCCGGCCATCCGGCGGCCTGTGCTGCGGGGATCAAGAACATCGAGTTGATCCAGGACTGGGGGCTCCTCGAGCGGGCCCGTGACGCCGGCGTCCGATTCACCGAGGCGTTTTCGGCTCTGGTCGCCGACGGCTCGATCGCCGGTTTCCGGGGCGTCGGCGGCGTCTGGGCCGCCCAACTTCACGGTCCGGCGGTCGACGCCAGGAACCGGATGCTTGAACGCGGCGTGATCGTTCGCCCCATCGGCGACGTGCTGGCCTTCTGTCCGCCACTCACCACGACCGATGCCGAGATCGACAAGATGATCGACGTCATGGTGCAGTCGCTGAGCCCGCACTGACGTGTCCCTCGAGGCGGTCGCCGACGCCAAACCCGAGGTCCTCTGGCTGGACGACGTCGCCGCCGACCTCCGGTCGCTTCGGCCGCCCCTGGTCGGGGAGATCGACGTCGACGTCGCCATCGTGGGCGGGGGGTTCAGCGGACTGTGGACGGCGTACTACCTACTGCGACACGATCCCGACCTGCGGGTCGCCATCCTCGAGCGCGAGTACTGCGGGTACGGAGCGTCGGGCCGGAATGGCGGCTGGTGCATCGGTGAACTGGCCGGCTCGTTCTCCCAGTATGCAAAACGATCCTCGCCCGCCGAGGCGCTCCGTCAGGCGCGAACTGTCTTCGCCACCGTGGACGAGGTCGGTCGCGTCGCCGACGTCGAGGGAATCGACTGCGGATTCCGGCGAGGAGGGACGATTCGGGTCGCCCGCAACGCCCCGCAGGCGGCTCGCCAGCGCGAGGAGATCACTCGCGCCCGGGACTGTGGCTTCACCGAGGACGAGATCCGGCTGCTCGACTCCGAGCGGGCCCGAGCGCTGCTGGCAGCCACCGATGTGCGATCGGGGATCTTCTTCGGGCCGACAGCCGCGCTCCACCCGGGCAAGCTGGTCCGGGGTCTGGCTCACGCCGTCGAGCGTTCCGGCGGTGTGATCTACGAGCAGACCCCGGTCATGGCGATCGCCGGACGCCGCGTCGAGGTGATCGGAGGGGCGATCCGCGCCCGCTCGGTCGTGCGGGCCACCGAGGCCTACACCAGGGATCTTCCCGGACACAGGCGGGCCCTTCTGCCGGTCTATTCCTACATGATCGCCACCGAACCGCTGTCCGAGGCTGTGATGGGCGACCTCGGCCTGGCCGGCCCTCCGACGTTCGCCGACGACCGGTACATGGTGATCTACGGCCAACGCACCGCCGACAACCGGATCGCCTTCGGGGGGACCGGCACGCCCTATCGTTGGGCCTCGAGGATTTCCCGGGAAACCGAGTTCGACCTCGACAACCACACCCGGGTTCACGACTGGCTGATCGGGATGCTCCCCCAGCTCAGGGGGGTTGCGATCACCCACCGCTGGGGTGGCGTCCTCGCCATCCCTCGAAACTGGGTGCCGGGGCTGTTCTTCGATCCCGAGACCGGCTTGGGAGCCTTCGGCGGGTACGTAGGCGAGGGGGTGGCGGCCTCCAATCTGGCGGGTCGGACGATGGCCGATCTGATCGCCGGGCGGCGGACCGACCGGACCTCCCTGCCCTGGGTCGGTGCCCGGGCGCGACGTTGGGAACCCGAACCGTTTCGGTGGCTGGGAGTTCAGTCGAGCCGGCGCCTGCTCGCCGCCGCCGACCGGCGGGAGCGGATCTCGGATCGCACGGCCCGTGTAGCCTTCCGGATCTCCCGCCTTCTTCGGGGAGCGTGACGGCTACCTTTGCTACCCTCGGGTAACAAGCGAACGAAAGGGTGGACCGTGACCATCTTCAACCCAAACGACGCCGACGCCATCCTGGCGCTCACCAACACCGATGCCGATGCGACGATCACTGCGGTCCAGAATCACGCCGAGACCATCTTCACCTGGGA
>JBFGLT010000202.1:0-3157 GCA_041576015.1 Acidimicrobiales bacterium
GGACTTTGATCTTGGCGACGACTTCGTCGCCATCGGCTTGATCGAGCAGCTCGGCCAGGGACACGCTGCCCATCTTCAGACGGTGTTTGACTTCGGATCGGACTTTGCGCACCTCGGCAGCCTTGGCCAGCGCCGCCTTGCGTTGTTCGTCTGTGAGCTTTGGAGGAGTGGGCATGTCCCTACCGTAATGGAACTGAAACGATCCGTCTCGTCAGCTCAGGCCCGAGAACAGGGAAGACGCTGCTCGTGCCGGAGCGTCACTGAGGGTCACCGGCCGGCCGATCACCAGCACGTCGGCTCCGGCATCGAGCGCTTCGACCGGCGTGACCGCCTTGGGCTGATCGTGTCGCTCGGCGCCGGCGGCCCGAATGCCAGGCGTCACCCGGAGGATCCGGGGGGTGAGTTCGCCGATGTCCTTGAGATCACGAGCCGAACACACGATGCCACCGCACCCCGCCTCGATGGCGACCCTCAGTCGGTGGGGCACGATGTGGTCCGGAGCTGAATCGTCGCTCGTCAGGACGGTGATGGCCAGCGCGGTGGGGCGGGCCAGGCCAGCGTTGGCGGCTCCCTCGGCCAGGCCATCGGCGCCGCTACGGAGCATGGCCGGCCCACCGTGGGCATGCATGGTCAGATACGACACTCCCAGTGCGCCCGCTACCCGAGCCGCCTTCTTCACCGTGGTGGGGATGTCGTGCATCTTGAGGTCCAAGAAGACGTCGTACCCGTGGTCGATCATGGCGCCGACGGCGTCGGGACCGGCCGCCGTGTAGAGCTCGAGGCCGATCTTGGCGATTCCGAACCAGGGCTTGAGTTCCCGCGCCAGCCGGTTGGCGTGCACGAGGTCGTCGACGTCGAGGGCGAGTGCCATCTTCTCCCGCAGAGCCGCCGGGAGACCGTCTGTTGCCGGTGCTTCGGTCGTCATGTGATCTCTTTCATCTGGGTGAGAGGTCCGCTGTGCCGATCAGATCGGCGAACCGTCGAACGTCTTGCATAGCACACCAGGTAAACGTGTCGGCGACAACGCGAAAACACGTGCGGGGATCGGCGAAGTTGGCCGTGCCGATCTGGATCGCCGATGCGCCGACGAGTGCGAACTCGACGACGTCCTCGGCCTTGACCGCCCCACCGGCAGCGACGATGGGGGCGAGCGGAAGGGCGGCGTGGATCTCGGCGACGGCCCGGACGGCCAGTGCGTGAATCGCCGGCCCGGACACCCCGCCCGCACCGTTGCCGAGGTGCGGTCGACGGGTGAGGGGGTCGACGCTGAGCCCGAGATAGGTGTTCGCAACCGTGAGGGCCTCGGCCCCGTTGTCGAGGGCGGCTGCGGCAACGGGAACGAGCATCGGACCGGCGTTGGGACTGAGCTTGGCCCACCGGGGCCGGTTGGCGGCTGCCGTTGCCGACAGCACGGCGGCCGTCGCGTCGACGCTGTGGGCGAAGAGCTCGTCGCCCTTGTCGGTGTTCGGGCAGCTGATGTTGACCTCGACGGCGACGACCTCGGCCGGGAGACCGGCGACCAGGGAGGCCGCCTGTTCGTACTCCTCGACCGACCGCCCCCAGATCGAGACGACGACGGTGGCACCCGCCTCGATCAGAGCGGGAAGATACCGCTCTTCCCACGCCGGGAGGCCCGGGCCCTGCAGCCCGACGGAGTTGATCATCCCGCCCGGCGTCGGGTGTACCCGCATCGGGACATTCCCGGCCCATGGCACGGGAAGAAGGGATTTGACCACGACCGCTCCGAGCTGGTTCAGATCGCCGAACGCCCCGAGTTCGGCGCCGTGTCCGGCGGTGCCCGAGGCCGGCATCACCGGTGCGCTCAGGACGACCGACCCGACCGAAGTCGTCAGATCCACCTCGGAAGGATCGAGACTCATCGATGACGCAGCGACTGGAGCGGCCGCACCTGCAACGGTGCGTGGGCCCATTCCGACAAGCCGACCGCAATCGCCTCGGCGGCGGCGACGGTCGTGATCAGCGCCACGTTGTTCACCGATGCCGCGGTCCTGATGTAGGCGCCGTCGGAGAAGGCGCCGCGTCCTTTCGGGGTGTTGATGACGAGCGACACCTCACCAGCGCTGATCGCATCGACAGCGGTGCGGCGGTGGGGTTCTCCCTCCCCCAGCTTGTCCAGTACCTCGACCACCTCGACGCCTGCGTCGTGCAGGGCCGCTGCCGTGCCGGCGGTGGCCAGGAACCCGAAGCCGAGGTCGGCCAGGAGAACTGCGACGGCTGTTCCCCGCACCTTGTCACGGTCGGCGAGGGACAAGAAGACGACGCCCGATCGCACCTTCTCGGGCGCCAGGTCCATGCCCGCCCCGAGCTGAGCCTTGACGAACGCCAGCCCGGGAGAGGAGTCGAGTCCCATCACCTCGCCCGTCGATCGCATTTCGGGACCGAGGAGGGCATCGGTGTCGGGGAATCGGTTGAACGGCAACACCGCCTCCTTGACCGCATACAACCCGGAGCCGGCCTCGCCGGGCACCGGCAGGGTCAACCAGCCCTCCGCCTCGAGCTCGCCGAGCGTGGCCCCGGCCATCAATCGCGCCGCCGCCTTGGCGAGTGGCCGGCCGGTCGCCTTGGCGACGAAGGGGACCGTCCGGGACGCTCGGGGGTTCGCCTCGATGACGAACACCTCGTCGGACCCGTCGGAAGCGGCTCCGACCTGGACGGCGAACTGCACGTTGATCAGCCCGACCACCTCCAGTTCGGCGGCGATGCTCCGGACGTGGGCTTCGAGCCGGCTGATCGTCTCGGCGGCCAGGTTAGGGGGCGGCAGGACACACGCCGAGTCGCCGCTGTGCACGCCGGCCTCCTCGACGTGCTCCATGACCCCGCCGATCATGGTGGCGCCGGTGCGGTCCCGCAGCGAGTCGATGTCAACTTCGACCGCATCGTCCAGGAACCGGTCGATCAGCACCGGCCGCTCGGCCGACAGGCCCCCCTCACGGCCGAGGGATCCGTCGGCGGCCATCGCCTTCATCGCAGCGGTCAGGTCCTCGTCGTTGAAGACGATCTCCATGGCCCGACCGCCGAGCACGTAGCTGGGGCGGACCAGCACGGGATAGCCGATTCGCCTGGCCACCTCCACGGCTGGGTCGAGACCGAAGGCAGTGCCACCCGGGGGTTGGGGAATGCCCAGCCGAGTGCACAA
>JBFGLT010000203.1:0-2944 GCA_041576015.1 Acidimicrobiales bacterium
ACCCTCTCCACGCTGCGGCGCCGCAGGCGCCGACAGCCCCACGCCCCCTCGCCGGCTCCGCCCGAGGGCAGCGCCAAGCAACCCGGAGGGTTGCCGCTCGCTCCGCTCAGACAATCGACTCACCCTCTCCACGCTGCGCCGCCTGTTCGATCACGGCTGCGGTCTGGAAGATCGCAGCTTCGCCGAGCAGCGGTCCGAGCACCTGCACGCCGACGGGCAATCCGCTGCCGCCGGTGCCGAAGGGGACACTGATGGCCGGCTGGCCCGAGAGGTTCGACGGGATCGTGCATACGTCGTTCAGGTACATGGTCAGCGGATCGGCCTTGGCGCCGAAGGGAAAGGCGACGCACGGCGAGGTCGGCGACAACAGCACGTCGAATCGCTCGTACGCGGCATTGAAGTCGTCGATGATCAGGGTCCTGACCCGCTGGGCCTTGCCGTAGAAGGCGTCGTAGTAGCCCGCCGAGAGGGCGTAGGTTCCGAGCATGATGCGGCGCTTCACCTCGGCGCCGAACCCGGCTGTGCGGGTGGCGGTCATCATGTCGGCGGTGGTGACGCCGCCCGATACCCGGTTGCCGTACCGAACGCCGTCGTAGCGAGCGAGGTTGCTCGACGCCTCAGCCGGAGCGATCAGGTAGTAGGCCGAGAGACCGTAGATCGTCGATGGGACGCTGACATCGTCGACCTTGGCACCGGCGTCGGCCAAGGCCTCGGCCGCCTCACGGGTGCGAGCCAGGACTTCTGGTTCGAAACCGGTGATGCCCTCCCCCATCAGCTCGCGGATCACCCCGACCCGCAGACCCTCGACACCCTGTTCGAGTGCGTCGGAAACAGCGGGAACCGGTTCGGGGATCGACGTGGAGTCACGCCGGTCGTGGCCGCCGATCACCTCGAACGCCAGCGCCGCATCGGCGACGGTGCGAGACATCGGACCGATCTGGTCCAGCGAGCTGGCGAATGCGATGAGGCCGTACCGGCTCACCGCCCCGTACGTCGGCTTCAAGCCGACCACTCCGCACAGTGAGGCAGGCTGGCGGATCGATCCGCCGGTGTCGGAGCCGAAGCTCAACGGGACCATCCTGGCGGCGACCGCCGCCGCCGACCCACCGCTGGAGCCACCCGGAACACGGGATCGGTCCCGTGGGTTGCGCGTCGGTCCGAAAGCCGAATTCTCGGTGCTGGATCCCATGGCGAACTCGTCGAGGTTCGTCTTGCCGACCACGACGGCGCCCGCCGCTCGTAGCCGCTCCACGACCGTGGCGTCATAGGGCGGCTTCCATCCCCGGAGGATCTCACTGGAGCAGGTCGTCTCGATCCCCGACGTGCACATGTTGTCCTTGAGCGCCACCGGTACACCGGCGAGGGGACCCGGGTCTTCACCGGACGCGACGGCCGCATCGATCCGGGCAGCAGCGGCACGAGCATGATCGACCACGACGGTGTTGAAAGCCCGAACGGCTCCGTCACCGGATTCGATGGCGGCGAGCGACTCTTCGACGACCTCGCTGGCCGACCGCCGGCCGGACCGCACGCTGGCGGCCAATTCGGTCGCCGTGTCGGTCACGGCTCCTCCCCGAGGGCGGGAGGCACCTTGAACCGGTCATCCTCGATCTCGGGCGCCATGGCCAGTGCGGCCTCCCGGTTGTCGAATGGCTCGACGACATCCTCGCGGAACACGTTGACCAACGGGTACGGATGGTGCGTCGGCGTCACGTCGTGCACGTCGAGCGCCTCGACATCGCGGGCATGGTCGAGGACGGCGGCCAACTGAGAGGTGAACAGGTCGAGTTCCCCGACGGTGAGCTCGAGCATCGCCAGCCGGGCCACCTTGGCGACGTCGTCTCGGGTCAGGGGGTCAGCCACCGGGACAGTCTACGGAGGCCACCGGCCGCCGCATCGATTCCGGATCCGGCGCAGGCCACTCACTGGGCCCGTCGGCCCCTACGCTACGGAGCGATGAGCGAGCGGTTCCTCTTCCTCAGCGACGAATGGATCGAGAAGGCCACCGAGCTCAGATCGGAGGCCGAGGAGCGCTTCGGCGACCGGATCCCCGAACCTCCGGCTGCGGTGAGGATCAACATCCGGATCAACGAGATCCCCCACCGTAGTGACCTCGATGGTCACATCGACTCGACCGGCGGCCGGCTGGTCATCCTGGAGGGGTGGCTGGATGCCGCCCAGGTCACGATCACCACCGACTACCTGACGGCGGCCGAGCTGTTCGTCGCCACCGGACCGGAGGAGTTCATGGAGGCGATGATGCCGGCGGTCTTCCGGGGTCGGATCCTCATCGAAGGCGATCTGGCGCTCATCATGCCGCTGATGCAACAGCAGGCGATCGCCGGAGGGGAGACGCCACCCGAAATCCTCGAGATCGGTGCCCGGCTCGCCTCCTTCACCGAGGTGTGAGGCGTCCAAGCAACGGTAAACCTGTCACCTACGGGCTGTTAGCGGCGGGTGTAGATGAGGACTTCGGTGCCCATGCGCACGCTCTCGCCGGGCGGCGGGTCGGTGTAGAGCACCGGTCGGTTGGGGGCACCCTCCACCCCGATGACGACCAAGCCGGCTTCTTCGAGCCGGGCGGTGGCCCGGTCGACGTTCTGTCCCTGCGTGCGGGGCACCGCCACGAACGGCTTGCCGAGGGAGACGACCACCTCGACCGCCGCCCCCTTCTCCACCAGGGCCAGCGGCAGCGGTTGGGTGCTGATGATGGCTCCCTCCGGGATGTCGACGCTGTACTCGTCGCCCACCACGTCGATCCCGACGTCGAGGGCGGCCAGGGCGGTCGTTGCATCCTCGAGCGTCAGGCCCCGGAGGTCGGGCGTCGTTCGGCGTTCGGGACCGAGCGATACCTGGAGGTCGACGCGTTCGCCCTCGGGGAGTTCGGATCCGGCGGGGGCCGACGCGGCCAGGACCAGGTCCTTGCCGGCGTCCTCGTCGTGCA
>JBFGLT010000204.1:0-2715 GCA_041576015.1 Acidimicrobiales bacterium
ACGGTGTACCACTGCAGGATCTCCTCGAAGCGGCGCCGGTTGAATGGCTGGGCGCCGAGCACGTCGAGCGTTACGGCTCCTCGCCTGCCCTCCTGGTCAAACTCCTCCACGCCGGCCAGCGCCTCCCCGTCCACCTCCACCCGACCCGACGCTTCGCCACCCGCCACCTCGACTGCCCGTTCGGCAAATCGGAGGCCTGGCTCGTGCTCGACCGGGACCGCAGCGACACCACCGTCTGGGTCGGCACCAACCGGCCGGTCGAACGGGCGCACTGGGAGGAGCTGATGGCCGCTCAGGATTCCGAGGCGATGCTCGAACTGCTCAACCCGATCAGCGTCGAACCGGGCGACGGGGTGTTCGTGCCGGCCGGATCACCGCACGCCATCGGCGAGGGATTGCTGATGCTGGAACTGCAGGAGCCGACCGACTTCTCCATCCTGTTGGAGTGGGAGGGGTTCGAGTTCGACGGTCCGAAGGACGGGCACCTCGACCTCGGCTTCGATACGGCACTCGGCGCCGTCAACCCTCTGCCATTCGACGCACGCCGCCTCGACGAGTTGACCCTTCGGGCGCCTGCATCGACGGCGGCGCCGGGCGACGTCGTGCCCGTCGGCCGTGCGCTCCCCGCCCCCGCCGATCCCTACTTCGAACTCCACCGCTGTGCGGTCACCGACTCGGTAACGCTGCCGACGACGTTCGGTGTTCTGCTCGTCACCGACGGTTCGGGCACGATGTGTTGGGCCGGCGCCGATGGCGCTGAGGCGGCGGTTCACCGGGGGCAGGCATACGTCGTACCCCACCGGGCCGGACCGGTCACACTGTCGGGAGAACTGACCGCCTACTTCGCCACACCACCTCGTCCGGGCACCGGCGACCCGGTCGAGTTCGACGCCTGACCACCCACTGATCACGCTGCACTGCCGTGCCGCCCGGCCATGGGATCGATGGGGGCGCCCGCTACTGTGGGCCGATGCATTTGGTCACGGCAGTCATCAAACCTCACAAACTGGACGATGTGAAGAACGAGTTGGCCAAGGTCGGCATTCAGGGAATGACGTCCTCGGAGGTCAAAGGGTTCGGGCGCCAGGGAGGTCACACTGAGACCTATCGGGGAGCCGAGTATCGCGTCGAGTTCGTTCCCAAGGTGAAGCTCGAGATCGTGGTGGAGCCGAGTCAGGTCGACGAGGCCGTCGACGCAATCATCGCCGGTGCCAAGTCGGGCAAGATCGGCGACGGCAAGATCTGGGTGACCGAGCTGTCGACCATCGTGCGGATCCGCACCGGCGAGCGCAACGTCGACGCGATCTAGCGGTCTTGATCGGAGGTTTTGCGCGATTTGCGTGCTGACGGCCCGTGATCGCGCTATCCCATCACACCTCGGTCGTCGGCGCCGGACGACCGAACAAGGCGAAGTAGTCGGCCGCGGTCAACGCGTCGACCGCCGGCTCGAGGAGATCCCCGAACCGGTTGACGGTGGCGTCGTCGAAGCCCCTCCACATCTGCGCCGCCAACTCGTTGGTGCGGGTTTCGAGCGCCCGACGGCGTGCCTTTCCCTCGTCGGTCATGGCGTCCTCGGCGCTGATCCAGCCGTCATCGACGAGACGATCGACGGCGGCCGACCACTCGTCGTCGGCCCAGCCACGCGACGCCTTCAGGAAACTTCGACCCCTGGAGAGGGCGTACGAGATCACCGTGCATTCGGCGCCACTCAGCGACTCCGTGGTGAGGAGCGCGATATGGCCGTCGCCCCGCCACTCCCGGAGCACCGCCACCAGCTGCCAGAGGCGTACGAGATCGTCGTCGGGGCACCGATCGACAATCGCGGCGTGACCGGCGGCCAGCGGGCGGCCGGGCCAGGTGAGTCCATCGACCGCCCGCGCCGCGATGTCGATGGACTCGGCGATCGCATCGGCCGACAGCACCGGTCGCACGTGGGTGTCCAGAACCCGACCGACGGCACGCCAGCGGGCGGCCGACGCCTCAGCCGGCGTGACCGATTCCCACCGGCCTTGCATCCAGCGCTCCACGAGACCGTGGGGGAAGTTGTAGAAGGTTGCCGTGATGACCTCGGGCGGCACCGGGCCCATCGGGGCGGCTCGGGAGGCGAAGTAGCCGCTGCGACCCTCCAGACCGACGTTGTCGAACTCCTCGGTCGCCTCCGGCGCGGCGTAGATGAAGACATGGAACCAGGTGGTGATCCCGTGCACGCGAGCCACGGTTTGGAGGGAGACGTCGGACATGCCGGTCAACCTAGCTCAGGCGGCCGGATATGACCCGATCAGTCGAGAGCCAGCTCCGCCATCAGTTCGAGCTGATCCGCGGTCGGTTCCGGGCCGAGCTTGGAGCGGAAGTTGTCCGACTCCGCCTGCCAGTACGCAAAGCTCTCGGCGAAGTCACCGGCACCGGTGCGGAAGTCCGATGCTGCCGAGCCGGGCCACCACGGTTCGCCCTCGATACCCCGGGCGCTCTGCCAGGCCCGCCGGTCGGAGCCGTCGTTCAACGTGACGTCGACGGCGTGACCGAGCTCATGCGCGACGATATGGACCAACAGCTCATCGGTCTGATCGTCGCGCAGGTAGATCTCGATGCGTTTGTCGTCGACGAGGGTGAGGCCGAACAGACCGTCGCGTCCTCCTTCGAACTCGACGGTCCACCCCGGCAGCTTCGCCTGCCAGGGATAGCTGATCTGGTCCAGTGCCCATCGACCTCGCTCCG